>CAYLQE010000025.1:0-34782 GCA_964385835.1 uncultured Muribaculaceae bacterium | reverse complement strand
CAATCTGATTGCCATTGTCCACGCCAATCAACACATATCCTCCGGCAGAGTTGGCGAAACTGCATACTTCTGCCGCTATATCACGAACTTTTGAGGGCACACTTCGCTTAAAGTCCACATTGAAGCCTTCACCTCCATGTACCAATTCCCTTATATCTTTTTCAGTCAACATACTACATTTTGCGCTTTAGACTTCACAAATATAGTACTTATTCTTCATATAGGAGCCATAATCACCTCAAAAGTTTGCTAAAAGTTCGTCAAAAGTTTACTCAATACGCAAACTTATAGCAAAATCATACGACGCGTTCAAGGTTTAGGAATATTCTGATCTGTCTTCAACTGAAAAGATTACACATTCTTTTTTCGTTTATAGCGCGCTAAACTTTGATTATTTCTCATTATTTAGCGCAGTTTAAACGATTTTTAAGGACGTTCACACTAACATTGACTCAGCGTAACCGGCCTATGCCACAGGCAGGGTTTTGCGGCGCAGCCATTCCAGGAATTCCGGATCATCCTCTATGGCCGGAGCGTATGTACGGAACACCCGGGCGTTATATGCGTTCAGCCACTGCTTTTCATCCTCGTCAAGAAGTTCCGCCAGCACGGCAGAGGTATCTATATGGCAGCAGGTCAGCGTCTCGAAGCACAGCCACCTGCCGAACTCGTTGGTATAGGCCTCGCGGCACAGCAGAAGGTTCTCATGGCGTATGCCGTGCTTTCCCTCGCGGTACAGGCCCGGCTCGTCGGATGTGATCATCCCTGGAAGAATAGGCTGGGACAGAAAATTCTGCCTTATGCTCTGCGGGCCTTCATGCACGCAAAGGAAGAATCCCACTCCATGGCCAGTGCCGTGGCCGAAATTCCTGCCTGCGCGCCACAGGGGGCCTCGTGCCAGGGCGTCTATCTGGCATCCCGCCGTTCCGTAAGGGAACACGGCCCTCGCAAGATCTATCATCCCTTTCAGTACCAGCGTATAATCCTCTTTTTCCAGCCTTGTGGTCTCGCCTGCGGGAACAGTGCGCGTTATATCGGTGGTACCGAACAGATACTGTCCTCCGCTGTCCACCAGATAAAGCCCCTTACGGCGTATCAGAGTGCCGTTGTCCTCCGGTGTCTCATAATGCGGCAAAGCCGCACCCGGCCCCCAGGCCGAAATGGTCCCGAAGCTGTCGCCCATGTATCCCGGTATCTCGCTGCGCCTTTCATGAAGATAATCAGCCGCTTCCCTTTCGGACACTTCCCTTTCCGTCAGTTCGCCCTCCAGCCAATAAAGGAACTTCTCGACCGCAAGGCCGTCCTCCAGATGAGCCTCACGCATGCCCTCTATCTCCTCCGGAGTCTTTACCGCCTTTTTCAACGGCACCGGGCTGCCTGTCTTCACCTGCCCTTTGAGTATCTCCGCCAGAAAGCCGTTAAGGGTAGACGGGTCATACGCTATGGACGCGGCATCGGCGCACAGACATCTCAGAGTCTGGTGAACCTCATCATAACGTTCGATGCTAACCCCCTCGCCCTGCAGAAGCTCGTAGCTGTCCATCGTGTCCTCGGACACCTCCCCGTCCTTCATCACAAACCACTGCACGCTGTCCTCACCCACCAGCAGGTAGCTGAAAACCACCGGATTGTAATCTATATCCGAGCCGCGGACATTCAGCATCCATGCCACCTCATCAAGGGCGCCGAGAAGCATATACTGTACGTCCATGCCGCGCATGAAGCCGCGCAGCCATTCTATCTTCTCCGTCCTTGTCATGCCGACGGTGCTCTCGTCTAAAGATATTACCGGAGTATCCGGAACGGCAGGACGGTCCGTCCACACCATGCCGATAAGGTCAGGAACGCCTGTCAGCACGAAACCTTCAGTCCGCGCGCAAGCCCTGCGGATCTCGTCCATGGATCCCGCGCTTTCGCACAGGCTGTCGCACGCCACACGCCTGCAGGCTTTTCTCGCCAGGAATTCAGGAATGTCCTCCAAATCGGGAAGCCTTGTCTTATGCAGTCCGATACCGGTCCCCTCCAGCTGACGCTCCGCCTGTATGAAATAGCGGCTGTCGGTCCACAGCCCTGCCTCGTCACGCAGGATCACAAGATCGCCTGCCTCGCCCGTAAATCCGCTGACCCATGTGACGGCCTGATACCGTGGAGCAAGGTATTCGCTGCCGTGGGGATCGCAGCCTCGCAGCACGACGGCATCCCATCCGTTCCCGGCCATCAGGCTGCGTATCGCCTCCACTCTAAGTTCATTAACGTTTGTCATAACTTTTTTATTATCTGAAATCAATCAAAGACATCCGGCTATATAGGAAGGATGACGAATACAAGCGCATCCCAGAGCGCGTGGGAGATCACGAGGGCAGGGAGCCAGGAAGGCTTCAGCCAGTACAGGAAACCCCATACGGCGCCGGCGACCAGAGCCGCCATTACCAGCATGAAATTGAAAGACCATATATGCACCAGCGCATACACCGCGCAGGTGACGGCCATTGATGCCGCCGGAGAGATGATATCCCCGAGCCTGTTCTGGACGAAACCGCGCCAGAACATTTCCTCCGCCGGCCCGATAAGGAACAGCAGCAACAGCGCGATGACGGCAGGGTCCGAACCCTCTTTCATGCCGTAAACCCTGTCCACCTGCGCATCGGCAAAGGAAAACATCCACCCTGCGGCCTTGTCGCCTATCCAGAATATCCCCCACAGAGCGAAAGCCACGGCGATGCCTATGCCGAGCTGTTCCGCGGCCTTCCTGATATCGGGCCGGCCCACTCCGCGGCAACGCCCGCAGCCGAGCCCTATGAAAGTCAGGACCAAAAGGATGGCCGCCGAACAGCTCATCATCACCCAGAAATTCAGGCAAGCGGAAGTCCACGGGCTGAATATCACGAACCAAAGAAGGGCGGCGACGGCTATAGCCGCAAACAAAAACGTCTTTTTACCGGATTCTGTCATAATACAAGTCTATATGATTTAATTGTTTAGAATTTTAGAAACAATCCCCTCCGGCAGAAATGGCCTCCGGCAATCTCCGCACAAGCGGTGCGGACGCCACAAGGGCACGGACAGGAAATAAGCGCCATAAGTTCATACGCGCTCTACACAAGGCCCAGCAGCAGGCCGGCAGACAACAAAAGCGAGAACACCAGATGCATCTGGGCGCTTTTCTGATCCAGGCCGATTATAGCCTCGCGGCCCTTGCTGAAATAGGCGATGGCGCGTCTTGCATTGCCGGCCGCCATAAAACATGAGACCCAGCACAACATAGCGGACCACGGCATATACCCGAGCGCACAGCACACGGGCACGCTGACATACGGAAGCGTCATATAGACTATATAAAGCACGACGGAAACTTTCTCCCCGAGAACCATCGGCACCGTATGGATCCCCGATTCCCTGTCCGAAGAAATATCCACCGTATTGTTGTTATGAAGCACGGACACGGTCATTATTCCAAGAGGGACGGACACGCACAGCACCGTCCAGTCGACAAATCCGGCTGCCACGAAGGAAGTTCCTATCACAGGCAGCACGCCGAAGACAGCGAACACGAAAATATCCCCCATGGCGTTATACTTGAAGAACGAATAGCTCATCGCGAGCAGGAATCCGGCGATGCCCAGATAGAGAAGCTCCCACCCGGTCATGATGCAGAGCACGAGACCGGTGATGATGCCGGCGGCAAACAGCAGCGCGGAATACGCCAGATATTCTTCAGGCCTGAAATGGCGGAAGACAAGATTCGGGATCGCATAGGCCCTCTCATTGTCCACGCCCCTGCGGTAGTCGAACCAGTCGCTGAGCACATTGCCGGCGAAATGGAAAAGCACCATTCCCAGCATAGCCAGCAGGGCCGCCGCATAATTCACGTCATAACCCCTCCATATCAAGAAAGCCGTCGCCGTAACGACCGGCATGAGAGACACCGGGAAAGACCAGGGCCTCGCAACTAAAAACCAATCTTTTAATGTATGTTTCATATAATTTGGATTTTTTATTGTTTAAATTCACAAACCCGGCCCTTTATCAGGGAAACCGGAAAGATCACAGCATATCCGCTATGATGCTGTCCGAGATGAACCACTTGCTCTCCGGTATGCTCATCCCGTCCACCCCTTCCAGGGTACGGAGCCCGAGAAACAGCCGTTCCTCCCTTTTCTGCTCCTGCGTCAGTATCTCAAATCCGCGCGCGCTGTCCCAGTCCCCGCTTTCCGAAGCCCGGAGATATGCAGCCAGATCGCCGTCATTCCAGCGGCGCATGTATTCACCTCCGTCCGATATGAACAGCGAATGCGCCCCGGGGCCCAGACCCAGATAAGGCACATGCCGCCAGTATGAGCTGTTGTGCCTTGAACGCCGTCCGGGCATGGCCCAATTGCTGATCTCATAGTGTTCGTAGCCGAGCGGGCGCAGCATATCGCAGATATCATAATACTGTCTTTCGCATTCTTCGTCCGATGGCATGGAGAACAGTCCCTTGCGCAGCATCCTGTCTAAGCCGCTCCCCTCCTCTATGCTCAGCTGATAGCACGATATATGCTCAGGAAGCCCCCTGAGGCCGGAAAGTTCCTCCCGCAGCCTCCTTATATCGAGAGCGCCTGTGAACCCGAATATCAGGTCTATGCTTATATTGCCGAATCCCGCCTCACGGAGCATGGCAAAAGCCTTTCTCGCCCCCTCGGCATCGTGGCGGCGCCCCATTCTGCGCAGCACGGCGTCATCAAAGCTCTGCACGCCCATGCTGATGCGGTCCACCCCCATATCGCGCAGGGCCTCAAGGTATCCCGGCCCTCCGCTCAGGACATCATCCGGATTCACCTCTACCGTAAACTCCCCGAGGGCGGACAGATCGAAAGACTCTCTCAGGGCGCTGACAATCCTGCCTGTCTGCCCCGCGTCAAGCACGGACGGCGTACCTCCCCCGAAATACAGGGTCCGGACAGCTTCGCCGGAATATGCGTGCCACTCTCCGGAAGAAGACTCCGAACGTATTTCCCTGACAAGGGCGTCTACAAACGCTTCGGAGCCGGATGCTCCCCGCACCAGCTCCGAATAGAACGCACAATACGTGCAATGTGTCTTGCAAAAAGGAATATGGATATAGATTCCTCCCATGCGCCGGCAGGACTAACGCAACATGAACTGGGTGGTTCCCAGAAGAGTGCGCTCCGTAAGCACCTGCACGGTATAGATGCCCTTTACGTACTTCTCCACATCATTCATATAGATGCTCATCTCCACCTCGTTGCCCTGATAGTCGACCTCGCGCGAAGCCGAAGTGGCGAGAGTGCCGCCGGCATAGTTGCACACGCGAGAATCAGAGTTCGTAAGCAGATTGCCGTCAGGATCCGTAATCACCACATACACGCGGATCGGGCCTTTCTCGGCCAGATTGTTCTCCGCAAGAGCGAGAGTGGTGAGGATGCGCGCTGTCGACGCGGCCCTGTCCACAACCTTTCCGTTGCTGTTGTAGGCCTGGCTCTTTATATTGCGTCCGCGGACCACGGCGCCTGTCTCCACCATATCGGAAAGGCTCTCGACCGTCTTCTGAAGCTCCTCGTTCTTCTTCTTGACGGTAGCGGTTTCCCTGCGTGCCGCGGCAGCCTGTGCCGTGAGCTTATGGTTCAGGGTATTGAGCGAATCGATCTGATGCACATAATTGCGCATGATCGAGCGGAGAGTTCCGAGCTCGCGCTGATACTTGCGGATCTGGGCGCGGTTGGTGGCATCCGCCTTGCGGATTCTCTCGACAAGCTGGTTAACCTCCTCGCGTGAAGAGTCCAGCTGCGAATTGATGACATCATAATCGGAAGAAAGCTGCGCATAATCCTGCTGCAGGGTCATGATCTGCTCAGTAAGCTCCGCCTTCTCCTCATTAAGCTCATTCACAAGCCGTGATTTGGAGATCATAACATACGCCAGCACGCCGGCCAGGACAAGGGCAACGGCGATAAGGACATACATCACGGCATTGACATTCTTTGCAGAAGACTGTACATTGTCTTTCGCATGCACGTTTTCAGGTCTTTTCTCCATAATATTCAGTTTTTTAACGCACAAATATACAAAAATATCGCCACCCCGCAGCACGGAACGGCGATATTATTGCGGAAAGCCCCGATTTACTCAGCCTGTTTCTCCTCAGTTGCAGGAGCCTCGGCTGCCACAGCTGTTTTCTTGGTTGAACGGCGGGTAGTCTTCTTGGCTGCCTTAGGCGCAGATGCGAGAGCTGCCTCGTTGAAATCGACAAACTCGATCAGAGCCATCTCAGAACCGTCACCCTTACGGAAACCGGTGTGAAGAACACGGGTGTAACCGCCCGGACGTGTTGCGATCTTAGGCGCGATTGTGCGGAAAAGCTCTGCAACGGCCTCCTTGTTCTTGAGGTAGCTGAACACGCAGCGGCGTGATGCGGTAGTGTCCTCTTTGGACTTTGTCACGATTGGCTCGATGTACTGCTGGAGAGCTTTCGCTTTAGCGACGGTAGTCTGAATTCTCTTATGCTCGATAAGAGAGCAGGACATGTTCGCGAGCATAGCCTTGCGGTGTCCGCTCTGACGGCCAAGGTGATTGAATGATTTATTGTGCCTCATAATTAATTAGCCTTTTTCTTAATGTCAATATTATACTTTGCGACATCCATACCGAATGAGAGTTTCATTTTCTCAACCAGGGCGTCAATCTCGCTGAGCGACTTACGGCCGAAGTTACGGAACTTCATGAGCTCGTTGCGGCTGTAAGATACGAGGTCCGCGAATGTGTCGATATCAGCTGCCTTGAGACAGTTGTAAGCACGTACGCTGAGTCCTACGTCACCCAGTTTGGTGAGAAGGAGATTCCTCATGCGGAGATCCTCCTCGCCCAGCTCCTTGCTCTCTGACTCGAAAGTTGTCTCCAGAGAGAGCTTCTTCTCGTCAGCAAAGAGCTTGAAGTGGTAGATAAGTATGCTTGCAGCCTCCTGGAGAGCGTTCAGAGGAGATATCGAACCGTCGGTGACAATCTCCATCGTAAGCTTCTCATAGTCGGTCTTCTGCTCCACACGCCAGTTATCCTGGATCCAGTTCACGTTCACGATAGGGGTGTAGATAGCGTCGATCGGAATGGTTCCGATAGGTGTATTGACATCCCTCATCTCATCGGCCGGAACAAAGCCGCGGCCTTTGGTGATTGTAAGTTCGATCTCGAATTTCACTGACGGCTCGAGAGAGCAAATGTGAAGCTCAGGATTCAACACCTTGAAAGAAGACAATCCTTTGGAGATTTCCTCAGCTGTAACCTCGGTCTTGCCGCTTACAGTGATTTTCGCAGTCTCAGTTTCGGTAGTCTCGACCATTCGCTGAAGACGGACCTGTTTAAGGTTGAGGATAATGTCCTGCATTCCCTCGATGATGCCGGGGATGTTCTGGAACTCCTGATCAACGCCCGTAATCTTGATGGAACTGATGGCAAAACCCTCCAATGAAGAAAGCAGGATACGGCGGAGAGAGTTACCGATTGTCTGGGCATAGCCGGGCTCCAGAGGACAGAGCTCGAAACGTCCGGTATTGCCGGTGCTCTCAAGCATTATCAGCTTGTCAGGTTTCTGAAATGATAAGATTGCCATGATTTATCTGGTGTTAAATTTCTACTTAGAGTACAGCTCGACGATAAGCTGCTCGTTGATGGTCTCAGGGATCTCCTCGCGTACAGGTACGTTGAGGTACTTGCCGGTGAGGGCCTTCGCATCAAACTCAATCCAAGAATACTTGGTTGCCGCAGCTACTGAAGAAGTGATGACCTCCATATTCTTCGAGCGCTCGCGTACTGCAATGACATCACCGGCCTTTACCTGGGTTGAAGGGATGTTGCAGACGGTGCCGTTCAAAGTGATGTGACAGTGGGAAACGATCTGACGCGCAGCTGCACGTGTAGGAGCGATACCCATACGGTACACGATGTTGTCCAGACGGCTCTCGAGAAGGAAGATCAGGTTCTCACCTGTCTGGCCTTTCATGCGTGCCGCACGGGCATAGGTGTTGCGGAACTGGCGCTCGAGCACACCATAAGTGTATTTTACTTTCTGTTTCTCGCGGAGCTGAGTACCGTACTCAGACTGTTTTTTGCGCTTCTTTGCGAGACCATGCTGTCCCGGAGGGTAATTTCTTTTCTCGAAATCCTTATCCGCTCCGAAGATCGGCTCGCCAAATTTACGTGCAATTTTGGTAGTAGGGCCTGTATATCTTGCCATAATGATTCAAAATTAAAACGATTAAACTTTACGACGGCCTTTTGGACGGCAACCATTGTGAGGCATTGGAGTCACGTCGATAATCTCGGTAACCTCGATACCTGAGCCATGGATTGTACGGATTGCAGACTCACGGCCTGCACCGGGGCCTTTGACATATGCTTTTACTTTGCGCAGACCAAGATCGTATGCGGTCTTTGCGGCGTCGGCAGCAGCTACCTGAGCGGCATAAGGAGTATTCTTCTTTGAGCCGCGGAAACCGCTCTTGCCTGCAGATGACCAGCTGATAACCTGACCTGTAGCATTTGTAAGAGTAACGATAACGTTGTTGAAAGTCGATGAAATATGAGCCTGGCCATATGCCTCAACTTTAACGACTCTTTTCTTGGTTGTTGTGGTTTTCTTTGCCATAATTCATCTGGTTTATTTAGTTGCTTTTTTCTTGTTGGCAACAGTCTTCTTTTTACCTTTACGGGTACGTGCGTTGTTCTTGGTGCTCTGACCGCGAACTGGGAGACCGTTACGATGACGGATTCCACGGTAGCAACCGATATCCATCAGTCGTTTGATGTTCATCTGGATAGCGGAACGGAGCTCGCCCTCGATCTTGTACTCTTCTCCGATTTTGGAACGGATGGCAGCGATCTGCTCGTCATTCCAGTCACCGCACTTGATTGTTGGATCGATACCGCACTCCTCGAGAATCTTCTTCGCGGAGCTGCGTCCAATGCCGAAAATCGCGGTAAGTCCGATCTCGCCATGTTTGTTGTTTGGTAAATCAACACCGGCTATACGTGCCATAATTTATTCTTACTTTTAAATTGTTAACGATTCGTCAATTATCTTGCGATAAATTATCCCTGGCGCATTTTGAACTTAGGGTTCTTTTTGCAAATCACATAAAGACGACCTTTGCGCTTTACGATCTTGCAGTCCTCGCTGCGCTTTTTGATGGATGCTTTTACTTTCATAATATCTGTTTTTTATTTGTATCTGAAAGAAATTCTTCCTTTTGTCAAATCATAAGGTGAAATCTCGACTTTTACCTTATCTCCGGGAAGGATTTTAATGTAGTTCATTCTCATCTTGCCTGAAATATGGGCAAGGATGACGTGACCGTTCTCCAATTCAACTTTGAACATCGCATTAGGGAGGGTCTCGATTATTACGCCTTCCTGTTCGATTGCAGTTTGTTTAGACATAAATTCACTTTAAAATTCAACTTTTCCTTCAATATAATCAAAGGTAGACAGCAACTCAGGCTTACCTTTTCTGACAACAACCGTAAGCTCGTAGTGAGCTGACTTCCTGCGGTCCGCCGTGCGCACCTGCCAACCGTCGTTGGCGAGATAGACGCCCCTCGTGCCTGCATTTATCATCGGCTCAATACAAATGGTCATGCCGGCCGCAAGTTTCGCACCCCTGCCCGGCTTGCCGAAATTCGGCACTCCCGGCATCTCGTGCATTCCCTTGCCTATTCCGTGTCCCTCCAACTCGCGGACAACGGAAAAACCGGCAGACTCGCAATACGTTTGCACCGCGTGTCCGATATCACCTGTACGGGCTCCGTCCACAGCCGCCGCGATGCCCCTGTAAAGGGACTCTTTGGTCACTGCCAGAAGGCGGGCGGTCCCGGCATCCACTTCCCCGACAGGGAACGTGTATGCCGAATCACCGTTATAGCCCTTGTACAGTGTACCGCAGTCCACAGACACGATGTCGCCTTCTTTCAGAACATAGTCTGAAGGGAAGCCGTGCACCACCACGTCGTTGACGGACATGCAGAGCGCTGCGGGAAAACCGTCATAACCGAGGAAAGAAGGAACAGCTCCGTTGTCACGGATGAAGGTCTCGGCCAGCCTATTCAACTCGAGAGTTGTCACACCGGGGGCCACTGCACGACCGACTACCGCCAGGGTCTTGGAAACGAGAATGCCGTTTTCCCTGAGCAGTGCTATCTCTTCCTCTGTTTTTGGTTTAACCATCTATCAAAGATCTTTAGAAGCTTATTACATACCGGAGCGTCCTTTCAGACGGCCCGTTTTCATCAATCCGTCATAGTGACGCATCAACAGCTGGCTCTCGATCTGCTGGAGTGTATCCAGAACAACGCCCACAAGGATCAGGAGGGAAGTACCGCCGTAGAAACTTGCGAAACGGTTGTTCACGCCGAGAAGGATTGCAAATGCAGGAAGGATCGCGATAAGCGCGAGCGCGATTGAACCCGGAAGGGTCACGCGCGACATCACGTCATCAAGATATGCTGCAGTTGCCTTGCCCGGCTTGACACCCGGAATGAATCCGCCGTTCTTCTTCATCTCCTCCGCCATCATGTTAGGATTGACGGTAACGGATGTGTAGAAGTAGGTGAACGCGATAACCAGAAGACCGAATACAAGGTTGTACCAGAATCCTGTATAGTCGCTGAATGTTGCGGCCAGACCGCGTGTGCTGTCGAACTGGCTGAAGATCAGAGGGAACAGCATCAGCGCCTGTGCGAAGATGATAGGCATAACGCCCGCTGCGTTGATTTTCAGTGGGAGGTACTGGCGTACGCCGCCGTACTGTTTGTTGCCTATTACCCTCTTGGCATACTGTACCGGAACCTTGCGCACCGCCTGTACGATCGCGATTGCCGCGATGAATACGAAGAACAGTATCACGAGCTCGAGAACGAATACCATAGGACCGCCTACGCCGTTGCCGATGAACTTGGCCTGGAACTCAGCGATGAGGGCGAAAGGAAGACGGGCGATGATGCCGACCATGATGATGATCGATATGCCGTTTCCGATGCCGCGGTCAGTGATGCGCTCTCCGAGCCACATAACGAACATCGTACCGCCGAGCAGGATAAGGGTTGATGTGAAGTTGAATACGAAATTTGACCATCCGAGATTGTTGACAGCGACAAAAGCCTGTGCCGGAATCTGGTTGTGGAGGGCAGCCATGTAGGCAGGACCCTGTACAGCGATGATGAGGATGGTCAGTACCCTGGTCATCTGATTCATTTTCCTACGTCCGCTCTCGCCCTCCAGCTGGAGTTTGCGGAAGTAAGGAACAAAGACACCAAGGAGCTGGATCACGATGGATGCGGAAATGTAAGGCATTACACCCAGCGCGAAGATTGAAGCGTTGCCGAACGCGCCGCCGGAGAACATATCCAACAGTCCCACGAGACCGTCGGATGTGGTCTGCTTCAGCTGCGAGCCGGCGAGCAGCGATGCATCGATACCAGGAAGCACGATAAAGCTGCCCAGACGGTACACCAGAATCAGAAGGACAGTGTAGACTATCCTCTGACGAAGCTCGTCAATCTTCCAGATATTCTTGATTGTGTCAAAGAACTTTTTCATTATTCAACAGTGATTTTGCCGCCGGCAGCCTCAATCTTCGCGATAGCTGATTTTGAGAATGCGTTGGCTGTTACGTCAAGTTTGGCTGTAAGCTCACCGTTGCCGAGAATCTTAACGAGCTGGTTCTTGTTGATGAAGCCGGCCTCGCGGAGAGTGTTGATATCAAGAACGGAAACATTGAGTTTCTCGGCGAGCTCCTGAAGGAGAGCTACATTGATACCTTTGTACTCTACACGGTTAGGGTTGGTGAAGCCGAATTTTGGAAGACGGCGGTTGATAGGCATCTGACCGCCCTCGAAGCCTTTCTTGCGGGAATAGCCTGAACGTGATTTAGCACCGTTCATACCACGGCATGACTGTCCGCCGTGACCCGAGCCTTCGCCGCGGCCTACACGTTTCTCTCTGTTAAGAGAACCTTTTGCAGGAGTAAGATTGTTAAGTTCCATAATTCTGATCCTCCTTATTTAACTTCTGCGATTTCAACGAGGTGACGGACTTTCTCGATCATGCCCTCTGAAACCGGAGTTGATTCCACTGTTACTGTCTGATGCATCTTGTGCAGACCCAAAGATGCGAGGTTTGCGATCTGACGCTTTGTAGCGCCGTTCTTGCTGCGAACCAATGTGATGTTGTATTTTGCCATAGCCTTTATCCTCCTTATCCGTTAAATACCTTGCTCATCGGAATGCCGCGGAGACCGGCCACCGTGTATGCGTCGCGCATCTCAGAGAGAGCAGCAACGGTAGCCTTCACGAGGTTGTGAGGGTTTGAAGAGCCTTTGGATTTTGCAAGCACGTTGCGGATGCCCACAGACTCGAACACGGCACGCATCGCACCGCCCGCCTTTACACCTGTACCGGGAGCGGCAGGTTTCATGAATACGCGTGCGCCGCCGAACTTGGCCTCCTGCTCGTGAGGAATGGTACCTGCGAGAACAGGAACCTTCACGAGGTTCTTCTTTGCATCCTCGATGCCTTTTGAAATAGCGGTTGTAACCTCATTGGCTTTGCCGAGACCATAGCCTACAACGCCGTTCTCATCGCCCACAACAACGATTGCTGCGAAGCTGAAGTGACGTCCACCCTTGGATACCTTTGTAACCCTCTGGATGGCTACCAGCCTGTCTTTAAGCTCCAGGTCGGTTGATTTGATTCTGTTTACGTTTGTATTAGCCATAATCTTAGAAAATTAGACCACCCTCACGGGCAGCGTCTGCCAAACTTTTTACTCTACCATGATAAAGGTAACCGCCACGGTCGAATGAGATAGTGGAGATACCATGGGCAAGAGCGCGCTCCGCAACTTTTTTGCCTACGATAGCTGCGGCCTCGATGCCTGATTTACCCTTGCACTCTGCTGCAAGCTCTTTGTCGTTTGAAGCGGCCGATACGAGAGTAACACCCTTCAAATCATCAACAACCTGTACGTAAATCTGTTTGTTGCTACGGAAAACAACCATACGCGGTCTTTCAGCAGTACCATTAACGACTTTACGGATACGGTAGTGAATTCTCTGTCTTCTTTCAATTTTATTCAATGCCATAACTGTTGTCCTCCTAATTATTTAGCACCAGCTGACTTACCGGCTTTACGGCGAAGGGTCTCGCCAACGAACTTGATACCTTTACCCTTGTAAGGCTCCGGCTTGCGCAGAGAACGGATCTTAGCTGCAACCTGGCCGATAAGCTGCTTGTCGCAGCTCTTGAGGATAAGGACAGGGTTCTGTCCTTTCTTTACGGCTGGGGCCTCTGCGTGGATCTCTGCAGGAACCAACATCTGAACGTCATGTGAATAGCCGAGGGACATCGATACGATCTGTCCGTTGACCTCCACTTTATAACCGACTCCCACGAACTCCTGCTTGATAGTGAACATCTCGGACACACCTTTAACCATGTTGGCGATCAGAGCGCGGTACAGACCGTGCAGAGAGCGGTGGTGCGGAAGATCAGTCGGACGGGTAAGTTTGATTTCATTTCCCTCGAGGGCTACCGAAATAGCCGGATCAACTTTCTGAGAAAGTTCACCGTGAGGGCCTTTCACCTTCACAACGTTGCCGTCAATTGTACAAGTGACGCCGGCGGGAAGGACTACAGGTGCTTTACCAATACGTGACATATTTTACTCTTTAAAGATTAATAAACATAGCATAATACCTCACCGCCTACATTAAGCTCCTTGGCCTCTTTGTCGGTGATAACGCCTTTTGATGTGGAAAGGATTGCGATGCCCAGGCCGTTCAGTACGCGAGGCATGTTCTCTACGTCCGAATAGGTACGGAGACCCGGACGGGAAACACGCTCGATCTTCTTGATGGCTGCGGCTTTGGTAACCGGATGATACTTCAGCGCAATCTTGATAGTGTTGTAAGGTGTACCCTCAACGACCTTGTAGCTGAGGATGTAACCTTTCTCACAAAGAATCTTGGTGAGAGCTACCTTCATCTTTGAAGAAGGGATCTCAACGACCTTCTTGCCTGCGAGGTACGCATTACGGACTCTTGTAAGATAATCTGCAATAGGATCAGTCATTTTTTAAACTTTTTTAGTTAAGAACCGACACTTTTTCGTGTCCGATATCCTACGGGTTAATAATTAATTAAATATATGCGGAAACAAGTTCAGACTGCGCAATGCATCCGAACTTGTCTCGATTTCATTTTACCAGCTTGCCTTCTTGACGCCTGGAATAAGACCGTTTGCGGCCATCTCACGGAACTGGATACGGCTGATACCGAAGTAACGCATGTATCCTTTTGGACGTCCGGTGAGAGAACAACGGTTGTGAAGACGACAAGGAGACGAGTTCTTAGGGAGTTTGTCAAGTGCTGCCCAGTCACCGGCCTCTTTGAGGGCTTTACGTTTCTCAGCGTATTTGGCAACTAATTTCGCGCGTTTTACCTCGCGAGCTTTCATTGATTCCTTTGCCATAATCCTTTAGTTGTTTTTCTTGAATGGCAAACCGTACTCACGAAGGAGGGCGAACGCCTCTGCGTCAGTGGCTGCTGTTGTTACAAATGTGATCTCAAGACCCATGATCTTGCTGATCTTCTCGATGTCGATCTCAGGGAAGATGATCTGCTCCTTGATACCGAGGGTATAGTTGCCTTTACCGTCGAGCTTTGTGCTGATACCGCTGAAATCGCGGATACGAGGAAGAGAGATACGGATGAGCCTCTCGAGGAACTCGTACATCTTCACGCCGCGGAGGGTTACCTTGGCACCGATGGCCTGGCCCTTGCGGAGGTGGAAGTTAGAGATATCTTTCTTCGATACCGTTACGATAGCCTTCTGACCGGTGATGGCTGAAAGCTGCTGCTGTGCGTCATCAACAAGTTTCTTGTCGCCTGTAGCGTCGCCGACGCCCATGTTGATAGTAATCTTGTTGAGCTTTGGCACCTCCATAACTGTCTTGTAGCCAAACTCCTTGATGAGCTTGTCAATAATCTGCTCCTTGTAAAGCGTCTTAAGCGAAGGAGTATAGCCTTTTGGAAGAGCGGCCTGCTCTGCTGCTTTCTTTGCCATTATTTGATCTCCTCTCCAGATTTTTTAGAAACGCGCACCTTCTTGCCGTCCTTGATCTCAAAACCTACGCGAGTGGCCTTGCCGCTCTTAGGATCGATGAGAGCAACGTTGGATACGTGGATAGCTGCCTCTTGTTTAATAATACCGCCCTGCGGATTCTTTGCGTTCGGCTTCGTGTGCTTGCTTACCATAGCAACACCCTCGACGATGACGCGGTCCTTCTCAGGGATAACGGTCAGGACCTTGCCCTGTTTTCCTTTATTGCCACCGGCAATTACAATGACGTTGTCGCCTTTTTTAATTCTGTTCATACCTATAATGTAAATTAAAGGACCTCAGGTGCCAGTGAAACAATTTTCATATAATTCTCGCGAAGCTCGCGGGCAACCGGACCGAAAATACGGGTACCGCGAAGCTCGCCGGCGTTGTTCAGAAGAACACACGCGTTGTCATCGAAGCGGATGTAAGAACCGTCGGGACGACGGATCTCTTTCTTGGTACGTACCACAACCGCCTTTGAAACGCTGCCTTTCTTGGCATCGCCGCTTGGCAGGGCATTTTTAACTGCAACGACGATCTGATCGCCCACCTTTGCATAACGGTGGCGTGTACCTCCGAGCACACGGATGCAAAGAACCTCTTTAGCACCGCTGTTGTCAGCCACCTGTAAACGTGATTCCTGCTGTACCATTTCTACTTAACTTTTTCTACGATTTCTACTAATCTCCATCTCTTTGTCTTGGACAAAGGACGGGTCTCCATTATACGGACTGTATCGCCCTCGCTGCACTCGTTCTTGTCGTCCTGCGCAACGAATTTGGTAGTCTTCTTCACGAATTTGCCGTAGATAGGATGTTTTTCCTGAGTCTCTACCGCAACGACGATGGTCTTATCCATCTTGTTGCTGACTACCAGACCAATTCTTTCTTTACGAAGATTTCTTTCCATGACCTTAGTTCTGTTTTTCTTTCTGAGCAAGAATTGTCATCATACGGGCGATGTCAGCTCTTGTTTTTGCCATTACCGATGTATCCTCCAACGGAGAGATAGCATGATTCAATTTCATTGTAGAGAGGGCTGCCTTCTCTGCTTCGATGCGGTCCTTGAGATCCGCGATCGACATTTCCCTTACTTCCTGTGCTTTCATTTCACTTCTCCATTAAAAGATTATTCAACATAGTCCCTGCGAACCACGAATTTGGTTTTTACCGGAAGCTTCTGGGCGCCGAGACGGAGAGCCTCCTTTGCGATCTCCATAGGAACGCCTTCAGCCTCGATGATGATACGGCCGGGAGTGATAGGAGCCACAAAGCCCTCTGGGTTACCTTTACCCTTACCCATTCGAACCTCAGCCGGTTTCTTGGTATATGGCTTGTCAGGGAACACCATGATCCAGATCTTGCCCTCACGTTTCATGTAACGTACAACTGCCTGACGTGCGGCCTCGATCTGACGGCCTGTCAGCCAGCAGTTCTCCAAGGTCTTAATGCCGAACGAACCGAATGAAAGCTGGTTGCCACGCTGGGCCATACCTTTCATGCGGCCTTTCTGCTGCCTTCTGAATTTGGTTTTCTTTGGTTGTAACATGTTATTATACTTTAAATACGTTAATTTTCGTTAACCGTTTAAGTATCAGCCACTTGGCATAATACCTCCCTTTTAGGGGACTACAAAGGTAGGCAAATTATTTGATTCCGCAAACTTTTTTAATCTTTTTTGCAAATATTTCTACCGGACTTTTTGACGGTTAACTTTGGACTTTTCAAACACTTACGCTTGTTGTTGAAAACTTTTTCACGCAATTTTCGACAAGAGCGCGGACATCATCCGACGAATGTCAGAACACCCACTTCACGCCGAGGCACGGCCTGCAGTGAAAACCGTCTCCCACGAAGTTATACGCGAGCTCTACCTCGCCGCCTACATTGAGGTTCGGACAGCCGAACCACTGCCCTGCCGAATACCATAGCTGAGGCTCGGAAACCACCAGGCATTTGCCTCCCTCTTCCCATACGTCGAGGAATCCGCTGAAGCGCAGGCCCTTCGCGCCGAAAAGATCCTGGCAGCCCCACACAGTGGTGAACTGCATCGGAACATGCTGCTTCATGCCGATATATCCTTTATAAAGGAGCGCGAGCGACAGGGTGTAGCGGTAGTCCGCCGAGTGGAAAAGGTAGTTCGCGCCGGCAAGGAAGGCATGGTTTATGGTGTAGCCGCCGAACGGAGCGCCGAGACCGCCGTTATACTCAACCTGAAGGCTGAAATCCTTGAGTTTCGTGTTCTTCCAGAAATTAAGGCTTCTCGAGATCTCGGTATATGCGCCTCCGGGACCGATATTCTTTCCCGTTTCGTTTTTGTAGTTGAAATCTATATCCACAAAAAAGAAAGTGCTTCCCCAGGCATCGCCGTGGAACATCTCGTAGGTAGTGGTGACATACTTGCGGTCGCTGCCGAAATCATAGAATATCTGCAGGTTCGTATCTGTCAGCGGAGTAAATGCGGCCTTCGCCGCCGTCTTCTGAGCGTCAGAAGTTTCGGCACCCGCAAATGATGCGAATGCCAGAGCGGCCAATGCCGCGGAAAAAATCTTTTTCATTTATTTCTTTATAGGGTATAAACGTACAAGCAACAGCATCAGGCCGGCTATGATTGCAGGGAAAATGGAGAAAAGGCACCATACCATGGTCCTTACGCCCTCCATGTCGGCCTCGGCGATATTCACGACGGTCTCGCCCAGCTCGTTGGTGCCGGAATTGAAGCCGACGACGCCGAGAAGCAGGGCGACGAGGGCGCCTGAGATCGCGGAGCCGAATTTCTGCGCCATAGTGCCTGACGAGAATATAAGTCCGGTGGACGAGGTGCCGTTATGCTCGGTGGCATAATCCGCGACATCGGCATACATGGACCAGATAAGCGGAGAATACAGGCCTATGCCTACGGATGTCAGGATTACGGTCACTATCATCAGCCAGATATACGAAGGGTCCATAGGGATGAAGAAGAAGCCGACCGAGGTTATCATGCAGATGAGGGCCGCCCAGATGAAGGCTTTCTGCTTGGAACCAGCGAGTTTCGTGAACGCAGGGCAGAGACCGCCGAAGATCATGCAGGTCACCTCGCCGAAAGTCATGAACACGGTATAATTGATGATGAGGCCGCTTATGGTGACATCTCCGCCGAGACAGTATGTGAGCATGTAACCGGCCACAGCATAGCGGAAGCCGTTGAAGAAGTTGCTGCATACTCCCACGAGGGTGATGTATATCCACGGCTTGTTCCTGAACAGGTCGGCGAAAGGACGGAGGGTGAATTTCTCCGCACGCACCGGTTTGAGACGCTCCTTTGTAAGCAGGCCGCAGGCCAGGGTCATGGCTGCCGCGGCACCGCCCAGCCATACGCCGAGCACGGCATACTGGTGCGCCTCGCTGCCGCCTATCATTTTCTGAAGGTAAGGGAAGGCCATGAGGGTGATGAAGCCCATCGCATAGGCGCCCACCATACGGTATGAGGAGAACTGGTTCTTCTCGTTGTCATCATCCGTCATTACGCCGAGCAGCGAACCGTAAGGCACGTTCACGGCAGTGTAGACAGCCATCATCAGCAGGTAGAACGAGTAGGCCCACACGCGTTTGCCTGCAGGTCCCAGGTCCGGAGTGTAAAGCAGCAGCGCGAATACGAGTCCGAGAGGAACGGCGCCGAAGATGAGCCACGGACGGTAGGTTCCCCAGCGGCTGCGGGTGCGGTCGGCGATACTGCCCATGAGAGGGTCGGTAACGACGTCGAAAAGACGCGCGAGGAGCATGAGTGTCGCGGTATCGGCGACCGTCAGTCCGAAAATATTCGTAAAAAACAGAGGGAAAGCGATGGACATCACCTTCCAGGTAATTCCGCCGGCAGCCGCGTCACCCAACGCATAGCCGATCTTTTCTTTTAAAGATGCCATATTTATTTTATTTTCTTGCAGTGCAGATTGGCAAAGATAAAAATTATTATACATATATTTGTATCCGGCTATGAAAAACTTTTTTACATCGCTGCCAGGCTACAGGTCGGAGCAGAGGCTGTCCCAGAGCGGCTCAAACAGGTCGTACCGGCGCATCATGCTTGAAAACGGCAGCGTGATAGGCGTTTACGGAAGCAATGCGGCCGAAAACAGGACCTTCGCGGCAATGGCGGATTATTTCGGGAAGCGTGGAATCAGCGTTCCGCGTGTGCTTGCGGTATCGGAAGACGGCCTTCGCTACATACAGGAGGATCTCGGGGACGACACGCTCAGGAACCATCTGGACGACGACGCCTTGCTCCATGCGAGCCTGAAGGAGCTGGTGCGCATGCAGATGCTCGGCCGCGGCTTCGATTACAGCCTGTGCTTCGCCACAAGGGAATTCGGGCCCAGGATCATAAGCTTCGACTTGAACTATTTCAAATACTGCTTCCTGAAGCCGTATATGGCGGAGTTCGACGAGAATCTGCTGCAGGATGACCTGGACAGGATGCAGGAAGACCTTCTCGCCGTCAAGGGAGACACTTTCCTGTACAGGGATTTTCAGAGCCGCAACATAATGATAAAGGACGGCAGGCCGTTTTTCATAGATTTCCAGGGCGGATTCCGGGGGCCTTTCTATTATGACCTGTGTTCTTTCGTATTCCAGGCCTCGGCCGGGTTCAGTCCGGAGCGCAGGGCGTCCCTTATAGACACATATTACAGGTATCTTGGCGGATACGTGACAGTCGGCAGGGAAGAATTCGACTCCAACGTGCGTCTTTTCGCGCTTTTCCGCTGCCTGCAGACATTGGGATGCTACGGTTTCCGCGGCCTCACCGAACACAAACAGTATTTCACAGACAGCATTCCGGCCGGCCTTAAGAATTTCAGGGAGCTGGCGACGGAACGCTACCCATATTTAAAGAAGATTGCAAATGAGCTTGACGGTAACGGTATATAGCTTTTCCTACAAAAAGGGAATTCCTGCCTCGGAGAACGGCGGCGGATACATATTCGACTGCCGCGGCATGGAGAATCCGGGACGGTACGAACAGTACAAGAGCCTCACCGGCCTTGACGCGCCGGTAATCGGATTTCTGGAAGAAAAGGGTGAAATCCGCAGATTCTTGGACATCATACGGTCTTTGACCGCCCCGCATATCGACAACTACATCAAACGCGGATTCAGCGATCTCGCGGTGTGCTTCGGATGCACCGGCGGACAGCACCGCAGCGTGTACGGAGCGGAACATTTCGCCTCATGGGTGCACGCCGTATATCCGGAGGTCACGGTACGCCTTATACACCGTGAACAGGGCATAGACCGCATTTTATAGGGCAAAGTATGAAAGCGATGATTTTCGCCGCGGGTCTCGGCACCCGCCTGAAACCGTTCACGGACACCATGCCGAAAGCGATGGTCCCAGTAAACGGCAGGCCGATGCTGTGGCATCAGATCATGAAGCTGAAAGCGGCCGGGGTGGACGAGATTGTCGTAAACGTGCATCATTTCGCTTCGCAGATCATCTCCTACCTGCATGAGAACGGCAATTTCGGGCTGACGGTGCACATAAGCGACGAAAGTGCGGAGCTTCTGGACACGGGCGGAGGCCTTCTGGCGGCGAGGCGTTTTCTGGAACAGGGCGACAGGCCTTTTCTCGTGCACAACGTGGATATCTTCTCCAATCTGGACATAAGGGCGTTCATGGAATCATGGCCGGATAACGGCGAGGTGGCGATGCTGCTGGCAAGCGACCGCACGAGCTCGAGAAAATTGCTTTTCGACGGACAGATGCGGCTGTGCGGCTGGAAAAACAGTGTCAGCGGAGAGCTGCGCGGCCCTGCCGCGCAGGGCGCGCCGTATAGCCGTGAGCTGGCGTTCGGAGGAGTGCATCTGGTCTCGCCGCGCATCTTCGGCCTGCTCGACGCCATGCCGCAGTTCAGGGGCAGGTTCGGGATAATGGACTTTTATCTGGAGGCATGCCGCGATAACGCGATAGGGGCCTATGTTCCCTCAGGACTGAAACTGACGGATGCCGGCAAAGCCGGCATCCTGCGTGAAATAGACCCCGACCAGACTTTTCCCATATCAGGCTTTCCTCAGGCAGACTTCTGAAGTCAACAGCCTGTAAAGCCAGATCCTGCAAGTTACTGAACCGCGCATGCCGCGGGCTAACCCAAGAACATGAATATAGGACATGAATCAGGAGACAGCAAATACTGGATTCTATTCAATGTCGCCGGGAATCTGCCCGGAAATCTGCCCGGAAATCTGCATGGAACGGGAAGCCCAGAACGCTTTCAGCGCTTCCCAGTCATAATACAGACCAGTGCAAGGGGCAAGGCCGGCGACCGCGGTCTCCTTCTCGTTAAGCATGATCTTTACCAGCACCCTGCCCTCCGCATTGCGGTAGAAAAACAGCTGCAGGTTCATTCCCATGCACACTATGTCGAAATCACGGAAATTGCCCACGGCGCTTTCTGCCGGATCGAAATTCAGGCCGTCCACGTCAAGATACGACAGCAGCGGCACCATATAGCTGTCATGGGTAAAGCGCAGGGTCGCCGCCACATCGCTGCGGCCGTCCATCACCGCATCGGCATCCGCGATGATATTGTCCGCTATGCCCCGTCCGAGGGTAAGAGGACGGTATCCGTGATTCTCAGGAGTGACGGTACAGCGGCCGACCCAGCCGATCGAGCGGCGGGACCATATATAATAAAGGTCGTCATCCGAGAAAAAGACGGTGATATCAGGCACTTTCTCGCCCATCGACAGGCAGTTCGCTCCTGCGTCGAAAAACCTGTATGCCACATCGCGGTCGAGACCCTCGCGGCGTCCCTCCCTGAATATGCGGCTGATAAAGCCCGAGGCATCGTAAGATTTCCATTCTTCACTGCCCAAAGCGTACTTGTTCGATATTTTCTTCTGCCTGTCGGGAAGATCATAGCCCACTACCTCCGTATGGGCCTTTCCTTTGGTCGAAAATTCCACGGTATCCACTGTCAGGGACGGATTCTTCTCCAGCAGCCCGCTGACAAGGCAGTCCCTTGTCTTCATAACCCTCGGGGAATCAGTGGAATATGTAATCACTCTCCTGCCGCCCTTGAACAGGTCTCCGGCATTGGAATCCAGCCTCAGGCCGATCTGATAAGCCTCTTTCTCTCCGAGAGAAGACAATGCGCCTTTATGCTTTGCATTAAGGGACGAAATCTTCTTTACCGCCTTGTAAAGCTGCCGTCCCTCTTTGGTAAAGCGTTTTTCCCGCGCATAGCGGTCGAACGTTTTCATGTACCTGCTCTCTTTGGCGCTCGCGTTGGCCGTCGCATAACGGCTGCCGTGACGTCCCGTGTAGCTGATGTAGAACAGATCATATCCCTGCGGAGCCTCCGACAGTCCAGCCGACAGCATGTGATACGGATGCATGTTGCCGAGCGACAGATCCGGGTCCTGACTTATCGCCTCCCTCGCCGTCTGCGCATGCAGGGGCAGCAGAAGAAATAAGAACAATAAAAGTGAAGATATACGTTTTCTCATTTTACAATCAATTGATGATAAGCATGATGCCTTGCAGGAAACCCGCAGCGGCACTATTTGCCGCCGCTATTTGCGGCGCGACATAAGATATTCAGCCACAGCCTCGTATGCCGGAATCGAGAAAGGATCGTTATGGGTGTTGGAAGCCATGTAGCTTGAGGCGAACCTCGCAATCACCATCTCGGCCGCAGGATCTATGTATATCGCCTGGCCGTAAACGCCCCTTGCCATGAAAGCACCGTGCGGATTGTTGGTTATCCACCACATGTCGCGGTAGCTCCAGCCTTTGAGGGCGGTGTATCCGCTGCGCGCAAATGCGGCTATGCTCTCCGGATTGCTGCCTCCTTTCTTGATATCGAGCACGGCGGCCTCCGGAATTATCTGTCTGCCTCCGAGTTTTCCGTTGCAGCGGATCATTTCGCCGAACATGGCCATATCCCTGAGGTTAAGGCTGAGTCCTCCGCCTGCGAACGTGATGCCTGAAGGTCCTACGTTGTAATACGCGTCATAATGCGCTCCGAGAGGCTTCCAGATTCTCTCCGAAACAAGCTCGGCGATGTTTTTGCCGGTAGCGCGGGAGATAATCCAGCCGAGAAGCTCCGTATTCACAGTCTTGTATCCGAACGCCTCTCCATGCTCCACGCCATCGAGTTTCTTAAGGGTCTTGAGGTATTCATAATAGTTTTTCGGCCCTTTGTAATCCGCGCCCCTGAACACGTTGCCAGACGCCGAATACGCCCACACCTCGGCATTAGGGTCGTCGTAGTCCTCGCTGTATTTTATGGCCGTCGTCATATCCATGACCTGACGTACCGTAGCGCCGGCATATCCGCTCGAAGCAAGCTCGGGAATATAGTCGGTCACGAGTTTGGAAGGATCTATGACTCCCTCCGCGGCGAAAATCGCTCCGAGAGTGCCCGTGAAAGACTTGCTGACGGACATCGCCGCATGCTGTCCCTCGGGAGTAAGGCCTCCGAAATATTTCTCAAGCACGATCTTTCCCTTGTGCATCACGATAATGCCGTCGGCATAGTTCATTTCAAGGGATTTCGCGAACGTGGCCTTCTGCTCCGAATCCCACGGCTGGAAAAGCACGTCCAGAATGCCCTCGTCCTCGGCCTTGCCCACCTTGTAGCGGTAGTCCTGAGAGGCCGGAACATCCCTTGTAGGGAAGAATTCCCTCATGTGGTTCACGCTGTAACGGAGAGCGGGGAATCTGAAATACGAGCCGTCGTCCGAGCTTAGCGTCTTGTCCTCTGCCGGCGGAAAACCTTTCATCCAGCCTATCACGTTAGGGTCCGATTCCGCTGCGGAAAGGATTTTCTGCTCTTTAGGCAAGGTATCGCTTCCGCTTTCTTCCGCGGAAGTGCCGTTGTTCCCGCAATTGCATGATGCAATCGCCGATATCGCGCCAGTAAGCGCCATACATCTGATAACAAACTGTTTCATATAGCTATTGGTTAAACGGACCAAATATAGCAAAATTTATGTACAAACAGATAAAAAAATCGCCGGGCGGATGCCCGGCGATTTCGTTGCGGTCCTGTCCGGTTTCCTTTGCGGTCCCGGAAAGAAGCCTGTGATACATATCAGTATCAGCTGACGCTATTCGAAAGGATACATGATTTCATCAGCCAGAAGCTCAACCCAATAAGCGGAATTGTTGGTTTTCTCCATCCTGATGTATGAAGGCTTGCGGATATTGTCCGTAGTCAGCTTGTAAGTGCCAGGGAAAGAAGTCGTCAGGACGCTGTATCCGGCATTCTGGACATACCATGCTCCATTTGACGCATCGGCGCCGGTGTACTTGAGCGTGATCGTATTGTCATCCACGACAGTTACGGAGTAGAACAGCATTCCGTAATAATTGCCGCTTATGAAGCCTATGCCATATTTGTCTGCGAGTGCATCGGTAATACCGTTGCCGAGATACATGATCATGATCTGCTCGCCCTCTTTGTCGCTGCCCGCCTTGCACTTGAGGAAGTCCGCAAGCGCAGACTGGGACATGGCATCTTTCGAGAAGCACCACATGCCCGACGACACAAGCTCGCTGAGCGGAAGAATCTTCGGCTCGATATATACGGAATTGTCGCCTACGGCATAGCAGCATCCGTCCGCTTCAGAATATTTCAGCTCGCTGACAGTCTTGCCTGCATATTGGAAGTCCTCGTAGAACCTCATGCCGTCGTATGTGAAGATGAACGGAATATCGATAGCTTTGCCTGTCTCAGGATCATTGAATATTATTCTCCTGTAGCTGGCAGTCGCATTGATGGCGGTCTCGCCGAAATGAAGGATGTAACCGCTTGAAGACATGATGTCATCTATTTCCAGAACCTGACCGATATAGTCATTCCAGTCCGCACCGCCGGCAAGCGGCTTCATGGAAATCATCGAATCGTGCTTCTTGCCTTTCAGGATCACCTGGTCCGGCTTCGCTGAAATGACGCGGAACTCGAAATCTCCCTCCATGCCTTTGCCGTTGCTGCCGATGCCGGCAGGGTTCGCAGGGTCAGAGAAGAAGTGGAAGACCTCGTTGTACTCGTCGAACGAGAGCAACACGCCCTGGCTCTGGTCCACCCTGTAGTGGGATGTTGCTGTCTTGTCTCCGTAGATTTCGCTCTGTACGGTTACAGTGTTGTCTGCGTTGAATTTGCAGATCACGTTGTAGCCGCCGTATCTCGGATCCGCATAATACTCCATGATCCAGCCGTCCGGCGCCCCTTTCAGGACATCGTAGGTATTGGCGATCGCTTCGCTGATACGCTCCGAAGAAGACTTGTCGAAAACGTCTTCTATGCGGTATGTACATGCTGAGAGCAGCAGTGCAAGCATTAAGAATATATTGATCTTTTTCATTTCGCGTCCTTATTTAATTAAGTGTTTTCAAATCAAGCAGAGGTGCTTTCGCAGAGCGATCGAGCACTTCTTCTCTCAAGGCCTCGAGGTCGATGTTCCATGAATCCATGAGATATGACCTTACGATTTCGAGCTTGGACAGGATAGCATCCTTTCCGCTTGTGTCCGTGCCGTTCACGCCTTTGGCGAGAATAGCTTTCCAGGCCTTGTCGGATGAGGTTACGTATGTAGAGTAGATCTCCGCGAAATCCTCATTGTACTCGCCGCTGGCGTATCCTGTAACGAAACCCTCGAGCGGAGCCTCCTCGTTACTTACATTAATCCAGTCCGCAGAGTGGTATTTTCCTACGGAAATCGCCTGGAAATCGGTAGTATAGTTCTTCTTCTGGGTAAGGATGTGGCAGAACTCGTGGTGCATGGTGTGGAAGTACCAGTAGTTCAGGTCCAGAGGAAGGTCATAATGGCTCCTGTAAGGATCATCCTGATTCACATAGATATTGTCGAGGTCAAGCTCGTTGATACGGAACAGGGTTACCTGGATTCCGCCCTCGGCCGTACCCAGAACTATCGAGCCCTGGCTGCTGTACTCAGGCGAGCCGATCAGCTGGAACACGCGGAAAGTATTCTTCTTGATGAAGTTCTCGCCTACGACTTTCACATAGGCGTCGAGCCATACGTCCTTGATAAGGATTGCCATCGCCTTGGAATTCTCTATGCTTGCAGGGATGACATTGTAATTGTTGTTTGACAGCTTGTCATTATAGAGATAGTTGAACTCGATGTTGTAAGGACCTGTATAATTTCTCTGGATCCAGAAGTCGAAGTCGCTGGGAACGGAAGTTTCGTCATCGTCGAATATGCTGTGTTTTGTGTCAGGCTCATCCTTATAGCATGAAGACAATGCCGTCATGGCAACAGCGAGAAGCAATATTGTTTTTATGCGTTTCATAGTGGTATTCTCTAATGTGTTCATTGTTTATCTTGGATTTGCCTCAAGTCCGGCTGCAAGTACGTCAGCAGGAAGCTGTATCGCTCCGCGGAGGTCTCCGGCCTTGAACTCTAAAGGGTCCTCGTTCTCGATATCATGGCTGAATTCGATTCCGTACCTCTTGATATCCAGGAAACGGAGTCCCTGCCAGTATGTCTCGAGCCGGCGGATCTGAAGAATCAGGTACAGGATGTTGGTCATCGTGCCCTCTTCCACCGTAAAGCCCTGAGGATGCAGAGGCTTCTTGATTCCGCGCTGGTTTTCAGATGTAATCACGGCAGGAACCTCCGGAAGGGCGTTCATGAACGCGTTTACGGATTCTTCCGTGAATACAGGACGGGTCGCCGTACCCATCTTCGCGCTGCAGTGGGCGCCAGCCCATGCATTCAGGTCGTCGAGAGCCTTCCCGTATTCTTTCTTTCTTGTATAAGCCTCCGCGCGTACAAGACAGGTCTCGTCTGTAGTGAACACGGGATCCACGATATGAGGAAATCCTGTCTGCGACACCTTGTCGGTAACCTCAAACTGTTCGAGCATCTTAGGATATAGCACGCACTCGTTCGATCCGTAAAGCATGTGTGACTCATACAGGGTATTGCTGCTCGAACCGCTTCCCCACGGCATCGGCGCCCAGAAAGTCTCGTTGGTGGTAATCTCACGGTTAGGGGCATATCTCTTCCAAAGGGATGAACCGGAGAAAGCACGTCCGAGTACAGAGTATGCGGTATTCAGCATGATGTTCGCGTCATCGCGCATATATGCGTTGTTGATGTCGTCACTGCCTGCCAGCGCAGTGTAAGCGGAAACATTCCTGAGAACGGACTGAGGATTGTCGCCCAGCACTTTTTTCGCATATTCTATAGCCTTGTCGTCGTTGAGATAGTAGAGGTTGAACCTTGCTGCGAACGCGTATGCGGCCTTTGCGTTGAAATGGTATTTCGGTACGGAAAGGTAACTGTCATTCAGCAGAGGGAGGGCCTCTTCGATATCATCGTTGATATTCTTGTAAAGCTCCGCGAGGGTACCCCTCTCGTCTACGGACACGCCGGCCTGTTTCGGATACGGAAGACCGGGATATATATCGGCCTTCTCGGGGTTCCATGCCATGCAGAATGTGTTCGCAAGCTGGAACATGCCGAATGCGCGGCAAAGAAGAGCCTCGGCCCTGAGTGCGTTTGTCTCCGGAGATGTTCCGAGCGCGTCGAGAGCCTCGAGCGCCTGGTTTGCAGTGGCGATCGCAGTATACTGGCCATTCCACAACCCTTTAGGGCAGTCATTGGTGCTTACGTCCTCGACATCCTCCCAGCGATACAGCTTGTCCTGATCGCTATAGCATGAGAATGCTTTTCCGTTGCTCATTACGTTGTCGGCGCTGTATTCGAGAATGAAGTCCGGCAGCTTGTATGAGTAAGCTGACACAAGAAAGCTCTTGACCTTCTCCACGGAATCAAGACTCGCCCTGTCATCAGGCAGCTCGTCAAGGAACTTGTTGCATGACGTCATCACTGCCGCAGCGGATATTATAAGGAGTATATAATTATATTTTTTCATTTCTGTCAGTCGTTAATTATTAGAAACCAAATCTCAGGGTGAAGGTAAACTGCCTTGGGAGAGGGGTTGCCACACCGCCGGCATTGTAGAACTCAGGATCCTGTCCGTTGAGCTTCTTGTCCGCATACAGCAGGCAGATGTTTGTTGCCTGTAATTTGAGGGACAGGGAGTTCATCTTGGCCTTGCTGATCCACTTCTTAGGGAAGTCGTATGCGAGGCTCACCTCTTTGAGACGGATGAAGTCGCCTTTCGCTGTCCTTGCCGTAGAAAGGTTGTATGCGTTGTATGCACGGCTCAGCTCGGTATCAGCCTGCTGCTGGCGAAGGTCCGCGATGGCAGGGACGTCAGTGTACTTCTCGTCGCCTGATACGGTCCACCTGTTCTTGAACTCCTTAGGCATCGCCGACAGATCCGAATAGGATGAGGCGAAAACAGGGTCAAGCCTTACGACGTTGCCGAACGAGTATGTCATGAAGACATTCAGGTGCCAGCCCTTGTAAGTGAACACGTTGCCGAACGAACCGGTGATCGTAGGGTCGGTAGGGCCTTCGTACTTCAGATGGCCAAGTTCCCTTGACTGGAAGTTGATGTCGCTTGTCACGAGATCGCCGTTCTCATTGATGAAAGTAGGGATACCGCTGTCGTTAAGTCCCTTGAAGTCCATAGAGAAGAGCGAACGGTAAGGATAGCCCTCCATGGTAAAGCCGGTTCCCGTAATCATGTCGATGATTCGGGTCATGGACTCGAGCGAGGTCACCTTCGTGGTCACATGAGAGAAGATGAAGTCGGTTGTCCAGCTGAAGTCTTTCTTCTTGATGTTCTTGCTCGAGATGGACAGCTCCTCTCCGCTTGAAGCCATGGAAGCCACGTTAGCGTATTCGGTGATAGTGCCTTTGGTTCCGTTGGTAGTACGAGGTCCGATGAGGTCATAGTTGTTTCGCTTGTACCAGTCGAATGTAACATTCAGCCTGTTGTTCAGGAAACCGAGATCGACTCCCACGTTGAACTCATGCTTCTTCTCGTATGTGAGCTCCGAATTGGCGAACTCGTATATTTCGAGACCTGACTCCTTGTCTGAGGCGAAAGGCCTCCAAGGATTGTAGGACATGATGATTACAGAAGAGTTGGTAACGGCAGGCTTGTCACCGGTAAGCGAGTATGATGTCTTGAGGGTCGCGTGTGACAGTATGTCGTTGAACGTATCGTCGAACCATGACTCCTCATGCATGTTCCATGCGCCGGAAATGTTCCATGTAGGCAGCCAGCGCGCTGTCCTTACCCTGCCGAGCATGTTGCTGCCCTCGTAGCGGAGCGTGCCGTTCACCGTATAGCGGCGCTTGTATGAGTAAGTGGTCGTTCCGAAGAATGCCACGTCGCGGCTATAGTAATTGGTGAGGTTGTAATAAACGTCGTTCTGCTCTGAAGCCTGCTTGAAGTAGTTGTAGTCGTATGCTCCGAGGTAACCCATCTCATACTGCATGCCAACGCCGTTGAAGTAGCTCCTGTTACGTGTGGTGCTGTTGATCTCCATACCGCCGAAGAGGTTGAAGATATGGTCGTCGTTGTAAATATCGTTGTAGCTTGCGGTAGCACGGAAATCCCAGCTGTTCATCTTGTACTTGGTCTCACGGTAGAAACCGCCGTTAGGAAGCACGGAGAACGGAAGAGAGTTAGGCTGGTCGGGATCAGTATAGAGCCAAGGGTTGCTGTCGCGGATAGTCGCGTCATCCATTGCCCTGAACGAGAGCGCCATGTTGGAGTTCTCGCGGATCTGGTTGGCCTGGGTCGTAGTAGAGTACTTGTATGCGCCGAGGGCTGAAAGGGTCACCTGGCGGATAGGCTTGTACTTGAGCTCTCCCTGGAACTTGAGGTCCACCACATCGAAGTCGATGAAGTTGTTAGCAAGCTCGTTGTGGATATTGAACGCCGCGTAGTTGCGGGTATAGAATTCATCCGGATCAAGCGTCCTCGAAGTATTCAGCGCGTATGAATACGGGTTGATGTCGAAGTCCCTTGAAACCTCTCCGGTTACAGCGTTCACGCTCTGTCCGAGTGTTCCCGGAGCGCGCTGCTTACGGTATGAAGAGTTGCTGATGAGGTTTACGGACACTGACTTGCTGATATTGTAGAGGGCGTTCACACTCGCGGTGTAACGCTGCACGCTGCTCTGCTCGGTCCAGCCCGGATCGTTCATTATGGAGAACGAGGTATAGTACTGGGCCTTGTCCGAACCGCCCGAGATGCTGACAGAGTGGTTCATCGAGATGCTGTTGGAGAACAGTTCGTCGAACCAGTCTGTATTCCTGTACTCGGCCGCCTTGAGGTATTCGCTTCTCGCCGCAGGAGTGTTTGCAAGCCCGAACTTTTTGTCAGACTCGTCATACAGTGTCATGAGCTGGTACATCTTTCCGTAGACACCGCTGCTGGATGCCCTGTATGTACGTCCGAATGAAATCAGACCGTCTTTCTCCATTTCCCTGTATACGCCCATCTGCTCCTGCGAATTCATGATGTTGAACTGGCTGTAGCTTGGCTTGAGACGTGTGGTGAACTCGCCTGTATAGTTGATCTTGGCTGTGCCGGCCTGTCCTTTCTTGGTAGTCACGACAATCACGCCGGCCATCGCGCGCGCACCGTAGATAGATGTCGCCGAGCCGTCCTTGAGGATCTCGAAGCTCTCGATATCGTCGGAGTTGAGTCCCGCGATCGCAGATGAGATAAGGGTAGCCGCGTCACCTGAAGAAAGCGCGTCCGAATCCACTTCGGTAACGTCCTCCATTATGACACCGTCGACAACCCACAGAGGCTTCGAACTGCCGTAGATTGATGTTGCACCGCGGACACGGATTTTCGGAGCGGTACCGAATGTTCCCGAGACGTTCTGCACGCTGACACCCGCGGCACGTCCTTCGAGCGAACGTGATATATCGGCCATACCGTCAATCTTCGAATCGGCGGCATTCACTTTTGATACGGAACCGGTGAAGAGACGTTTGTCTGTGGCAACCATACCGGTTACGACAACCTCGTCAAGAAGGTTCTGGTCCGGAAAGAGGCTCACATTGATCAGGCTCTGTCCCTTTACGGCAACCTCCTGGTCGGCATAGCCGAGAAAGCTGAAAATCAGGACAGCATCCTTCGGCACACTGATGCTGTAGTTACCGTCGATATCGGTCACAGCACCTGTCATCGTCCCCTTGACATGGATTGATGCGAATGGCACGGGTTCACCGTTTCCTGCATCGGAAACGACACCCTTGACTGTCAGATTCTGACCGTAGGCCAGAACGGACATCAGAAGCATCAGCATCGTGAAAAAAATACACTTTTTTTTCATAAGCATTTTCATTGATATCCGGAAAGCTCCGGATAATGTTAATAGGTTAAATTTATAATATTTTATCAGCTCTCAACCGATTCAAGCCCTGTAAATACAAGGCATTGAACTGCAAAGGTACGAATAATAATTCCAAATAGCAACAGATTCGCCAATTTTAAGGCAATAAAGCCGCAAAAACGGCCTTACAGGGGCTTGAAACCCTGAAAAAGCACACATTACAGTTTGTAACAACCACTTATTGTAAAATATAAAATAACGGCACAGAGAACGTGTTATTCCTGTGTGCGTGTTACCGTTTGCCGAATATTGCTTACAGAATGTAAGTAAAACCGCCGCGAAAAATTACGGTTTTTCATATCAGACAAAAAGACGGAATCGCAGGCCGTGCGGATAAAAAAGCCTCCGGCAGCAACATACGCACATACGGCTGCGGCAATAAAAAAAAGCGCCGGGCTGATGCCCGGCACTTTCGTGTGGTCCCTGAGGGACTTGAACCCACGACCCACGGATTATGAGTCCGCTGCTCTGACCGACTGAGCTAAGAGACCTTGACTGCGGGGGACGGCCTTCGGCACGAACCTCGGGAACATCCCCGCGCATCATTTATTTCATCAACTTCGATTAGCCGAGTTTGATGGATACATCCACACCGCTCGGAAGCTCCAGCTTCATAAGTGCGTCAACGGTTTTCTGTGTTGAATCGTGGATGTCCAGGAGACGGCAGAATGAGTTGAGCTCGAACTGCTCACGGCTCTTCTTGTTAACGAAGGTAGAGCGGTTTACAGTAAAGATCTTCTTATCGGTAGGGAGCGGAATAGGACCGTTCACGCGTGCACCGGTAGCAGATACTGTCTCAACAATCTTCTTCGCTGATTTGTCAACCAGCATATGATCGAAGGATTTGAGTTTAATTCTGATAATCTGACCCATATCTTTAATTTTTTAATCCGTTAATAGAAGACTACTCATCGTCGTCAGCCGCCTTGTAACCGCTCTTCTCGATGATCTCCTTGGCAAGACCCGCAGGGACCTCGGCGTAGTGATCGAAGGTCATTGTCGAAGTGGCACGACCTGAAGAGATGGTACGGAGGATAGTAACATAACCGAACTGCTCGGAAAGCGGAACGAATGCCTTGACGATACGTGCGCCTACAGTCGAATCCATCGCGTTGATCTGGCCGCGGCGGCGGTTGAGGTCGCCCACGATATCGCCCATGTAATCCTCCGGAGTAACGACCTCCAGGCTCATGATAGGCTCCAGAATGACAGGTTTTGCCTTAGGACATGCGTGGCGGAACGCCATACGTGCCGCGATTTCGAACGACAGCTGGTCTGAGTCGACAGGGTGGAACGAACCGTCCTTGAGTGTAACCTTGAGAGAAGGAACCTCGTAGCCTGCGAGCACACCGTTCGCCATCGCGCTCTTGAAGCCTTTCTCGACAGCCGGGATGAACTCCTTAGGCACGTTACCGCCCTTGACTTCGTCAACGAAAGTAAGACCGATCTTTCCTTCCTCGGCAGGAGCGATCTCGACGATGATGTCGGCGAATTTGCCTCGGCCGCCGGACTGCTTCTTGAACACCTCGCGGTGCTGTACCGGAACGGTGATTGCCTCTTTGTAGTTAACCTGAGGGGCACCCTGGTTGATATCCACGCCGAACTCACGGCGGAGACGGTCCACGATGATATCGAGGTGAAGCTCACCCATACCGCTGATGATGGTCTGGCCTGTCTCGTGGTCGCTCTTCACGGTGAAGGTAGGATCCTCCTCCGCGAGTTTCGCAAGTGCGATGCCGAGCTTGTCGAGATCCTTCTGAGTCTTAGGCTCTACGGCGAGACCGATCACAGGATCAGGGAACTCCATTGACTCGAGAGTGATAGGGGCGTTCTCAAGACAGATAGTATCTCCAGTGCGAAGATCCTTGAAACCTACTGCGGCACAGATGTCGCCGGCCTCAACGAACTCGATAGGGTTCTGCTTGTTTGAGTGCATCTGGTAAAGACGCGCAACGCGCTCTTTCTTGTCCGAACGTGTGTTCAGCACGTATGAACCTGCGTCGAGCCTTCCTGAATATGCGCGGAGGAATGCCAGACGACCTACGAACGGATCGGTAGCGATCTTGAACACAAGAGCGCTGAACGGCTCGTTTACAGAAGGCTTGCGCTCCTCTTCGTCACCTGTCTGAGGGTTGACACCCTTTACAGAGCCCTTGTCCAGAGGAGAAGGGAGGTAACGCATCACGGCGTCAAGAAGGAACTGAACGCCTTTGTTCTTGAATGAGGTACCGCAGGTCGCAGGAACGATAGCCATGTCGATGGTAGCCTTGCGAAGCGCTGCGATAAGCTCCTCCTCCGAGATGGAATCAGGATCATCGAAGAACTTCTCCATCAGGCTCTCGTCGTACTCGGCCGCAGCCTCGACGAGCTTCTCCCTCCATGAAGCCACCTCATCGAGCATATTCTCGGGAACGTCCTTGATCTCGTAATTCACGAGGTCGTCGGAGTTGTTGTAGTAGATGGCCTTGTTTGCGATAAGGTCCACAATACCCTGGAATTTGTCCTCGGCTCCGATAGGAAGGCTGATAGGGATAGCCCTTGCGCCGAGTTTTGTATGAATCTCCTCAACTACAGCGAGGAAATCCGCGCCCACACGGTCCATCTTGTTGACGTACGCGATTTTCGGAACGCCGTATTTGTCCGCCTGGCGCCATACGGTCTCGGACTGAGGCTGTACGCGGCCTACGGCGCAGAATGTGGCTACAGTACCGTCAAGCACGCGGAGCGAACGCTCCACCTCAACGGTGAAATCCACGTGGCCCGGGGTGTCGATAAGGTTAATCTGGTATTTGTTGCCGTTATAGTTCCAGAATGCGGTAGTCGCAGCGGATGTGATAGTGATACCGCGCTCCTGCTCCTGAACCATCCAGTCCATGGTGGCAGCGCCCTCATGAACCTCACCGATCTTGTGGGTTTTTCCTGTATAGTACAGGATACGTTCTGAAGTTGTTGTCTTACCGGCATCGATGTGAGCCATGATGCCGATGTTTCTTGTAAATTTAAGGTCTCTTGCCATTTTCGTCTGCTCTTTACAATGTTAGAAACGGAAATGTGCAAATGCTTTGTTGGCCTCGGCCATCCTGTGCATCTCTTCTTTACGCTTAACCGCGCCGCCCTCGTTGTTGTAGGCAGCTACGATCTCTGCACAGAGCTTTTCCGCCATGGAGTGGCCTGAACGCTTGCGTGCGAAAGCGATAAGGTTTTTCATCGAGACAGATACTTTCCTCTCCGGACGAACCTCCATAGGCACTTGGAAGTTGGCACCGCCGATACGGCGTGACTTAACCTCTACCTGAGGGGTCACATTCTCGAGAGCCTTCCTCCAAATATCTAGAGGAGCCTTGTCAGAATCTT
>CAYLQE010000024.1:0-37534 GCA_964385835.1 uncultured Muribaculaceae bacterium | reverse complement strand
ACTATGACCTCGGCTGACTTCTCACGGCAAGCTTTACTCCGCAGTCTTGAGTAAATGGATCGCAACTGCATCCGTGAGATCTCCCCGATTAAGAGCATAATCTTTCACACTTATACCTGCTTGATTTACGCCCATATCGGGAGAACTGAAGAAACCAGCCACAGAAATAATTCTGGTGGCTGGTTTCATATAAAGCATCAATATACTCTAATCGACCTTTCCCTTTACTGATATGGTAAATATCTGTCCATCACTCAAAGTAACTTTTATGGTGCTATTAAAACTTACACCTTGTCGCCCGTTTGGATCGTAATTAACTGTAACAAATCCTTTTTGACCGGGTGAGATACTGTACTTATCCCAAGAAACAGATATAGCAGAATTGGTCTTCGTCACATTTGTGATCGTAACATCTCTACTTGATGGATTCTGTAAACAAAACTTTGTAGTAACCACTCCGGAAAGGATAGGAATACGCCCAAAATCATGTTCGGTTCTTTCAAGATAGGCGCTCAGACGATTGACGGGTCTCTGCTGAACAACAATTTTTGTTCGTACTAATCTCACGAGAAGCTTTTCAAATGATCTTACCCAACTTGAGGAATGAGCATAAGGCATACCTTTATCTAGATGGAGAAGGGAAGAATTGGCCTCCATCAAACTCAGTTCTTCATCAGTCGGCAATCTCCAGTCATTAAAACCATATGAATTATTGCGGTTGATTACGTTAATAACCGTGGTAGGATAAACCGAAAAAGAGCCAATGTCTTTAGGATAAACATATAGAAAATCATATAATACCTGTACGGTCTCGCTATCTTGCTTTACAGATGCATCCAAATTACGAACAAGTTCCTGTGCTACGACTTTCATCAATTCCCTTTCAGATCTTCCCCTCCCGTCGTCACCAGAACTAGACAACATACGTCCATTCGTAACGCTCATTAGGCGAACATCAAGATTATATTCACCGACGTCAATTTTTGATACACCGTCAGAAGCTAGTTTAACATCTCTAACTATGTAGTTAATTGTGCCTATGACCACGGCATCAACCTTTAGTTTTCTACCAACAGATTGAAGCTGTTCCGCGGATAAAGATGATTGATTGGATAAATTATTGGCCAGTAATACAGCGCGAACTTGTGAACGTTCTACTATCGTGAAATAACCAGAATTGAATAACTCCTCAGATAAAATATCGGAAAGGCCGGTAACCCTATCCTGAGTAATGCCAACGCCAGCGTTTAGGTCTAATATGGCAATCTTAAGCTTTTCAGTCTGAGCATACAGAGAACTGAGCAGACTAAAAAAAGCAAGTATTATGAGAAGTGTTTTCTTTTTCATTATTCAAGATAAGACATTATAGTTTCAAGCCCTTCCAATTCAAATAGTGAAGTGTACCGAGACTCTCCAATCTGATAGGAAATAATAATATTTTGCTTGTCTTTTAGCTGTTCTACGATACTGTAGGCATCCCAATTCCACTCTTCCAAGAAACGATTGTATGTCGCATAGGTATACGTGTAAGTAATTACTCCCTCACCGTCCTCACTTTTCTTCTCGACAAACGGCAATGTTACTTTTGTGCCATCTCCGAATGCTAAATCCAATTGCACCATCTTTCCGATATCCGTAGTTGAAGATGCGACGCTTTCTAATTCTTTTCCGTGAAAATCTAACATAAGTTTATAGCGAGGCCCTTCTTCTGATCTGAAAAGCTTGAACATATCATCATGCATATTCGTTGAATAAAGGAACAATTCTGATTTATCCTTTGTCCACTGCCAAACTCCAAACTCATCGTTTATGGCTACATTTGTTGATGTCGCTTCTCCGTAAGAAAGAGATCTAGTACCATTTAAGAAGTCAAATGAGACCGTGATGGTTCTATCTCCAGTTAAAGTAGCATATACACGATTTGAGTCAATCCAATAACCGCCACTCCCATTAACGTGAAGAGGCGTATTTATTTCAAAAGCCTTAGATCCGCTTGCTCTGTAATAATTAGTATGGTCATAAACCTTTTCATAAGAATAGGTTCTGGCATCAAAACCTAAAAACTGGGCTGTTGTACTTCCGACATTATAGTGTCTTTCCGTTCTATAGATTTCTTCCGAATCGAAAAAACGTCCTTCGACAACACCTGTAAGTTGAAGCCTCATGGTTTTACTATCAACGTCCCAAATTACTTGTCCACTTCCCGAAAGACTAGACGAAGTCTTGTCCTCACTCTTTGATGCCGATAAGGAGACTGTATAATTGGGCAGAATAACAATACTAATATCCTGTCCCGAAAGCCGAATGGATTCGTATCGAGGAATAGATTTATAAAATTCGAAATCTTGATCAGAATCAGCAAATGCATTAACCGTGAAGAAAACAAACATCACGAAATAAAGAAAACGAAGGAACCTCATAGTAATAGCGTCATTTATTAAAAAAAACATTAATCATTTATAACACGGCCCCTATAGTGTTGTGGTATGTACAAAATAAGAAAGCGTGGGCCGACTTGGCATCTTATCTGAGCGGGCTCTGGACAGCCGTATAACGGATAAGATTTCGACTCACACTTTCTGCTATAGCGATGGAGAACCCACAGGAATAGCCAGTGCAAGCGATAACCTTTATTCCCGTTATACGTGTGTGCCTTTCAGCACGCGAATTGTCCAGATTCGCTCAAGGAATAAAAAGCTAAACGCCTTCTGTATGTCGGTCAAGTCCTCGCTCATGAGTGTTCTGCTGATGCGTGTATTTTGCTTGAAAAGGTCGTGGACGATTGCAGGACAGAAAAAAAATAAGGCGTCCCCAAAGGGCTGCCTTACTTTCACCGGATGAAAACCGCGGTCGGGAAAGGGATTACTCCGCTTTCTCACATTTTCCGCAGCAATCGTGTCCGCAAGCCTTGTCGCAGTCTTTGCAGCAGTCAGCACATTTTGTAGAATCGCACTTCTCTTCGCAGCAAGAGCATTTTGTCTCGCAGCACTCGGTCTCGGCTTTCTCGCCGCAGCATTTGCCTTTCTCCGAGCAGCAGTTTGAACAGCATGTGCAGGAAGAAGCAGCGGCCATCATGACAGCGGCGGAAATGATAAGGATAATTTTCTTCATAGCTTATAAGTTTTAATCGATTAATTTCCTGAAACAGGCTGCAAAGTTAGACAATATTTCGCAATATCGTCAAAAAAAACATCAAAATAATTGAAATTTTAAGCAGAACTACAGTTCCAGATTGAAAACTTCGAGGTTGCTAACACCCAATTCACTGATATCGAACCGCATAGCAGTCCTTACAATATGAAAGCCCTGGACGCCTGCGGCACCTGGATTCATTACCAGCATACCGTATCGCGGATCATTCATAACGCGCAGGATATGGCTGTGCCCGCAAACGAAAATATCAGGCCTGTAGCGCTCTATAAGCTGGCGGGCATGGAAATCATAGTGTCCTGGGTAGCCTCCTATGTGGGTCATAAGTATGGTCTTCCCCTCACGGCTGAAGAAGCGGTGCAGAGGATAATCGAACATCAGCCCCCTCTCGTCGCAATTGCCGACGACGCCCACAAGTGGCCTGAACGCCGCGATATCGGCGGCAGTCTGATATCCCCCTCCGAAGTCCCCGGCATGCCATATTTCACGGCACGGCTCCAGAAACTCCCTGAATGCCGGGTCAAAACGCCCGTGGGTATCGGATATGAGTCCGATTTTCATCATGCTATTCCATAAATGCCGTGTAAACCATGGCGGCAGCTATAACGGCCGCAGTTTCCGTGCGCAGGCGTGAATCGCCCAGATGAACTGGCACACAGCCTGTTTTCAGCGCAAGTTCCGCCTCCGCAGGCGAGAAATCCCCTTCCGGACCTATCAGCACCGTCAGTTCTGGCCTGTCTCCGGATGCCGCACGTTCATTCCCATGTCCCCGCATCATGCCCGCCTTGCCTGCGGCCTCCACGGACAGAGCCGTCTTAAGGCTGATTCTCGGAACCGACGGATCGTCGAAGCAGCATGCAATGAACCTCTGTCCCGATACCGGACCGTTCAGGAAATCCTTCACGGAAACAGGCTCCGAAACTTCAGGAACCACTGCCTTGAGAGACTGTTTGGCCGCGCTCAGCGCGATTTTCCCCGCGCGCTCTGTCTTGTAAACCTTGCGCTCGCTGCGCTCCCCTATCAGCGGGACTATCCTGTCCACGCCTATCTCCACAGCCTTCTCCACGAACCATTCGAAACGCTCGTTATTCTTTGTGGGGCACACGGCCATGGTAAGATGATAAGGATGGGAATTCCAGTTCCTGTGCACGGCGTTTATCGAAGCCCTGACGGCCTTCACCGAAGCATCGGTGACAGTACACTCATACATCGTGCCGGCACCGTCAATGACACTGATAACGTCCCCGGCCTTGTGACGGAGCACCTTCGCGCAGTGTGCCGAATCCTCAGCCGAAAGGGTAAGGAACGTATCCCCGACATTGTCAGAATGGAATATGACCATAGCCTAAGCGCGGATAATTTTAATGCCTCCGTCGATATCCACCTTGATAATCTGGCTTCCCGATCCGGTGGCATGTCCCTGACAGGCCGCTCCGACACAGTAGTCCACGCCCTGAACGACAGCCGGATCAATGTCAGCGAAGCCCTTAGGAGACGGATTGCCCGAGATATTGGCGGAAGTGCTGACAAGCGGCCTGCCGAACGCGCGAAGCAGCTGCATGCAGAATTCGCTCGACTGCGGAATGCGCATGCCCACCGAACCGTCCTCCGCAACACACGACGGTGCCAGACACGGCCCTCGCTGAGCCTCGTTCCTGCGCACCACGGCGCCTGGATAAATGATTGTCATCGGAGCATCGTTCACCTCGACGAGCTGAGCGGCCATTTCAGGCACCTGGTCCACGTAATCTGCGATCATGTCCATATCGCGGGCCAGCAGCACCAGCGATTTCGAATCGCTGCGCCGTTTGAGAGCGAACACCTTGCGCACGGCCTCCTCGTTCGAGGCGTCGCAGCCTATGCCCCATATTGTATCGGTAGGGTAAAGAATCAGGCCGCCCTTGCGCAGCACCTGAAGGGCCTTGTCTATATCAGTCTTCATAATAATTGTACATTGTACCTTTGCTTTTCCAGTATCTTATCAGCAGCCAGCCGAAAAGCGCGCCGCCGAGGTGCGCGAAATGCGCGATACCGCCGCCCATTCCGCCGATGCCTGTCACGAGTTCGATGCCCAGCCATATAAGGATCCACCATTTCGCTTTCAGGGGGATAGGAGGGAAAAGCAGGGTTATCACAGTATCGGGAAAAAGCATCGCGAAGCCCATGAGCACGCCGTATATCGCACCTGACGCGCCCACCATTGGCACGTTCCTTAGAGCAGCCATATTCCTTGCGGCCACGAAAGCATCAGGTCCGCCGGCTGCGGCGACATCCGCATAATGCACCATCTGCAACCATATCACGCCCATGTGAAGGGCGGCGGCCCCAAGTCCGGTAAGGAGATAGAAAAGCAGATATTTCTTAGGCCCCCACTGGCGTTCCAGGACGGCGCCGAACATGATGAACGTGAACATGTTGGCGAACAGATGCCAGAAGCCTCCGTGCATGAACATGTGGGTAAGCGGCTGCCACCAGTGGAAATAAGGCGAAGTCACATAATGCAGCGCGAACATATTGTACATGAAATCCGGACGCAGCTGCGTAATGATCAGCATGAACACGTTAATGATAAGGATGTTCTTCGTGACCACGGGAAGGCGGGAGAAAAAACCGCCGCTGTTGTATGAGGAATACTCCATAATCTGTCATTTAAAAAATTTATCCAGCTCGTCCATATGCAAAATCTGTACTGTTTTTTGCCCGTCTGCCGTAATTTCAGGAGAGGCACATGCATACATAGAGTCTATAAGGGCCCTTGCCGCCTGTTCGTCAGATGGCATTACAGCGCTGCGTGCGGCCGATTTCGCCATTTTCTGGGCAAGAGGACCGTACAGTGAGGCGGCTATCGAGGCACGCTCTTCCACAAGGGCTGTCACCGCCTCATACATAAGGGCGGACAGTGACATTCTGTCATCCGCCAGCCCGGAAGGCACGGCAGTGACATTGATAGTATTGGCGCTGAAAGGGGCGTAATCGAAGCCCATCCGCTGCATCATCGGCAGGCATTCCTCCAGAACCGGCATGTTCATGGCTCCCACCTCGATCTCGAAAGGAAACATAGTCATCTGGCCGGCAGGCACTTCCCTGCTCATGGCATCGATGAAGCGCTCGTACATTATACGTTCCATGGCGCGGCCCGCATGCACGAGAAGAAAGCCGGAAGGACATGTGCTGATGACATACTTTCCTTTCACCAGCAGAGACGCGCGCGGGCGGCGCGCATCCATGGCCTGGTCCAGCAGGGCGGAATAGCCGGTATCCGCACCGCTGCGGTAAAGCGGATATGAACCGGAACGGCAGCCGCTGAAATCACCGGCACCCGCATTGCGGGCAACGGAATCGCCGCTGTCCTCCCACTCCTTCCGGTTGTCGAAACCGTCATTCTCGAAAGGATTGAAGTCCGGATCGTCCTCCGGTACAGGGCTTGCAACCGGCTTGTATTCGGCGAACGAGGCCCCTATGTTGCCGAGTTCAGGAAGTCCTCCGACATCGAAATTCAGGGTATCCGCGTAGCTGCTGCGGCCCAGGGCCTCCTTTACCGCCGCCATAAGCACGGTAAACAGTACGTTGTCGTCCTCGAACTTGATTTCCGTCTTTGTTGGATGCACGTTTATATCCACCGTGTGCGGATCGACATCCAGGTATATGAAATACGAAGGCGACACGCCTTCCGGAATAAGGCTCTCATAAGCCTTCATCACCGCCTTGTGAAGATACGGGCTGCGGAAATACCGCCCGTTCACAAAGAAGTACTGGTTCGACACATTCTTGCGGGCCTTGTCTGGACGCGCCACGAAGCCCGAGATACAGGCCACAGAGGTGCGCGCGTCCATGGGATACAGCTCATCCGCGGCACTTTCGCCGAAAATGTCCTTTATACGGTACTTTACGGTCTGGGCGGCTCCCAGGCGGTAAATCTCCCTGTCATTTGACACAAGCGTGAAAGCGATGTCTATTCGCGTAAGCGCGATCTTTATGAACTCCGCGATTATCGATTTCAGTTCCGCGGCATCCGACTTCAGGAATTTGCGGCGTGCGGGAGTGTTGTAGAATATGTTGCGCACGATAAAGTTGCAGCCCACCGGGGTCGCGACCTCCGTGACATCCTGACGTCCGGGATCATTGGCCGTGGCATCGGTGATCGTCACCTGCGTACCGGACTCCTCACCGGCGGCGCGTGTCCTGAGAGTCACCTCGGCCACTGCCGATATAGAAGCCAGGGCCTCGCCCCTGAACCCGAAGGTCTCGATAGCCTCGAGGTCCTCGGCCGAATGTATCTTGCTGGTGGCGTGGCGCTCGAAGCAGAGCACGGCCTGGTCGGCGGTCATGCCGCAACCGTTGTCGATCACCTGTATGCTCGTGCGCCCGGCATCCCTCACTATGAGCTGGATTTTCGTGGCTCCGGCATCCACAGCATTCTCCATCAGTTCCTTAACGACCGAAGACGGGCGCTGCACCACCTCCCCTGCCGCTATCATGTTAGCTATGTTCGATGGTAATATCCTGATATCCATTATCAAAGGATGTTTGAATCTGTTATCTTCTTTAGCGTTTTTAGCATTGAAACCGCAAATCAAAGGGCATTTCAGCCTATAAGGAACGCGTAGAAACGCGCGATATAAATAAGGACGACGAATATCAGAATCAGGCTGATTATGCCGATGACCGTCGTCACCATGGTATTGTGGGAGGTCTCCTTCTGATAGTTCCCTGGACGGAAACTGCCGACTATGTGGCTGCCCGGCCTGCTGTCCTTTTTTCCGGCCTGTGCTGAATACCCGCCCCCGGCAGCATATCCTGACGCATGCGTTTTTCCGGCTCCCGAATTCTGTAAGGAGTTCACAAGTCCGGAGGCATGTCCCGTTTCAGCCGGTCCCGCGGCCTGTCCCGTTCTACCGGATGCCGTACCCTGCCCTGCTTTCACGTCATGGTCCGTCACGTTTTCCTGCCCTGACGGCACATCGGCATGGCTGCCGAAAAATTTGCGGCGTTCCTCCGCCTCCACGTCATAGTAGCGCGGCCTGTAATTGAAGCGGCGGTGCGAACTGCTGCCGAATAGATTGAAACTGAATCCCATAAATCCTGTTCACGCCTTATGTGCGCGAAATGCAAATATAGCTATTTTTTCCCGTGTTCGCAACCGCGGCCCATTCAGGAGCGAACAGGGAGCCGCAACAGTGGCAGCGCAAACGTCGTGACATAAAAAAAAGCCACCCGGAAAGGTGACGGCATATATATCGGAGTTCCTCGTGCCTTCGTACCCGGCACCCGGATATTTTGAAAAAAAATCGTAGCGGGACGCAGGATTGAACTGCGGACCTCATGATTATGAATCATGCGCTCTAACCAGCTGAGCTATCCCGCCATGATTGCGGATAATCCGCGACTTTGTTGAGATAGACGGGCTCGAACCGCCACTAAGAGGACCAGAATCTCTTGTGCTACCATTACACCATATCTCAATTTTCCCTGCCGGACTCCGCGGTTTCCCGCCTCATTCCTTTTGGGGATTGCAAAAATACAATACTTTTTACGATCTACAAAATTTTTCTATACTATTTTGTATCTTTTTCATACCGTTATCATTTGAAAACCGGCGGTTTCCGCAGAAGCGTCCCTATTCGCCGCAACTTGTCAGGATGCACACGGCCCACACCTCGCATCCTTCCCTGCGTCCGACAAAGCCCAGTTTCTCCGTAGTGGTCGCCTTCACGCTGACCCGGTCTGCTTCACAGCCGAGCAGCCCTGCAAGACATGTCCTCATTTCATCTATATAAGGCCTGAGTTTCGGAGCCTGAAGCGCTATGGTAACATCCGCGTTGCCGACCCTGTAGCCTTTCTCCCTTACCAGAGCCATCACTCTCGAAAGCAGGATTTTTGAGTCTATATTCTTGAATTCCGAGGAGCTGTCGGGAAAATGCTTGCCTATGTCGCCCAGGGCAAGAGCGCCCAGAAGCGCATCGCACAGCGCGTGAATCGCCACATCGCCGTCAGAATGGGCCACAAAACCCGTCTCCGACGGAATATTGATGCCGCCAAGCCACATAGGAATGCCCTCCGCAATGGCATGGACGTCGTAACCCTGTCCAATTCTAATATCGTTCATAATAATGATTTTCGCAAATTTAGCGATTTTATCCTTACCGGCGGCAGAATATTTGGAAATTTCAGAAAATTGCCCTACATTTGCAGTCCGCATCCGGTGCGTTGGCCGAGTGGCTAGGCAATGGTCTGCAAAACCATGTACAGTGGTTCGATTCCGCTACGCACCTCAAAAAAGTCTCAGGTCTTGTCCTGGGCTTTTTTGTTTTTGAGCCGGCAAGCGGGTTATCAACGGATTTTGCTCCATTGCCCATTTTACCACCGTCATCATGACAGACTTCGCAGCCATAGATTTCGAGACCGCCAATTACGAGCCTACGTCTGTATGCTCAGTCGGCGTGGTCATCGTGCGCGGCGGGCGCCTGTACAAGAAATTCTACTCCCTGATCCAGCCCGAGCCGAACTATTACAGCTACCGATGCCGCTGTGTCCATGGGCTCGGCAGAGCGGACACCGACGATGCGCCGGTATTCCCCGAGGTCTGGGCCAGGATCGCCCCCGAGATCGAAGGACTGCCTCTCGTAGCCCACAACTCCTGTTTTGACGAAGGCTGCCTGAAGGCCGTATTCCGCTGCTACCGCATGGATTATCCGGACTATGAGTTCCACGACACCCTCAGGGCATCCCGCAGGCACTTCGGCCGGTCTCTCCCGAACCACCAGCTGCAGACTGTCGCTGCCGCATGCGGATATCACCTTACCGAACACCACAACGCCGTCTCCGATGCCGAGGCATGTGCCGCAATTGCGTTACATCTTCTGTAACTCCAGCAGACGGAATCATAGCGACTCCTATGACTCGCCTGGCATAAGGTGACTGGCTATTTTCAGCCGTTATTTAAAGTTATGGTGTCTATACATAATGCACCCCAAAAGTTTTGTGTCCAACTTTTGGGGTGCACTTCAGTATTGTCCGTGACGTTTTTGATTTATCTGGCCGGCAGCGGTCTCATCGGATACCGTTTATAATTTACGGTATAATCGCCGTTTTCTGCATGCAATCATGAAAAACTTATGATTATTACGACAAACCGGCAGTGCGGCAATCCGCTAATTCAGCAATACCAGACGGAACTCCATGGCTTCGGGTACGAAGGTCTCGTCAATCTCGTAATTGAAGTCGCTGAGCTGATAGAATACCGTAACCTTGCCGACCGAGAACTCATAATCGAGCTTCTCATTGTAAAAGTACCACAGATTGTCTTCGTTGCTATACCATTCAACATGATTCGAGAACGGCATCTCGTACTGGGCGGCCTTGTCCGTCTTGTAGTTGTAGACACGGTACATCTTTATCATTCCCCTGTCGAACATGTTGCGGTCGATCTCCGGCACGTCGAACTCGGCATAGAAATAATTGTTATTGTCCTGATACGAATATTTCCACGCGCTCTGCCCCAGATGCATGTCGATATTCTTGAACACGGTTACCGCTCCAGTTCCGTCATCTTTCTTGGTGATATACGTGCATGATGAAAATGCAAGTGCGGAAAGCGCTATAAGTATTGTCGTGAATCTTGTTTTCATTGTCTTGGATAAGTTTACGGTTTATTATCATTATCTGCGGACACCGCTGCCGGAGGAGCTCCCCGAACTGCTCCGACTGACGCCTGAAGAAGTCCTGGAGGCAGATCCAGCGGAAGAAGCCGAAGTTTTGACCGTTCCGCGTGATACGGTACCCGAGTTGCTCACGCGCGTGCTGGCCGTTGTAGTGGCATTGCTTCGTGCAGGAACCGACGCCGTTCCCGTGCTGCGCACAGGGGCAGTTGCCGTAGTGCTGCCGGACGAAGAAGATGTCGTACGGGATGACACGGAGGTCGCCGTGCAGCGGGAAGATGTGGTCTGGCCTGCCGTACTGCCGCTGCGCACCGTTGTTGACACCGTGCCGTTTGTACCTCCATTACGCACCGGAGCGGCTGCAGTACCGCTTGCGTTGCCGCTTCTAACAGGGGCAGACGTCGTGGTGGTCCTTTGCGAAGACACGGAAGCTGCGGTGCTGCGCGAAGGGGATGCAGTTGCTGCCGTCGAAGTGCTTCCGCCACGGGAAGATGTCGCCGTCACGCCGCTTGCATTTCCGCTGCGGACAGGAGCCGCTGTCGTTGAGCTTGTGCTTCCGCTTCGTACGGCAGATGAGGTCGCGGAGTTTCCGCTGCGCACCGTAGTGCCTGAAACGGTGCCCGACTGCGATGCGGTGCGGGATGCCGATGCGGCAGACATGGCACGGGCGTTCGCTGTACGGATCTCATTCGCATTCGCCTCGCGTCCGCGTGATGCCGCCTCAGCCCTGTCTAAAGCCGAGTCCGCGCCTGCCCTTCTTGCGTATCTCTCGCTGAACGAGCGCTCAGGATATTTCTGCCCGTAGTCATTGCGGCATATAGGCCGGGACACGCGGTGATAATCGGCATAATGGCAATGGTCGACATAAACCACCTCATGACAATAATGGTGATGCGACATGAAGGTGTGCACATATGCGTGGTAATGGCTGTAATGTACAGGCGCATAGTATCTGTAATACGACGGATAGTGATGCCATGACCATGGAGAGCACCATGGCACGTAGTCATACCTGCATATATGGGTGAATATGCAAGGCCTGCTTACAAAAACAGGTCTTACGACATAGTTAGGGCCATAAATATAAGCCGAGCCGATAAGCTCCACATGATATGAGCCGTAAGAAGGCACCTCTGCGACTATGGTTGCCACATCCTGGTACACATTATAATCAAGCACAGCCTGGATCACGAAGATATGCGTAGAGCCCTCGCGGGTGCTCACCACACGCAGATAATCTATATAGCCGTCGCGGTTCAGGTCCAGGTTCGAGATCATGTAAGACGAGTTGTTCAGGATGCTCTCGAATTCCTTGACCGTGGACGACTGCGCGAATGCGGCGGCCACTGCCTGGAGGTCCAGCATCTGCGAGATATCCTCGTTCAGCGCATAAACCGTAGCATTATTATTCGCGATGTTCGTTGTGGTCACCACGTTATTCCGCGGATACGTCACAGTAGTGCTGTAAACCGGAACCGTGCTCACCCTGTCTTCCACCGTCACGATCCTGACAGGATAGCAGGCCGCGCACAGAAATGCCATGCACAGCAATGGAAGGAGTACATAAAAATATCGTTTCATAATTGACAGGTTTTAAACAATTATGCGAATTTACAAAAATTGTGCTAAAAATCACGCCGTTGCATGGAGCATGGGCACAAAACAGCGTCAGCAGGCCGGCGAATTTATAATATCGCTGCAAAAGCCGGCCGGCATCAGGCACGAAGGCACAACATAAAGCGAACAATTGCTATTTATTATGGAATATTCCGGATGTTTCCTTTTTTTAAGGAAACTTTTCCAAATTATTTCCTTGAAAAAAGGAAACCCTTGCCGGCGTGGAAATGGGCGCTCGGAAGGGTTTCCGGCTAATAGATAGTGTGGTCGGACGAGCTGTACTCATTGAAAAGTTCAAGGCACAGTTCCCTGTCCGTCTGGGTCAGGTAGTCCCCGAGCTTGTCGCGGCCCGCGAAAATGTCGTTGAACTTGTCGTCACGGAAGCCTATGATTCCGTTGTCCTCTATGGTGCATCCGTAATATACCTTACCGATATTCGCCCACATGCATGCGCAAAGGCACATGTGGCAAGGCTCGCCGGTAGTATACAGCGTGCAGCCGCTCAGATCGTAGGTACCGAGGGCAGCGCAGGCCTTGCGTATGCAGTTCACCTCGCCGTGCGCCGTAGGATCATTGTCCTTCAGCACGGTATTGTGAGCCCCCGCAATGATTTCACCATCCTTTACTATTACGGTACCGAAAGGGCCGCCGTCATGGCTGAGAATCCCCTCACGGGCCTGCGCGACCGCGATTTTCATATAATCAGTATGATTCATCTTTTCCAATTGTCAAAAAAATCTTGAATCCGTTATCATTATTGAAGACAAGCGCTAATACTTGTCTTCGCTGTTTTCCATTTCCTCCCTGGTGATAGGATTCCTGTCTATGGCCCTCCACGCATACGCCATGTACAGCAGTACGAAAGGAATGGCAAGTGATACGTATGCCATGACCTTAAGCGTGAACATGCTCGAGCAACTGTTCGCGAGCGTCAGCGAGCTTTGAAGATCGCCCGATGACGGATAGTATGCCGTAGAGTTGAACCCGAGGATAAGGAACAAGGCCATTACCGTCAGCACTACGCCGAAGCCGAACGGCCACACAGCCTTTCTTGATGCAGTGAAGATTCCTGTGCCGATACCCGCAAGAACCAGAACAACCCCGGAAATGAACATTGCCGCAACGGCCGGCATCTGCAGAAGATTGTGCAGATATTTGTACGGCTCCATGTACACGGTGCCGTCTTCCGCCACTGCATAACCCTCTCCAAGCAGGATAAATCCGGCGCTAAGAAGGAAGAACACCAAGAATACCGGAGCAACCGCCGCCAGGGCCTTCCTGATCCCGGATTCCAGAGCCTTGTCGGATATGTTGTTTTTCATATAGAGGAGACCGCCGGCCTGGGAAAGGGTCATGACCATAAGTCCGAATACCCAGCATCGCCAGTCGGCAAGGGCCTCGAGACCGTGCCATGCGTTGCCCCATGTGCTGATGACAGGATTCATTCCTCCCATCGCGTCCTTGTCGATCATAAAGTCAGAGCCGGTAAAGAACGTGGACACCGCCGCGCCCGTCAGGAACGGAGCGAGAAAGCCGTTAAGCATCAGAAAGACACGGAATGTCTTTACAAGCGCCGGATTGCCCGAGCGGTGCTGGAATTCGTATGACACTGCCTGCAGCACAAAAAGAAGCAGAATAGCCATCCATACCCAGTAAGCGCCGCCGAAGCTCGTGCTGTAGAAAAGAGGGAACGAGGCGAAGAAAGCGCCGCCGAACACCACCAGGGTCGTGAAGGTAAACTCCCACTTGCGGCCCGTGCTGTTGATAATCAGGTTCTTCTCGATCTCGGTCCTGCCGAGAGTGAAGATAAAAGAGTTTGCACCCTGTACAAACATCAGGAATACGAGCAGGGAGCCCAGAAGCGAAATCAGCACCCACCAGTATTGCTGGAGAAATTCGTATGTCATCATAATTCCGGTCCTTTATCAATTGTTTTGAACATAATCTTAAGTTCCACGGCGAGGAAGAAGGTGAACACGAGGGCGAATATCACGAAAGTCGTGATCACGGCGCCGCTGCTGACACCGGACACGGCCGCATTCACCGGCAGCAGCCCTTCGATTGTCCACGGCTGGCGTCCTATCTCCGCCGTCATCCAGCCGCACTGACCTGCGATATATATAAGAGGGATACAGCAGATTCCGAAAACATACAGCCACTTCTTGCCGGCCAGGGTATTTTTCCATGCGAAGTAAAGGGCCAAGAGCATGGCCAGCAGGCAGAGACAGCCGAAACCTATCATAAGGCGGAATGTCCAGTAGACGGTCTTGACGGGAGGAACGGTCTGCTGCGGGGATTCCAGATAGCCGTATCCGAAATATTCCATATTCATCGCCAGCGTATCCTTTGCAGCCGCTGCAGCCTCGGGATCCGTATCTTTCAGCGCACGGTAATTCCTCAGCTGCGATACGGCCACAGTGCCCATGTCTATCTTTTCCTGAACCGAAGGCACGGCATTTCCGTCATTGTCGGTATATCCGCCGATGATATCGCAGATGCCCGGAACGATGCCGTCCGGATCATGTGTCGCAAGGATGGACAGCATGGCCGGAACCTCAACGCCCGGAACGATAGAGAACGGAGCCCTTGCCCCTCCATGTTCAAGGCCTTCGCATGCCGCCAGTTTCATAGGCTGGTACTTCGCCACATGTATTGCGGAGCTGTCGCCTGTAATCATCACTCCGAACGTGCCGATCACGCCCACTGCAGCGCCGACCAGTATGCTCTTGCGCGCGAACTCGTGCTCGCGGTCCTTAAGCAGATACCAGCAGCATATGCCGGTCACCACGACACCGGCGAGCTCCCATCCGCTGAATACGGAATGGAAGAACTTGCTGACAGCTACAGGATTGGTGGCGACAGCCATAAAATCCGTCATCTCGTAGCGGACGGTGTCCGGATTGAACTCCATGCCCACGGGATGCTGCATCCACGCATTGGCGACGAGAATCCAGATCGCCGACACAGCCGCGCCTATGGCGGTCAGCCATGTGCTGGCAAGATGGAATCCGCGGCTGACCTTGTTCCAGCCGAAATACATGACGGCCATGAAGGTCGATTCCATGAAAAAGGCGAAAATGCCCTCGATTGCAAGAGGAGCTCCGAAGATATCGCCGGTGAACCATGAATAATTGCTCCAGTTTGTTCCGAACTGGAATTCCAGAATAATGCCGGTAGCCACGCCGACGGCGAAATTTATGCCGAAGATCTTTTCCCAGAAGCGGGCCGTCTTTTTCCAGAACCCGCTGTTGTTCCTCACATAAATGGTCTCCACTACGGACATGATTATGCCGAGACCGAGGGTAAGTGGGACAAACAGCCAGTGATAAGCGGCGGTAAGGGCGAACTGTGCCCTCGACCACCAGACCAAAGTCGTTTCCATTCTATTTATTATTGTTTGATACGTCGTTTCCCATACCTGTCAGCACATTGCCTACATACTCGCTTTTCTGCTCGTCCGTCTTGCCGGAAAGCACCGGCCTGAAGAAAAACACCCTCAGGACGGCGAACATGATTATCAGTTTCAGTATTATAAGGGCCCAGAGCGGCCTGCCCCATGTCATGCCGCGGAAGCCGTCAGCATACAGGCCGACAGCCCGTCTCCAGAAGTTTTTATGTCCCGGATCTGCGCTCATGCCGCAAATATATAAAAAATGGAGAACATTACTGCATACCGCATTTTTTTACTAACTTTGCATGATTAAATTATAAGGAATCGGAATATGGAACATGAAGTTATGACTTACTCTCTGCTGGAAATGGCAAGCAAGGGCGGCTGGCTGATGATAGTGCTGCTGATCCTGTCTTTCATCGCGATCTACATCTTCGGAAAGAAGCTGTGGATGATTACAAAGGCCGGAAAGATAGACCGCTACTTCCTGAATGACATCCAGGACTATATGAAGAGCGGCAAGATCCAGAGCGCCAAGGCCCTCTGCGAGAAATACGACTCCCCTATCGCACGCATGGTGGAAAAAGGCATCGAGCGGCGCGGCAAGACCGCTGCAGAGGTGCAGGCCGCCATGGAAAACACAGGCAACGTGGAGATCGCACGCCTTGAAAAAGGCATCACGGGTCTCGCGAGCATCGCCGGCGGAGCTCCGATGATCGGCTTCCTCGGCACAGTGACCGGCATGGTGAAGGCATTCTTCAATATGGCAAACAGCGGCAACAACGTGGACATATCGCTGCTCAGCGGCGGCATATATGAGGCCATGATTACCACTGTCGGAGGCCTTATCGTAGGTATCATAGCATATTTCGCATACAATTTCATCCTCGGCAGAATGAACAGCCTCACCGCTAAAATGGACTCCGCTACAGCGGACATGCTGGACATTCTCGAAGAAATGCCCTCAGGCATAGAAGAAAAGGAATAGGACAATGGCTATCAAAAGAAATATCAAGGCTGACGCGTCGGTATCGATGCAGTCCATGACCGACCTGGTGTTCCTGCTGCTGATATTCTTTCTGATCACCAGTACCCTGATCAATCCGAACGCCCTGAAGCTCCTGCTTCCGAAAAGCACGGGCCAGGTATCCGCGAAAGCGACGGTAAGCGTGAGCATCAAGGACTGGAAAGACGGCACATACTCGTTCCATGTGAACGGCAACGAGAACGCGGTCGAGTTCGATCAGGTGGAAGATCAGATCGTGGAGCTTCTCCAGAACGAGGAAGATCCTACTTTCAGCATTTTCGCCGACGAGACAGTGCCGGTGAAAGAGGTCGTGGCGGTGATGAACATCGCCAAGCGCAACCACTACAAGGTAATAATGGCCACATCACCTGAATAGAGTGAGAAACAGAAACTACATAGAGGATCAATATCGCCAGAAGACAAATTCCAGCGTGTTCGGTGCCGTTCTCGCGATCGGCATCAACGCCTGTATCATACTATTCTGCAACTTCAGCGGCATGAAATACATCTATCCGCCGCCTGAGGAAAAGACGATGATAATCGATTTCGAAGAGACAGAGGCGCCTAAGATCAAGATAAAGAAGAAAGGCCGCGAACCTATGGCCGAGACCGCCAACGCGCAGAAGAAGCTCGATCTGGTACAGAAGAGCGAGGCCCAGTACAAAGGCAGCAAGCAGAATCTCGCAAACGAAGCCACCGTAGGCAAGGAGGGAGACGTGGAAGTGCCCGAGCCGCCGCGCGAGGAGGAAATCGACAACCGCGCCCTGTTCCATTCGGCGAAGAATACGGACAAGGACACGCTTGCGGCGCAGACTGCAAAGGATATAAGCGACAGGCTGAAAGCCGGCCATGCGGAGGGCAATGCCACGGCGGCTAAGATTCAGGGCGAGCCTACGGCACGCGTCAAGGGACGCACATCCGTGGGGCTGCCTCCGCGGCCTTCATACGGAGTCCAGAAAGAGGGCACCGTGGTGGTGGAGATCTGGGTGGACCAGTCAGGAAACGTCATCAGGGCGGTTCCGGGATACGAAGGAACTAACGTCACCGACAAGGAGCTATGGAACGCAGCGCGCCAGGCGGCACTGAAGGCGAAGTTCAATCCCGATTGGGAGGCAAAGGAACAGCAGCAGGGAACAATCACTTACATTTTTAAACTGAAATAATGGAAATCACAAAAAAGAATCGTAGAGATTACGACAAACCGGCACGCCCGCGTAGGGATTACGATGGCAAGCCATCCGTGAAATTTGATTCTAAAAACGGCGGAGAGCACAGAAGCGCAGGATACAAAAGCACATCCGGCGGCAAATCTCCTTTCGGCGCGGGACGCAGGAGCGATTCCGGGCACAAGCCGTTCAACAGCGAGCATAAGCCTTACGGAAGCGAGCGCAAGACGTCCGCGGCCGACCGCAAGACATCATATCCGGAGCGCGAAGAACGCAGGACATTCGGTTCTGACCGCAAACCTTACGGCACCGAGGGCAAGCCTTATGCAGGAGAGCGCAAAGCATCCGGAGCCGACCGCAAACCTTTCGCGGCAGGACGCAAGCCTGCATTCGCGGCAAAACGCAAGAAAACAGCGGACGCACCTCAGACAGAGGTCCGTCTGAACAAGTTCATAGCCAATTCAGGAATATGCAGCCGCCGCGAGGCTGACCGCCTTATAGAGGCAGGCGCGGTAAGCGTAAACGGAGTAGTGGTAACAGAGCTGGGCACAAAGGTCGACATCCGCAAGGATACCGTCCTCTTCGGCGACCAGAAGCTCCGCGGCGAAGAGAAAGTATACATCGTAATGAACAAGCCGAAAGGCTTCGTGACCACAACATCCGATCCTCATGCCGAGCAGACCGTAATGGATCTTCTTACAAAATGCCCTACAAGGGTATTCCCTGTAGGACGTCTGGACAAGAACACCACAGGCGTGCTGATGTTCACCAACGACGGCGAGCTGTCGGAACGTCTCACCCACCCCTCTTTCAACAAGAAGAAGATTTACGAGGCCACTCTGGACAAATCCCTCAGCGCGGATGACTTCCGCACTATTCTCAGCGGCGTCACCCTCGAGGACGGCCCTATAGCGGCGGACGAGCTGCACTATGTGGATGCCGAAGACCACCGCAAGATAGGCATAGAGATCCACAGCGGCAAGAACCGCATCGTGCGCCGCATATTCGAGAGTCTCGGATATCAGGTGAAAGGTCTCGACCGCGTATATTTCGCCGGCCTTACGAAGAAAGGCATCAAGCGCGGACAGTGGCGCTACCTTAGCGAGGGCGAGGTGAATATTCTCAAGATGGGCGCGTTCTCTTAGTATCAGACGGGATATGGCAAAACAGCATCGCGCGGGATTCGTAAACATCATAGGAAATCCGAATGTAGGCAAGAGCACTCTTATGAATGCTCTTGTCGGCGAAAAATTGAGTATAGTGACGGCAAAGGCCCAGACCACACGGCACCGCATCATGGGTATCGTGAACGGCGAGGATTACCAGATAGTATATTCCGACACTCCGGGAATACTTAAGCCAGCCTACCGTCTCCAGCAGAACATGCTGGACTTCGTGGACACGGCCATAGGAGACGCCGACATCGTCCTGTATGTGACAGATACCGTAGAAAAGGCCGACAAGAACGAGGAATATATCGAAAAGCTACGGAAAATCGACTGTCCGGTGATTCTCGTGATCAACAAAATCGACATCAGCAGCCAGGAAACTGTGATGGAACTGATGAAATGGTGGAAGGAGAAGTTGCCGGAAGCTACTGTATTCCCGGCTTCGGCACAGGAGAAATTCAACCTGGAGAACATCTACGGAACCATCATTGAGAATCTTCCAGTAGCTCCGGCATGGTACGACAAGGACGTGTTCACCGTGCAGAACCTCCGCTTTTTCGCAAGCGAGATCCTGCGTGAGAAGATTTTCCTGAACTATAGCGACGAGATTCCTTACAGCGTGCAGGTGGAAATAGAGGAATTCAAGGAAGGTGCGGACCGCTACGACATACGCGCAGTCATATACGTGATGCGCGAGTCCCAGAAAGGGATAATCATAGGCAAAGGAGGTTCGGCGCTTAAGAAAACCGGTACCGAGGCACGTCTGGACATGGAAGACTTCTTCCAGAAAAGGGTATTCCTGAGCACTTACGTGAAAGTGGACCCGGACTGGAGGGAAAACAAGAAAGAACTGAGAAAGTTCGGATATGAATTTTAAATGACGGGCAGCACAGCAGATATTATGGAAGAAGAACTGAAAGAAAGGAAAGAGTTCAAATTATCCGGAATGTTCAAGGACTGGTTCCTTGACTATTCGTCATACGTGATTCTGGACAGGGCGGTGCCGCACATCGAAGACGGTCTCAAGCCCGTGCAGAGGCGCGTGCTGCATGCCATGAACGTGCACGGCGACGGCAGCATGACGAAGGCCGCTAAAGTGGTGGGCCAGGTAATGGCATATCATCCGCACGGCGATTCATCCATTTACGGAGCGCTCGTGACACTGGGACAGAAAGGCCTGCTTATAGATACCCAGGGAAACTGGGGAAACGTCATAACAGGCGACGGAGCAGCGGCGGCCCGATATATAGAATGCCGCCTGAGCAAGTTCGCGCAGGAAGTGGCTTTCAACAAGAAGACCACCCGCTGGATGAAGTCGTACGACGGCAAGGCGGACGAGCCTGTGGCACTGCCGGTTAAATTTCCTCTCCTGCTCGCGCAGGGCACCGAGGGTATCGCCGTGGGCATGGCATGCAAGATCCTTCCGCACAACTTCAACGAGCTTATCGACGCTTCCATCGCCATTCTCAAAGGCGAGGACTTCACCCTCTATCCCGACTTTCCGACCGGAGGTTTCGCTGACTGCAGCCGCTACAACAACGGCAAGCGCGGCGGTACAATAAAGGTGCGCGCGAAGATAGAGAAGATAGACAAGAACACCATCGCCATCACCGAAATACCTTACGGCAAGACCACCGAGAGCATAAAGGAAAGCATAATGAAGGCCAAGGACCAGGGCAAGATCAGGATCAGGAAGATCGACGACCTCACCTCGGCCCAGGCCAATATCCTCGTGAACCTGCCGAACGACGTCAGCCCGGACAAAACGATAGACGCGCTGTATGCATTCACGGACTGCGAGGTGAACATCAGCCCGAACGCCTGCGTGATCGTGGACAATCATCCGGAGTTCTGGGGCACCGACGACATTCTCCGCTACAACACCAATGCGACGCGCAGCCTTCTGGGCCAGGAGCTGGAGATACGCATGGACGAACTGTCCAACGCATGGCATTACAGCAGCCTGGAGCGCATATATTTCGAAAACAAGGTCTACAAGATACTTGAAAACGAAGCCAAGAGCTGGGAGGCGCAGCTGGAAGAGACATTCTCGAGGATGAAGGAGTTCCAGGGCCTGCTCCGCCGAGACATCGTCATGGAAGACATACTCATGCTGGTGGAGAAACCTGTGCGCAAGATATCCAGGTTCGACCTCAAGGCCAACGAAGAGAAGATACGCGGAATAGAGGCGGAGATGGCGGAGGTCCGGAACAACCTGAACAACCTGACCGGCTATACGATCGATTATTTCAAGGGCATCAAAAAGAAATTCGGAGGCGAGGACAGATTTCCGCGCCGCACGGAAGTGGCCTCGTTCGAGACCATCGCCGCTACCAAAGTCGTGTCCTACAATGCGAAGCTCTACGCCAACAAGGAAGAGGGATTCGTGGGAATCAACCTGAAGAAAGACGACAACGGCGAATTCATATGCGACTGCTCCGACCTGAGCGAGATAATCGTATTCAACAAGGACGGCAAATACCGTGTCACCAAGGTAAGCGACAAGGCATTCTTCGGCAAAGACATCATATATGTGGGCCTGTTCAACCGGGGCGACAGCCGCATGACATACAACGCGGTGTACAAGGACGGAGACACCGGGGTATACTATGCCAAGAGATTCACTATCACCGGCATAACGCGTGACAAGGAATACGACCTCACCATGGGCACCCCGAAGACTTCCGTACTCTGGTTCACGGCCAACCGCAATGCCGAGGCCGAGACACTGAAAATATACCTGCGCCCGCGTCCGAAGCTGAAGAAGCTGGTTACAGACTTCAATTTCGCCGATCTCGCGGTAAAAGGGCGTGCGAGCCGCGGCAATGTGGTGAGCAAGTTCCCGATCAAGAGCATATCCCAGACAGGCAAGGCCGTATCCACGATAGGAGGCAGGGAAATATGGTTCGACAGCGACATACAGCGCCTGAACGAGGACGGCCGCGGCATTCTCCTCGGGCAGTTCGGCACCGGCGACCTGATACTCGCCGTCTACAAGGACGGCACATACCACACCACCAGCACTGATCTGAGCAGCCGCTATCAGGGCGAGCTCCTGCGCATAGAGAAGCTGGATCCGAACAGGGTATGGAGCGCCATTTATTTTGACGGAGAATCGAAATGCCTGTACATCAAGCGTTTCTGCTTCGAACCGTCGGATGATGCCGTACCGGTGTATCCGCTTGCCAAAGGATCTTATCTCGTGGATATCGTGGACGACCTGCATCCCCAGATGCAGCTCACTTTCGCCGGAAAGAACGAAGGACGCAGCCCGGAGATCATCAATGTGGAGGAATTCATAGCGAGGAAAGGCATAGGCGCCAAAGGCAAGAGGGTGTCATCATTCGTCGTAGGAAAGGCCGAATTCATAGAGGGCCTGCACCTGCCACAGGATGATATACAGGACGACATGAAGGATAACATACAGGAGCCGTCAGCGGAATCCGTGCAGGACGACACCGGCGACAGCCTCAACGAGGAAAAGGATATCCGGCAGGAAATGACGGTCGAAGATACGGATCTTCTGCCTGGAGACGAACTAACGCTTTTCTAAACATGATAATAGCACTTACAGGATTTATGGGCTGCGGCAAAAGCAGCGTCGCATCCGTTCTTGCGGGCAATATGGGCTGTTTCTACTTCGATCTTGACGAGACGATCGAGATGGAGGAGGGGCGCAGCATATCCGAAATCTTCGAAGAAGACGGAGAGGGGGCTTTCCGTGCCCTGGAACTGGAATATCTGGGCCGAATAATCTCGGACTACAAGGACTTCCCGACCACAATGATACTGAGTCTTGGCGGAGGGACCGTCCTCACGCCACAGTGCGCAGGCATCATCAACGAAAATGCGGTATGCGTATATCTCAAGGCCTCGGCCGCAGAGCTGGTCAGGAATCTGGAAATCACCGGCATAGAGAACCGTCCTCTGCTCAAGGACAAGGAGAGTCTGCAGGAAGCGGTGGAATCCATGCTGCGCAAGCGCGAGCCGGCCTACGAAAAGTGCGCCGACATCATACTGCCTGTCGACGGCCTGAGCCCCACAGAAATCGCAGAGCGCATAGAAGAAGAACTATAAGCGCGACGAGCGCCGCATTGAAAAGCAGCGTCAGAGCGACATTCACGCGATGCCCCGGCTTCCGGAAAGGAGACGGGGCTTCCGTTTTGTCATAGCGGGCGAAAGGGTTGGCATACAGCACCGCGCCGTCATCGAAATACGCCGTCACGCGTGCATAGGGCTGGTCATGATGCATGACAGTGCTTATGGAAGCGGCATTGCACAGGGTATCGATAACACGGCGGTCCTGTCCCGTAACCTCTATGAGCGCGGCAGGCGCGCTGAGAGACATATATATCGTGCTGTCACGAAGGCCTATATCCGTGATATACGGAAGATTCCGGTTGCCTTCTTTCTTCATGTCCATATCCCCCTCTCCGTAATCCGACACCCTCATGCTGTAATATGCACCGCCCATAAGCGTGTTCCTTATATCCCCGTAGCGTCCTGACGGAGTGTTCAGCCAGTTGGACCTGACCCCGATACGGCCCGTACTGCGTATGTCGTGGCAGTCGTCATTCGCAAGCCCGAAGCTGTAATGTCCGGCGCTCAGCGCCCAGTCCCAGTACTCCTGTCCTGTCGTGACATGGGAATCCAGCTCCATTATCTCATAACCCTCCAGACGGCTCATCTGATACTCCGACGTGCCGCCGGTGCGGAACGGATGATTCATCTGTATGAAATCAGCATCCTTGTGCAGAAAGTCCAGCTGCCATTGCTTCTGGGAAGCCAGCAGGGGAAGCAGATGGTCGAAATGCCTGACCCTGCCGCTGCCGAACACCAGCTTGTGATATTTGAAAAGGCCGTATCCGTGCTCATACACGTTCACCTGCAGCGAAGTATCGCAAGGATGGGCTGTCAGTTCATTATGGTTTGAAAAGGCAAGTATGTCATATCCGAGTTCCCCGTATGCCTCCAGGGCCTCCGCCGGAGAATAATCGCACTCGTTCAGAGGGCCTTCCACCCTCGTGTGCGTATGGAAATTGGCCCTTTTCCAGCCTATGGCCGTATCCAGACCCGCATATGGGTTATAAATGTCAGGACCGCTGAAAGGACGCGCAGGGGCGAAATCATATATAGGGGAAAAACTGAAACACACGATCGCCAGAAGGACCGCGGCAAGAAGCGAGGCAAGCGCCTTTCCCGTTACAACCAAGGCTTTCTTCATCAGAAAATGTCTTCCCTTTCCCGCATGTCCCTGACGCGGAGCTGTACGTTGGCTATGCCGCGGAAATAGTTCTCGACTATACTGTAGCACACATCTATAGGATTGCCGTCCGCTATGCTGTCGAAAAACTCGCCTTTGTTGAAGGCTATGGCACTGATATGATGATACGGATGCGACTCCTGTATAAGCTCCAGCTTAAGATGGCCGCCGTCCGCGCCCACTTTCCTGCCGTTGCCGTTGTCATACACGTTGTCCGTCTCGAAAACAGGGGCGTTGTTGCCCGGGCCGAACGGCTGGAACTGCTTCAGGATACGGAAGAACTTCGGGGTAATCTGGCAGAAGTCGAGCTTGGTGTCTATATTCACCACAGGGGTTACCATATCCGGCTCTATCTTTCCGCTGACCGCATCGTTAAGACGCCTTGCGAACTCTTTCAGGTTACTCTCCTTCAAGGTAAGCCCGGCCGCGAAAAGATGGCCGCCGAAATTCTCCAGCAGGTCCGAGCAGCTCTCTATGGCCGTATACAGGTCGAATCCTCCGACGCTGCGGGCCGATCCGGTGACAAAGCCGTTGCTCCTGGTAAGCACTATCGCCGGCTTGAAATAGGCCTCCACAAGACGTGAGGCCACGATTCCCATGACGCCTTTGTGCCATGCAGGGTTATATACTATCGTCACGTTGTCGAAGCAAAGGCAGGTCTGCTCCTGTACCATTTCCAGAGCCTCTTTCGTAATCTCGCGGTCGATGCTCTTGCGGTCGTTGTTATATCTGTTTATTTCCTCGGCCACGCGGTCGGCGGACCTTTGATCGGCAGCGATCAGCAGTTCCACGGATATGCGACCGGTCTCCATTCGTCCGGCGGCGTTCAGGCGCGGACCGATTTTGAAGACTATGTCGTCGAAAGACACATGGGTAGGATCCAGCCCGGCCAGGTTTATCATGCTCAGCAGCCCCCTGTGCGGATTGGTGTTCAGCTGTTTAAGTCCGTAATAAGCGAGTACGCGGTTCTCTCCGGTCACGCTCACGAGATCGGCGGCGATTGACACCGCAAGAAGGTCCAGCAGAGGCATCAGTTCCTCGAACGGGATGCCGTGCTTCTGCGCGTATGCCTGCACCAGCTTGAAGCCTACGCCGCAGCCGCTCAGATCGTCGAACGGATATTCGCAGTCCTCCCTCTTTGGATCCAGCACGGCGACTGCCGCTGGAAGCCCGTCTTCAGGAAGATGGTGGTCGCAGATTATCATGTCTATGCCCTTGCTGCGGGCATATTCCACCTTTTCTATGGCCTTGATTCCGCAGTCCAGGGTGATGATAAGGCTCACTCCGGTCCTTGCGGCTGTATCTATGCCCTTGTATGACACGCCATAACCCTCGTCATAACGGTCCGGGATGTAGAAATCTATGTTCTTGGTGTATTTGTAGAGGAAAGAATATACAAGCGCCACGGCCGTGGTGCCGTCGACATCATAATCGCCGTACACGAGTATCCTCTCTCCCTTGAGGACAGCCTGCTCCACGCGCGCCACAGCCTTGTCCATATCTTTCATAAGGAACGGATCATGAAGATTCGCGAGATCGGGGCGGAAAAATGCGCGGGCCTGCTCGAAAGTACTGATACCCCTCTGGGCCAGAAGCTCCGCCAATACGCGGTCAACCCCAAGTTCGGAAGCCAGACGGCTTACGGTCTCAGGATCCGCCGTGTCTTTCAAAAGCCATTTCCTATCAGTACCCATAACCCACAAATTTAAGAAATAACTTTCAAAAAACCAATAAAACTACGGCACTATAACCTTCAGCCTGTCCTCCGCAATATTTATGCGGACCTCCTTTCCGCCTTCGGCGCAGTCGCCGTCATAATGGAGAGGACCGGCGCCGGCGCGTTTCAAGACTATGTCACGGCCACGGAAATAGCTCACGTGAGAGTTGCGCCCGAGACTTCCGCACATAAGCTGCAAGGCAAAACGCGGCGCGGACCACAGGCGGAAAGGCTTCACCACCGCTATATCGATCATGCCGTCGCACGGGTCCGCATGCGGGGCGATTCTGGCCCCGTTGCCCCACTGGTCGGAATTCGCGGCAGTCACAAGAACCGCCTCGCAGCACGTCTTTATGCCGTCGATATCAAGCTCATACACTTCCGGAACATAGCTGAACCACGCGCGGACGATTTCCCTGACGTATGTTCTCAGGCCGCGGCTGCCGGCATGCGCGAACCTGTGGCTGACAAGTGCGTCGAACCCTGCCCCGCACACTGAAAAGAAAGGCTTGCCGTCCATCAGCCCGTAATCCATCATTCTTGTCCTGCCCGCCAGCACGGTATCCACGGCCTTGTCCGGATCGCGGCTCAGGCCAAGGCACAGGGCCAGGCCGTCGCCGCTTCCGCACGGCACGATCCCGAGTGTCTTTCCCGTACCCGCAATTGCACGCGCCACCTCGTTCACGGTGCCGTCACCTCCGACGGCCACCACCACTTCCTCCGCGGCCCCGCGGGCAAGTTCCGCCGCATGTCCGGCATATTCCGTGAACACGACCCTGCAGCCTCTGCGCCGCAGCGCATCGGCCGCCTTTTTCCTGCTCCCGGCCTTGCCGGATATAGGATTTACAATAAACAGAGCCTCCATCATTCCCTGAAAATGCTTTTGTCCGCCTCCAGCGTCTCACCGCCCAGGCCCAGAAAATCCATGACGCTGTGGAACACGGCATGACGGTCAGCCTCCCTTACATCCCTGTAGGTCTGATTCCTGTCGCTGCTCCACACGATGAAAGGCACCAGATATTCCTGGGGTATCTCCTCAGACGACCCGATGCCGGTACCGTGCATGTAACGGCCGTTCTCTCCCAATGACTCGCCGTGGTCCGATATGAAGATCACCGCGCACCGCCGGCCGGCGATCCCTTTCAGTTCCTCTATAAGGTCCGCCAGAAGCCGGTCCGTGTAAACGATCGTATTGTCATACGCGTTCACCAGTTCCTCCCTCGGATAATTCGCCACCTCCACGCTTTTGCACACCGGAACGAACGTCCCGGACTCCTCGGGATAGTTCTCATAATAGGCAGGGCCGTGGCTCGTATACGTATGCACCGTAACGAACACCTTGTCTTCCGGACTGTTTTCAATGAACTCGCGCACATTGCTGAAAAGAACGCCGTCGTACCTCGGGTCCGCCCCTGTCCTTTCCGCCATCGAGGCCCTTGTCTCATAATTGCTTATATGCAAAGGCGGCTCGCCCCAGTTGCTCGTGTTCCACAGCACTCCGCAGCCGTTCCTTTCAAGATAGTTCGGCAGTATCTCGTGCAGGTGCTCCTCGTCGCGGCGGGTAAGGATCGCCCTTACCGCATCTATGGTATTGGCGGCCGCCGCGACGGCCTCGTAGGTTTTAAGTCCCTCGACCTCCGACAGCAGAGGATTGGTATTCCTGCCATATCCGTACAGAGAGAAATTCTGCCTCCTTGCCGACTCCCCTATCACAAGGACCACGGCCGCCCTCGAAGAATCCGCTATCTCGGCATCCGGCAGCAGAATCTCTTTCTCGTTAGCCCTGCGTTCGATGCCTATGTAGCGGAAAGTGTTCACCACATAGCACCACGGCACCACCTGGCTTCCGAATACGGGAACATGCCTGTCCACCCACAGAAAGTTTTTCCTGTTGGCAAGGACGGCCGAACATATCAGCGCCAGCGGGACCAGAACCGCGGCAAGAGTCCTTTTCCAGTCTTCCTTTCTGATCCTCACCGTCCACAGAAGCGCTACAGGAAGCGCCCCGAGCAGAAGTACATAAAGCGCCAGCCTGGGCGAAAAGAAACTGGAAGCCTCGCCGTATGTTGTATGCAGGACATTGCCTATCATCCTGTCATCTATCATGGCGTGAAAGGTATTCATGGCATACAGCACTCCTGAATTCATCAGAAGCACCGCGGACAAAATGAGCTTGCCTGCCTTGCCGAGAAAGCGCAGCAGCAGATACGACACAAGGAAATTCAGCGTGAACAGCAGCAGAACCATGCTCACGATTATAAGCACGCCGTTCGCTCCGGAGCCTGCGTTGTCTATCACCGTCCTGAAACAGTCACGGTTGAAAACGGTCCCGGTAAAGACGCTTATGGCGGCGGCCACGGCATATGCTGGCACCCCGCGCATGAGAAAATTATCGCAAAAAACGTTTTTTGTCATAAAAACATAGCCCTATGTCATCCACAAAGGTAGTTTCAATATTTCAAATATACGAATAAAAGGCTATCTTTGTAAGAATTATGTTCAATCGAAAAAAAAGACACACGATATGAATACACAGGATCTTAACGAACAGGAACTGAACAGGCGCGCCTCGCTTCAGAAAATGCGGGAGCTGGGCATAGAGCCGTATCCGGCTGCAATGTATCCGGTAAACGCGACATCACAAAGCATCAAGGACGGATATGACCCGCAGAAAGGCAATCTGAATGACCTCTGCATCGCGGGTAGGATCATGAGCCGCAGGATAATGGGCGCGGCCTCGTTCTTCGAGCTCCAGGATGCGGAAGGCCGTATCCAGATCTACATAAACCGCGACGAGATATGTCCGGGCGAGGACAAGACAATGTACAACACGGTCTTCAAGAAACTTCTCGACATCGGAGACATCGTGGGCATCAAGGGCTTCGCGTTCATCACCCAGACAGGCCAGCTGTCGGTGCACGCCAAAGAGCTTACGGTGCTGGGCAAGTCCCTGCGCGTGCTGCCTATCGTCAAGGAGCAGAACGGCCAGGTGTTCGACGCTTTCAGCGATCCGGAGCTCCGCTACCGCCAGCGCTACCTTGACCTTATCGTAAACCCTCAGGTAAGGGAGACTTTCGTGAAAAGGGCGAAGATCGTCGCTACGATGCGCGAATACTTCAACGAGGCAGGATGCCTTGAGGTGGAGACCCCTATCCTCCAGAGCATTCCGGGCGGCGCTACGGCACGTCCTTTCATAACCCACCACAACGCGCTCGACATCGACCTTTACATGCGTATCGCAAACGAGCTTTACCTGAAAAGGCTTATCGTGGGCGGCTACAACGGCGTGTACGAGTTCGCGAAGGATTTCCGCAACGAGGGCATGGACAAGACACACAACCCGGAATTCACATGCATGGAGATATATGTGGCTTACAAGGACTATATCTGGATGATGGATTTCACAGAGAAAATGCTCTGCAAGATAGCTGCTGCGGTGAACGACGGCTCCACAAAGGTGAAAATCGGAGAGCACGAGGTCGATTTCAGCGGCACATACCGCCGTCTTCCGATTCTCGAGGCAATCAAGGAATACGCCGGCGTTGACGTCAAAGGCATGGACGAGGACCAGCTCCGCGAGGTGTGCAGGCAGCTGCATGTGGAGACGGACCCTTCCATGGGCAAAGGCAAGCTTATCGACGCCATTTTCGGCGAATACTGCGAGCACAAGCTCATCCAGCCTACCTTCATAACCGACTACCCTGTGGAAATGTCGCCGCTTACCAAACGCCACCGCGAAGATCCTACGCTTACCGAGCGTTTCGAGCTTTTCGTATGCGGCAAGGAGCTTGCGAACGCATATTCGGAGCTTAACGACCCTATCGACCAGCTGGAGCGCTTCGAGGAGCAGGCCGCCCTCAAGAGCAAGGGAGATGACGAAGCCATGTTCATCGACTTCGATTTCATCCGCGCGCTGGAATACGGCATGCCTCCGACTTCAGGCATGGGCATGGGCATAGACCGCCTCACGATGTTCATGACGAACCAGTCCACTATCCAGGACGTCCTTTTCTTCCCTCAGATGAGGCCGAAAACGTCTTATTGATCAGACAGGAGACAGTCCATGGAAAAGATAACTTCCGCACAGAACCCGAAAATCAGGATGCTGCTCGAGCTGCAGGCCAAAAGCAAGGCCCGCAGACAGAGCGGCCTCTTCGTGGTCGAGGGAGTGCGGGAGATCGGCCACTGCATAGCCTCCGGCTACGAAATCCACACCCTTTTCGTCTGCCCGGAAATATTTGACGGCCCCGTTCCGTACGGAGACCGTTTCTTCGAGGTATCCAGGGAGGTTTATGACAAGGTGGCTTACAGAGGCGGCACGGAGGGCATGATCGCGGAAATGAAAGCCGGATCCCACACCCTGCAGGATCTGCATCTGGGCGAGAATCCGGTGGCGGTTGTCCTGGAAAGCGTGGAGAAGCCAGGAAACCTGGGCGCGGTGCTGCGAAGCGCCGACGCCGCAGGGGCCGATGCCGTGATAATCTGCGATCCTCTGACCGACATATACAACCCGAACCTCATCCGCGCGAGCATCGGGGCGGTATTTACAGTGCCTGTAGCCGTATGCACTTCGGAAGAGGCCATCGCATTCCTGAAAGGACAGGGTTTGAAAATACTCACGGCCCAGCTGCAGGATTCCAGACCGTATTACGACACCGACATGACGGGTCCTACGGCAATAGTCATGGGTACGGAGAGCACGGGACTGAGCGATATATGGCGCAAGGCCGCGTCAGCGCACATCCGCATACCGATGTCGGGAAAACTGGATTCGCTTAACGTAAGCGTAAGCGCGGCAATACTGCTTTTCGAAGCTATAAGACAAAGACAATGAAAAGATTCGCACTCATAGGCAAAGGCATAGGGGAATCAGATTCTCCGGCACTGTTCGGCGCAGCGTACGGCGGCCGCTACAGCTACGATCTGCTGGACGGGGAGGATTTCGCCTCCCTGTACGGCAGGTTCACGAAGGATTACGCGGCCGCAAACGTCACCGCACCTTTCAAGCGGGCGGCTTTCGAGGCGGCGGACACCGTCAGCGAGAACGCAGAGCTGTGCGGAGCGGCAAACATGCTCATCAGGCTGCCGGACGGCAGGACCGAGGCTGACAACTCCGACTTCGAAGGAGTATCGCTAAGCATCATGAGCGCATGCTCGGTGGCTGGCGTGGACGTAGACGACGAAGATGAATTCTCCATGTACCTGGCGGAAAGATCGGCGCTTGTCGTAGGATGCGGCGGCGCGGGGAAAGCCGCTGCCGCGGCAGCCGTCTCGCTCGGATTCGGCCATGTCACCCTCATGAACCGCAGCATCGGAAAAGCCGTGGAGCTGAAAGAACACCTTTGCGGCTTCTTCGGCGAAGACCTCGGCCCGGAAGAAATATCCACGGCGCCGATAGAGACTCTCGCGGATGAATTCGGGAATGCGGATTTCGTGATTTACACACTCCCCTGCGCATGCGACGGCCTGGACAAGGTGATGAAGGCGGAGATGACGAAAGACAAATTCGTTCTCGAAGCGAATTACAGGACTCCGTGTCTCGAGACTCTGGGCGACAGGTGCACCTACATCAGCGGCTACAACTGGCTTTACAACCAGGCCGTAGTGGCATACGAGGCGTTCACCGGCATGCAGCCCGACGAGGAGGCCATGAAAAAAGCGATGCAGGAATGCTCCCTGAGGAGGCAATCATATTGAAAATAATTTAAAACCATTATATTATGAGCTTAAACAAAGTTATGTTGATCGGTAACGTTGGTCAGGATCCGGAAGTACGTTACCTTGAAAACCAGTCGAAAGTGGCACGCCTGCGCATCGCCACTACAGAAAACTACACAGACCGCAACGGCGAAAGGCGCGAGAATACCGAATGGCACACCGTGACATGCTGGCGCCGCCTTGCCGACCTTGTGGAGAAATACGTCAAGAAAGGCACACAGCTATACGTCGAGGGCCGTCTGCAGACCCGCGAATGGACAGACCAGACAGGTGCGAAACGCTTCTCTACGGAGATCACCGCCGACAACATCCAGCTGCTCGGCCGCCGCTCCGACAACCAGAACGCGGCTCCGTCGCAGAACCAGCCGTACGGCGCTCCTGGACAGCCTCTGACACAGTCGCCTGTCCAGCCGCAGCCTCAGCCTCAGGGCTACAACCCTTACGGCGCGTCATTCCAGTCGATAACCCCCGCACCGGCACCTACAGTACAGATGCCTCAGTCTCCTGCAGCGCCTGACTTCGGCGGCGAAGACGACGATCTCCCGTTCTAAAATCCTCGCGCCATGAACGAAAAAACACGGAAATTCATGAATGACAACCCCGTCGCAAGATGGGGAGTGCTCATTCTCGTGGCGTCGATGATGTTCTTCGCCTATATGTTCGTAGATGTGATGTCGCCTCTGAAATCCCTTGTCGAGACATCGCTCGGGTGGAACAGCCAGGTATTCGGCTCCTATGCGGCGTCCGAATACATACTTACGATGTTCGGCTTCCTTCTTGTAGCCGGAATTATCCTCGACAAGCTCGGAGTAAGGTTCTCAGGCATCCTGTCGGCGGGACTCATGGTCCTTGGCGCCGGCATCAAGCTCATCGGCATCAGCGACTGGTTCCAGACGACCGCGTTCTGCCAGTGGCTCGGCACATGGTGGACAGCAATGCCCGGCAGCGCGAAAATGGCGGCCTTCGGCTTCATGATTTTCGGCTGCGGCTGCGAGATGGAAGGAACCAACGTATCCAAGATCCTGGCGAAATGGTTCAAGGGCAAGGAAATGGCCCTCGCCATGGGCTTAGAGATGGCTATCGCGCGTCTCGGCGTGTTCGCAGTCATGTGGATCGCCCCTATCATCTCGGCAAAGTTCGACGCATCGATCATCGCTCCCGTAGCATTCTGCGGCGCGCTGCTCTGCATCGGCCTGCTCAACTTCGTGGTATTCGCATGTCTTGACAGCAAGTTCGACAGCCAGCTCATCGAGGCCGGCCTCGAGACTTCGCAGAAAGACCCTGAGGACGAATTCCATGTAAGCGACCTTAAGGCCATATTCACCAGCCGGATGTTCTGGATCGTGGCCCTGCTCTGCGTGCTCTATTACAGCGCCATATTCCCGTTCCAGAGATATGCGACGAATATCCTCGAAGAGACGCTCGCCATCCCTGCCGAGGACGCCGCGAAGCTTTTCAGCTGCTTCCCTATCCTTGCCATGGCCCTCACTCCGGTGCTCGGAATCTTCCTCGACAGGATAGGCAAGGGAGCCACCATGCTCATGGCCGGTTCGGTAATCATGCTGTGCTGCCATCTCGGATTCGCATTGCTGCTGCCGGCTTTCCCGAGCAAGAGCCTCGCGCTCGTGCTTATCGTCGTGCTGGGAGTCAGCTTCTCCCTCGTACCTGCGTCCCTCTGGCCTTCCGTGCCTAAGATCATAGACGAAAAGATTCTCGGTTCGGCATACTGCCTCATCTTCTGGGTGCAGAACATAGGGCTCTGCCTCGTGCCTCTGCTTATCGGCACACTGCGCCAGGGCACCGGTTCATACCTTGTTCCCGAGCTTGTATTCGCATCATTCGGAATACTCGCGTTCATATTCAGCATCATGCTGAAACACGAGGACAGGAAAAAAGGCTACGGCCTGGAAGAGCCGAATATCAAATAACCCCGTCATAACAGGAAATCATGAAAGGAACGGATAAGAAGGGACTCGCCTGGGCTGCGCTCGCATGCCTTGTGGTGCCGATGTTCGCGTCGTACTTCTTTGACGACATGTTCTCGTCGGTGTCCCACTTATTCAACAGCCCCGGCAGCCTCGCCCTCGGATGGAACGCCCGCGACCTGGGCGATTTCATCGGGGACTACAGCCTGCTGTGCATCTGCGGCGGCCTGATAATAGGAGGCATACTCCTGGATATCTTCGGGGTACGGATCATGGGCTCCGTATTCGTCGCCATGATGGTAGCGGGCGCAGCAATGGCCTGGTGGGCCCTTGACAGCGGAATGCCGAAAGAAAGCGCCATCGCGCTCGGACGCGCCGGCAGGATGATGTTCGGACTTGGCAGCGAGATCGCCGGAGTGGCGGTGACACGCTCCATAGCAAAATGGTTCAAGGACGGTCCCATGTCATTCGCCATGGGGCTTCAGATAGCCGTGGCCCGTGCGGGCACCGGCATAGCCCTTATCGCCGGCCCTTTCATCGTAGGCGTGCCGAAAGATTTCTACAGCCTGTCCGACACGGCCCGTCCAGCCCTTATCGGCATGATGCTGATGCTCGCCGGCGTGGCAGCATGGGCGGCATTCACCGGACTGGATGCCGGATTCGACCGCAGATGCGGCATCAGGAGCGGCAGGGGCGAGATTCATGAGGAGGACCGGTTCAGCTTCAGCGATATACTGAAACTGCTCGGGAATCCGCGTTTCATAACGCTCAGCCTCCTGTGCGTGAGTTTCTACTGCTGCGTAAGCTCGTTCAAGAAATTCGGGACATCGGTGGTGATCCCCCGCTTCGGAATAGACGAGCATATCGCAGGGACGATGGTGGCGATGATTCCTTTCTGCACGATCGTCTTCACTCCGCTTTTCGGAGCCGTGATAGACAGGACCGGACGTGCCACAAGATGGATGACCGCAGGCAGCATAGCCGTCCTTTGCGGCCACCTCATCCTGGCGTTCGCTCCCATGAACGTGCAATTCTTCGGCTACGCCGGCATCGCCCTGCTTGGAATCGGATACTCGCTCGTGCCTTCGGCAATGTGGCCGTCGGTACCGAAACTTGTGCCACAGAAAGCCATCGGCACGGCATACTCCCTGATTTACTGGGTACAGAATCTCGGGCTTTTCTTCGTGCCGAAGATCGTGGGCGGAATATTCAGCGACAATCCGGGGCCGGAAGGCGTCGCTAAAGCGGAACTGCTGTTCGTGGCTCTCGGAATCGCCGCAGTATGCCTGGCGTCAGGCCTGATGTACACGTCAAAGAAGATATTGGATTAGAGGATGTACGAATTATTGGACAAAGTCAACTCTCCCGCTGACATCAAGGATTTCAGCATGGACCAGCTCAGGCAGCTGTGTTCCGAGATCCGCGAATACATGGTCGAATGCTGCGCCGTGAATCCGGGGCACCTCGGCAGCAGTCTGGGCGCGGTAGAGCTTATTGTGGGACTGCACTATGTATATGATACGCCGGAAGACAAGATAGTATTCGACGTTTCGCACCAGGCATACGCCCACAAAATCATCACCGGCAGGCGCGAGGCATTCAGGACAAACCGCCAGGAAGACGGCATCAGCGGCTTCACCCGCATGGACGAGAGCCCTTACGACGCCTTCGGGGCCGGACATTCCAGCACCTCGATCTCGGCCGCTTTCGGCTTCGCGAAGGCCGCAGAGGTTACCGGCAGCGGCAGCAAGGCGGTGGCCCTTATCGGCGACGGCTCGCTGTCGGGAGGGCTTGCGTTCGAGGGGCTCAACAACGCCGGCGACGCAAAGACGGACCTGCTCGTGGTCGTCAACGACAACAACATGTCCATAGACAACAACATAGGCGCGATGCACGCCCACCTTCTGCGTCTGACTACCGATCCGGTGTACAACAAGTTCAAGCGCAAGGTATGGAACAGTCTCGGAGAAAGCCGCACCCGCAGCCGTCTCAAGAACCTTACCGTTTCCGTAAAGAGCCATCTCGTGCAGCACTCCGGAGGCGATCTGTTCGAAGCCATGGGCTTCAGATATTTCGGACCGATAGACGGCAATGACATCGAAGCCGTAGTAAACGCCCTGCGGCGAATACGCGAACTCCCCGGGCCGCGCATCCTGCACACCATCACCAAGAAAGGCAAGGGATACGCGCCGGCCGAGGAGGACCAGACCACATGGCACGCTCCAGGTCTGTTCGACGCCCAGAGCGGCAGGCGAATCAAGGCTGCCGGCGGTATAAGCCGCTATCAGGACGTATTCGGAGAGGTCCTGCTGGAACTCGCAAAAAAGGACAGCCGCATAGTGGGGATCACCCCGGCGATGGCCTCCGGCAGCGGCATGAACATTCTGGCGCGGGAAATGCCCGAGCGCTTTTTCGATGTCGGCATAGCGGAAGAGCATGCCGTAACGTTCAGCGCCGGCCTTGCGGCAGGAGGAGCCATACCTTTCTGCAGCATCTACTCCTCATTCGCCCAGCGTGCCTACGACCAGATCATCCACGACGTCGCGCTGCAGAATCTCCCTGTCGTGCTCTGTCTTGACCGGGCGGGGCTTGTAGGAGAGGACGGGGCGACACACCACGGAGCGTACGACATGGCGGCATTCAGGAGCATCCCCAACTGCATCATAGCCGCGCCGCGCAACGAAACCGAGCTGAAGAACCTCATGTACAGCGCGTCGCTGCATGACAGGGGCCCATATATTATAAGGTATCCGAGAGGATGCGGGGAAGGCACTCCATGGCAAGATAGCGAATTCCGCAGGATAGAGACCGGAACCGGCGAAAAGCTGCGCGAAGGCACGGGAACGATGATACTCGCCCTGGGACATTGCGCCAACAGGGCCTGCGAGGCCGCCGTACGCCTGAAGAATGACGAAGGCATATCCTGCACGGTATGGGACGTGCGCTTTCTCAAGCCTCTGGACCCGCGCATAGCGGAAGAGATACTGACCGGCGCATACGGTCACATAATCACTGTGGAAGACGGAGCCGTACGCGGCGGACTGTTCTCCGCGGTATCGGAGATTGTGTCCGCGGCAGGGCTCGGGATCACCGTGCACCCGTCAGGCATAGAAGACGAATTCGTGCATCAGGGAAAGCAGAGCGCGCAGCGCGAGAAATGCGGATTGACGGCGGACAAAATATTCCAAAAAGTTTTGCATATTCATAAAAAGTAATTATCTTTGCAATCCGTTCGTTTAAGCTTGAATGAATGGTTCTTTGAAATAGAAAATTTCGCCGATGTAGCTCAGTTGGCCAGAGCACGTGATTTGTAATCTCGGGGTCGGGGGTTCGACTCCCTTCATCGGCTCAAGATTTTCGGGCAAGTACCAGAGTGGCCAAATGGGGCAGACTGTAAATCTGCTGGTTATACCTTCGGTGGTTCGAATCCATCCTTGCCCACAAGCGAGACCCCTGCGATGTAGGGGTTTTTGTTTAAAGGGACGTTTTGACGTCGTTTGAAAATACTTAAATTTTGCGGAAGTAGCTCAGTCGGTAGAGCATCAGCCTTCCAAGCTGAGGGTCGCGGGTTCGAACCTCGTCTTCCGCTCAATTTTTGTTTTTGCCAGTGTAGCTCAGGGGTAGAGCGCTTCCTTGGTAAGGAAGAGGTCGAGAGTTCAAATCTCTCCACCGGCTCGATTAATTTTAGTTTGTTTGTTAAAACACATTAAATACTAGTATTATGGCAAAGAAA
>CAYLQE010000023.1:0-38125 GCA_964385835.1 uncultured Muribaculaceae bacterium | reverse complement strand
GCAGGGTGATTGTAGCGAACGTCTGGGTCGCTGCCTCCACCTTCACACCCTCCTTCGCCTCCACGGCCTGGTGCAGTCCGTCGCTCCAGCGGCGGCCCTCCATGATACGGCCCGTCTGCTCGTCCACGATCTTCACCTTGTTGTCCATCAGCACATAATCGACATCCTTCTCGAACATCGTGTATGCCTTGAGAAGCTGGTTAACGGTATGGACCCTCTCGCTCTTGAGGGCGAAATCCGCCAGAACGGCATCCTTCCGCTCCACTTTCTCCGCAGCGTCGAGTCCCTCATTGTGGTCTATCTCCGCAATCGCCGAACCCACGTCAGGAAGCACGAAGAAATTCTTGTCATCCAAAGTCGCCGAAAGCACCTCATGTCCGTTGTCGGTAAGGTCCACGCTGTGCTGCTTCTCGCTAACCACATAGAAAAGAGGGTCGGTGACGATGTGCATCTCGCGCTCGTTGTCCTGGATATAATAGTTCTCCGTATCCTGAAGAAGCTGTTTTATGCCCGGCTCGCTCAGATACTTGATGAGCGGCTTGTATTTAGGATAGCCCTTGTATGCGCGCAGGAGGAGCTTTCCGCCTTCCTTGTTGTCGCCGGCGGCGATAAGCCTCTTGGCCTCGTTGAGAATATTGTTCACCAGGGTCTTCTGCTGGTTGTACAGGCGCTCCACATAAGGACGGTACTCCATGAACTGCTGGTCGTCTCCTTTCGGCACCGGACCTGAAATGATAAGAGGCGTGCGCGCGTCGTCGATAAGCACCGAGTCCACCTCATCCACGATTGCATAATGATGCTTGCGCTGCACCAGGTCATCAAGGCTGGTGCACATGTTGTCGCGCAGATAGTCGAAGCCGAATTCATTGTTCGTACCGAAGGTGATGTCGCACATATATGCTTTCTTCCGGCCCTCGGAATGAGGCTCGTGCTTGTCGATGCAGTCCACGCTCAATCCATGGAACATGTACAGCGGTCCCATCCATTCCGAGTCTCGTTTGCAAAGGTAGTCATTCACCGTCACCACATGCACGCCCTTGCCTGCAAGCGCGTTAAGGAATACAGGCAGCGTCGCCACGAGAGTCTTTCCCTCGCCAGTAGCCATCTCTGCAACGCATCCTTCGCGGTCGCGCTCCCCTGGTTTCTTCGCAGGATTCTTGCGGCTGCGGTTCAGCACGATGCCGCCTATGAGCTGCACGTCATAGTGCACCATATCCCATGTGACCTCATTGCCTCCGGCAAGCCAGTGGTTACGGTATACCGCATAATCGCCGTCGATAGTGATGAAATCCCTGCCCTCGGCGGCAAGATTACGGTCGAAATCATTGGCCGTCACGCGGATTTCGGAATTCTGCGCGAAGCGCCGTGCCGTACTTTTCATTACCGAGAACGCCTGAGGAAGTATTTCCTCCAGAACATCCTCTATCGTATCGTCCACGCTCTTTACGAGAGCGTCACGCTCTTTTGCGAGTTTCTCCTTATCCTCGATGGACAGGTCCTTCTCAAGTTCCGAATTTATGGCAGAGATACGTGCCTCGTCTTTCGCCGTGCGTTCCTTGATAAGCTGCCTGAGGGCTGCTGACCTCGCGCGGAGAGCGTCATCGCTGAGCGCGTCAATGGCCGGATATTCGGCCAGCACTTTATCGAGCATCGGGCGCAGGGCCTTCATGTCCCTGTCCGCCTTGGTGCCGAAAACTGTCTTGAAAATACTGGTTAGTGACATATAAGGTTTCAATTTATTCCATTAAAAATATCTTACAAATATAAACATTATTGCCTCCAATAGCAAATTAATGACACACTTCACAAAAATCCTGCTAACTTTGCATGCGTTTTCCGCACTGACAAAATGGCAGGAAAATCAGCGTGGCTTATTATTTGGAGATGGGTCTCCGGATTATTTTAACTGAAAACACTGACAAAATGGAAGAAAAAGATATAAAGACCGAAGTGAAAGAGGAAATAAAGGAAGAAAAACCTTCACGCAAGGATAAGAAGAACCTCAAGACACGCGTAGAGGAGCTGGAGGCTCAGATAGCGAAGGAAAAAGACGATTACATCAGGCTTATGGCGGAATTCGAGAACTTCCGCAGGCGCAGCGCGGCAGAACGTCTGGAGCTCATCAATACTGCATCGGAGAAAATCATCCTTGAGATACTGCCGGTGATCGATGACTGCGAGCGTGCGCTCAAGGCTCTGGGCGACAGCACCGACAGCGCCGCAGCGAAAGAGGGTACGGAGCTTATCTACAACAAGCTGATGAACATCCTCAAAGGCAAGGGCCTGAAGCAGATCGAAGCCATGGACAAGGTGTTCGACACCGAATTCATGGAGGCCGTGGCGCAGTTCCCTGTCCAGGAAGAGGAAAGGAAAGGAAAGGTTTTCGATGTCATCCAGAACGGATACATGCTTGGCGAGAAAGTCATCCGCTACGCTAAAGTTGTTGTTGCACAATAAATTATTCGGGCAAAGCCCACAAGATTATGGCAAAGAAAGATTACTATGAGGTGCTGGGAATTCCAAGAACGGCATCCCAGGACGAGATAAAGAAGGCGTTCCGCGACGCAGCGATGAAGTGGCATCCGCACAAGAATCCGGGCAACAAGGAAGCCGAGGAGAAATACAAGGATGCGGCCGAAGCGTATTCCGTGCTTTCCGACGAGGAGAAAAAGCGCAAATACGACCAGTTCGGCCATGCCGGTCTGGGAGACAACCCGGGACCTGATTTCAGCGGAGGGTTCGGCGACCTCAACGACATCCTCAACAACCTTTTCGGAGGCGGCGGATTCAGCTTCAACTTCGGAGGAGGAGGCGGATTCGGAGGGTTCGGCGGATTCGGCGGCGGCCAGAACTCAGGGCCGCGCGTACAGAGGGGGCGCGACATACGCACGAAGGTGAAAATGACCCTGGAGGAGATTGCAAGCGGCGTCGAGCGCGAGATCACGATCGAGCGCAACCGCCCGTGTCCTGACTGCGACGGCGTCGGCACCAAGGATCCGAAGGATGTCAAGACATGTCCCGCATGCGGAGGCACAGGCCAGATCAGGCGTCAGGTGCAGAGCCTGTTCGGCATGTCGGTGCAGCTGTCACCTTGCCAGCAGTGCGAGGGCACGGGCAAAGTGGTGGAGAAGCCATGCCGCAAATGCGGAGGCACAGGCCTCACACGCAAGAAAGAGAACCTCAGGGTACGCATTCCTGCGGGCGTAGAGGACGGCATGCAGATCACGGTCCGCGGAGAGGGACATGCCGCACGCAAGGGCGGCGTGAACGGAGACCTGCTGGTCGTGATACAGGAAGAGCCGCACAAGCTGTACAAGCGCGAGGGCAAGGATCTCATAATGGAGAAGACCATATCCGTAGCCGAGGCTATCAAAGGCGGCGAGATCAGGATCCCTACCCTGTACGGAACGGACAAGATACGCATAGACGGCGGCACGCAGAGCGGCACCGTAATAAAACTGCGCGGCAAAGGGCTGCCAGCCCTTAACGGATACGGCTACGGCAACGGGGACCTTTACGTAAAGTTCAACGTTTACATACCTAAGAAGATCCATCGCGCCGACCGCGAACTGGTGGACATGATCGAAAAGGCCGAGAGCTTCAAGGTAGAGTAAGGTTTTGGCGCAATTCAGGAAGTTTTTGGAAATTTTGTCCAATAAAGTTTTGCACTATAAAATTTAAATGCTATATTTGCAATCCGATTCAGCAACCTCTAGGGCTCGAGGGTTTGAAAGAGCGCCAAAGTTGCCGCTAAAATTTAAAGAAAATGGACTTCATTAAACTTGTTGAAGACGCTTTCGCAAATGAGAAAGTAGCTTCATACCCGGACTTCAAGGCAGGTGACACAATTACCGTCACCTACAAAATTAAAGAGGGCGACAAAGAGCGCGAGCAGAAATTCAAAGGCGTGGTTATTCAAATCAAGGGTGCCACTCCTGCTACAAAGACCTTTACCGTTCGCAAGATCAGCAACGGCATCGGTGTAGAAAGGATCTTCCCGTTCCACTCTCCATTTATTGACTCTATCGAGCTCAATAAGGTTGGTAAAGTTCGCCGTGCACGTATCTTCTATCTCCGCGGACTCGCAGGCAAGAAAGCGCGTATCAAAGAGAAAAAGTACGCTGGCAAAGCAGAGTAAATAACTACTCATGATAGAATGGGGCTTCGGCCCCGCATGGCTCCTTAGCTCAACTGAATAGAGCATTTGACTACGGATCAAAAGGTTACAGGTTTGAATCCTGTAGGAGTCACCAAAAGAATCCGACTGAATTTCAGTCGGATTCTTTATTTATTGCCACGTTTTCAATCAATAAACTTAAACAAGCTCGCCGGTGCATAAAACACTATATTGCCAAATTACTTGTAAGCTGGTTATATTCATACATTATCAAAAAAAACAAGTAGGTGTTTGCGCTGTCCCAATCGCGGTTTCTGTCCCTTTCTCTTCTATATTATTCAGACGTACTCTGTCTAACCACATATCTGAATATGAGCTTAATATTATAGACTCACACGGTCAGAGGATAACGATAATTAGCATCCGACCAACATAAGATCAATGGGATACGACATGATGTAATTACGACTAACGGAGGGACAATATCATCCGAGTTGCAGAATTTGTCTATCCTAATATTCCGCGGTAGCGCTGTTTGGTCCACGTGCAACGCGAATACCACTCGTCAATAACCATGCATCCACGCACACCAGAGGACATGACGTTAGAAACATTGTCATGAGTATAAGTGACCTAAAGACACACAACGGCATGAGATGAGTGCTCAGCAAGTATAAAATATGGAGCGAGCGCAGAGTATGCCTGTGAGAAATCATGTATAAAAACGATGAAAGGACACAATATCATGTCAGGAATGACCTGAGAAAAGATATTTCATATAAACCAGTAGACCGGCAGAATCAGCCTCATTTGCTGATATAAACTGTGACAGGCACCTAAGGTAGTGCAATTTGCAGCATCTATATAGATCCAAAATATCTCGGCTATCTGCCCTTCCCCTGATAAGCAAGTTGAGGTCTTGTCATAACCTTGTAACACCGTTGTTCCTCCATACCTTCAAGCTTTACCATGATTGTAACACTGATCCAGTGGCATGGACGATACCAGTATCGGATAGTCATCCAATACCCTATTTACTCTGTATTTCCATACTAATTACCTGAATTTTAGGCCAATTTGGCTTAAAATTTGATTATGTTTTAAAAATTATTTTTATTTTTGCAAAGTAAATAGAATTATAGAATTATGTTAGACGCTGAATACAAATACTATCTCGAACATCAACAAGAGTTGTTGGAGTTATATAGAGGGCGTTTCATCGTTATCGTCGGAGAGGCTGTGGTTGGTAATTACGGCACTCAAACTGAGGCATATCTAAATTCTATCAAGGACTATGAACTTGGAACTTTCCTCATCCAAGAATGTACTGATGGCACTTCTGGATATACTCAGACTTATCATTCACGTGTTATCTTTGCCTAATGTCAGCAATCCCTTTAGCAAAAGCATTCACTCAACGTTACAATGGCATTACTGATGCTTTGAAGACAGAGTGTGTTGTTTATCCGGCATTCGACCCAAAGACTCAAGCGCAACCAAATGGTTGTACGATAAACTGCTTATGGGATACAGGAGCAACAAGATCTGTTATTTCAGCCCGTTTGGTTAGCGTTCTTAGGCTAAAGCCGATTGGAAAGGTGACAATTTGCCATGCACAAGGCCAAACAGATGTGAATACATACCTAATTAATATTGTACTTACAAATAATATTAGCGTGACTTTCCTACAAGTAAGTGAAGGTGTATTATCTGGATTTGACATGTTAATTGGGATGGACATTATTTCACAGGGCGATTTTGCCTTAACATGTTCTGAAGGAAAAACTGTTTTTTCGTTCCAAACGCCATCAACCCACGAGGTTGATTATGTTACTGGTAAAATGATTCAAACTCCATTGGTGAAATCAGAAAAAGAGCAAAGGAGAAATGCTCCTTGTGGTAGCGGAAGTTGTTGCGGGAAATAAAACATCATGAATAGGGAAGAAACATTAACACTCAAGGCGGTTATTCTTTATATACTGAAGAATTGTTCCGCACATGTAAGCCGCAATGTGTATTACATTGTTAAAACTGCTTTTGTAGCACAGCAAAAGCATCTAGCGAAATACCTCTGCCCTCTCTATGAAGATAAAATTGCTGCCTTGCAATTCGGACCGGTGCCTTCCAATATATACGACGCATTAAAAATTGCACGAGGAGATTCAAATGCTATGTATTTCCACCGAAATGATGATCTTCATTTAGTATTTGATTCTATTTCGTTTTGCGAAGAGATATTTTCCGCTAACGAAGAGCCAAATATGAATTATTTATCGCCTTCAGCAATTAAATGCATAAATGAAGCCTTAAGCGAAGTCTCCAAAATGACATTTGACCAAATTGTTAACGCTACTCATGGAGAGGAATGGACTAGAGCATACAACAATCCAGGCAGCAAGAACATGAGTTATTTGGCTATTGCAAAAGAAGGGGGCGCTGATGAATCTTCTATTACATATTTGAAAGAGAATCTTGAACTTGATTACATGCTCAAGTAATGAATCTAGGCGATTTATCATCTCAACTCAAAAGGGTTTCTATTCAGCCGGGAAGTGTTTTCAAAATGAAGCTTTTCCCGAAAGATGGAATTGCGCCTAAAAATGAGGGAGAGTCTTATCGCACCAAGTATTTTGTCGTTATCGGGAAAGATGCAGATTCTATCCTTGTTGGCTCACTTCTGATTAATTCAGAAGTTAACATCAATATGGTTCATACGATTGCTCCGTATCAGCATTGCATCTATCCAGAAGATTACGCTTTCCTTGGAAATAAATACAGATACATCGATTGTTACAGAATAAAGGAGCTTCAATTTGAACTGATAATCTCCAACGGAGAATATATCGGAACAATCAATACAACTGATATGGAAAAAGCAATTGGACTCGCCAATAGTTCTCCGGTCAACAGACCTGTTATCTTAAAAAAATACGGAATATTTACAAAGAAAGAAGGTAATAATAACTGATTGTCTTTTTATTATTATCCGTTGCCTTGCCAGATATTCCTTAATCGCTGACAGATTCGTATTTAGCAGGTAACTTGCCATCTGCTACAAGCAGCGAAAGAACAACGCGCAGTTCCTCAATCGGGAGGCCGCGTTTTATGCAACGTTTGAGATCTTTCTCAAACTGTCTGGTAGTAATAAGCGTAAACATTACAGACCGATACTGGAGAAAAGTTCATCAACGGAAGAGTATGTTGTGACCTTGCCTGTCTTTGCTTCCATTTTTGACTTCTCGTAAGCGGAAAGACTTTTTGTAGATGCGATTGTAACACCATCCATAGCTGCAAGAACCTTTTTAAGGCTTGAAGCTACAGAGCTGTTTTCAATATTCAATACAATCTGTGTCATACAACTTGTTTTTACAAAGATAAGCAAAAATCATACATTCTTATTGAATTATCTCAAGTTTGTCGTTTACCCTTATCATCAGGCCCGGCAAAGACGGCATTAACAAGCAAATGCGGATACTTATAACGGAGCGGACTAAAGTCAGTACCGCCCCGTCGCATCGTTCCGGCATGGTCAACTTGACCTTGTGCCAAATTTACAGCAGAAAATTTATCTGACAGAGAATTTATAGACGCTGTGCTGGGTATAGGTCTCGCCCGGACGCAGTATGGTATCAGGGAAAGACGGATGATGCACCGCATCCGGCCATTTCTGGGTCTCTATTGCAAGGGCCTCGCGATATCCTATAGGCTGTCCTGCAACCTTTCCGCAATACGAACCGTCGAAGAAGTTGCCGCAATAGAACTGCAGTCCGGGCTGATCCGTTAGCACTTCCATAAAACGTCCGCTCTCTGGCTCATACAGAGTGCACATGCTGTGCAGCTCTCCGTCCGCAGGAGCGTTGAGCACCCAGTTGTGATCGTAACCGCCGCCGTTATCCAGCTGCACGTCGTTCGCATGCAGACGCTCCCCTATCGTATGCGCCTCGCGGAAATCGAACGGAGTGCCGTCCACAGGCATCAGTTCCCCTGTAGGGATAAGCACCTTGTCCACAGGAGTGATAGCATCCGCATCGATAGTCAGCACATGATCGAGGATCGTGCCGCCTTTGCTGCCGCGCAGGTTATAGAATGCATGGTTTGAAAGGTTCACAGGCGTAGCCTTGTCGGTAACCGCCTTGTAACGGATGTCAAAACAGTTGTCAGATGTAAGAGTATATGTCAGTTCGATGTCCAGATTGCCCGGGAAGCCGTCCTGCCCGTCAGGAACAAGACACTTGAAAGTAAGCGACGAGTCGGTGCGCTCCGCCAGTTTCCATACGAGCATATCCACGCCGAGCTCCCCTCCGTGCAGGGTCTGGCCGTTGTTGTTCTTAGGCAAAGAATATGTCTTGCCGTCCAGTGTGAAGCTCCCGCCTGCTATGCGGTTTGCCACACGGCCCACCGTCGCGCCCAGGAAGCGTTCCCCGCTGTTGTGGAGAAAGCGTTCGCCGTCGCCATATCCCACGACCACGTCATCGATATTGCCGTCGCGGTCCGGAACGAACAGAGAAATCACCCTCGCACCGAGATCGGTCACCTGCATCGTGAGATCGCCATTGCGTAAAGTATAGAGTTTCAGGTAACGTCCTTTGTCGGTACGCACATGAAAATCAGAAGGAGTGACAAGCGGAAGTTCAGGCACGTCAGGAGCGTTTATCACCCTCAGGTTGGCCTCCCGTACGCGCCGGGCATTCATCTTAAGCACGGCGCGGTCATAGGTATAGAAGCCGTTCACCTCGCCCTCGACATCCGTAGTCTGCGTATATACGGCAGCGGCGCAGCAGTCGTTCTGCTTGATATCCAGAAGGTCCTGCACATACATGCAGTATGTGTCCGTAACCTTTTCTTCGCTGTCATACTGCACATAGCCCCACTTCTTGCCTATATCCCATGTATGTCCTTCTACAGGAAGGCCGATTCCGCCATACTCGCCCAGAACGTTCACCATAGCCGGATCAAGGATGCGCATAAGAGGCTGTGGATAATGGTGGCTGTCCAGAATATCGCCTGCCTGACGCCAGTTGCCTCCGGACGCCGCGTTTATAAGCCGTGAAGGATCCAGTTTCCGGGTATATTCGCATACCGCCTCGGTATCGAACTGGCCCCAGCCCTCATTGAAAGGCACCCATACCACTATAGACTGGAACTTCCCGAATTGTCCGATTATCTCGGCCCACTCCTTATAATAATTCTCTTTCTGGACTTCGGTCGCAGGATAGTCGCGGCCCGAACCGTAATAATCCTTGCCCTGGCTCCAGTCTCCGGGATGGGCATAGAATGCGATGGAAGGCATATCCTGCCATACCATCATACCCTCGCGGTCGCAGTCATAGTACCAGCGCGCAGGCTCCACCTTGATATGTTTGCGTATCATATTGAAGCCGAGTTCCTTGGTCTTGACTATATCGAACAGCATGGCCTGCGCCGTAGGAGCGGTATACAGGCCGTCAGGCCACCAGCCCTGATCCAGAGGACCGAACTGGAAAAGTATATTGTCATTCAGGGCAAGACGCAGCACGCCTTTTTCATCGGCTTTCTTGTCCACCTTGCGAAGCGCAGTATAAGCGTCCACACGGTCGATTGTCTTGCCGTCACGGATAAGACTTATGCGCAATCCGTAAAGATACGGCTTGTCCACGGTCCAGAGTTTCGGACGGCGCAGCCTTATTGTCGCGCTCTCGCCCGCATTTACCGTGGCCCTTCCCTTACGGAACAGGGTCCAGCCCGGTTTTTCAGGATTGTATCCTATCTTCGGACGCAGTACGTCCACACGGATCTTGTCACCGGCGGCGGAATCCGTGCACTGCACATCTACCGTAATCTCCCCTGTGCGGATGTCTGTAGTCACGTTGTAGTCAGAGATATAAGCCTTGTCAGACACCGCCTCGACCCAAACTGTCTGCCAGATGCCGGTAACCGGAGTGTACCATATTCCGTCAGGCTCGCTCACCTGCTTGCCTCTCGGGATGCAGGCATCAGGGCTGTCGGTAGGATCGGTAACCTTGACCTTAAGATCAGCAGGTCCTTCTGCCAGATACTCCGTGATATCGAAAGTAAAGGCGGTGAATCCGCCTGTATGGCTGCCTATGAACCTGTCATTCAGAAAAACCTCTGCGCTCCAGTCCACCGCATCGAAATGCAGAAGCAGACGCTTGCCTTCACTCTTTGCCGGAGCTGCGATCGTCCTCTGATACCACAGGGCCTGACCGGGCTCCAGGCGCTTTCCTACACCTGAAAGGGACGATTCCACGCAGAACGGAACAAGAATCTCCCCCTCTGCCGGAGGCATCACATTCCCGCCGGCAGGAGCTATGGCATAATTCCACAGACCGTTGAGGTTCGTCCAGTTGTTCTTCCTGACCATCTGCGGACGAGGATATTCCGGACGCGCGTTCCCTGGTCCCACCTGCGACGCCCACTCCGTCTTGATAAAATCGCCTTTCTGTTCGTAAGCCCCCGCACTGAATACGGAAGCGGAAGCGAACATGGCGAAGAATAAATTTGTAAAACGCTTCATTGTATAACGGTTAATATATAATCAAGGTAAATCCGAATTCATATTCACGTGCCGGCACCATGTAACGCTCCAGTGGCCATGATCCCCATGAAGTTATGCAGCCGAGACCCATCTGCTTGAGGTCCAGGTTGATCCATGTCTTTCCCTTGCTGCGCTCCCCTTCATGTGCGAGAGCCTTCAGTTCCAGGGAATGACGCTGGTCGCCGCGGTCCCAGCGCTGTCCGCCTGTAATGCTCATGTCGATGTCGCGGCGGCCGAACGGCAGGGCGGAGAAAGAGAACTCCCCGTTTTCCGCCACGGCGGACAGCCCGGCCTTCGAAAGTTCCGAAACCTCGATCCAGCTGACACCGCAATGCGTGCCGCTCTCCTGAGGACGTGCATATCCATAATGATACATATCCTCCACCCTGGCTGTATAAAGGCCCTTTATGGCGGCGCTGTTTCTGTCACAATAATTCTCCCACGGTCCAAGACCGTAGTATTTCAGATCCGAGAACCCGCCCGGCATTGCGAATTCCACTCCGAAACGGCTCATATATTCAGGAGCGTCCGCTTCTATATCGAAAAGCCGCTGATGAACGGTCATGCTTCCGTCATCATTGATGGTATAGGTCATCTCTATCTTGCCGAGTCCTGCCGCCTCATGCAGAGTTTTCGTAACGTTTCCGTCCACGGACATGTCCAGCAGCATGAACTCCGGATACTGCCATGCCGCAGCCTTTTTCTCCCATCCCATGCCAAGGTCGTTCTCTGTCATGGCGCGTCCGAAACAAGGTTTCAGTTCAGAAGCGAGATATTCAGCCGCACCCGCCTTTATGGAACAGAGGAAGCCGCTCTGAGGGTCGAATTCATATTCAGGCCTTATATTCTTTCCTTTTTTCAGGACATACGCCGGCAAAGACACGCCGCCCTCACGCAAGACGAACTGCTGGTGCGCCAGTTCCGTACCCGCCTCGAGAATACCGTCGGCCCTGTTCAATATATAACGGCAGTTCAGCAGGATCTCGCCTTTCAGAGAAGCGAGCTCCGCATCGTCGAAGCCAAGCTTATATTCACGTGAAAGTCCGGGAGCAACGTCCAGGGCGCATACGAAACCTTTCTTCACAGCGCGGCCGTCGCACACGAGCGTCCATTCCAGATCATAACGGTCCAGGCTGATGAAGAATTTCTCCGAGCTCACCTCCACGGTTCCGTCACCCTTGTAGCCTGTCCAGATATCCTGATACTGGTATTTCACCTCGTATGCATGAGGATGAAGGCTTCTGTCCGCAGCTATTATTCCGTTGCAGTTGAAGCTGTTGTCAGAGCCGTCATAATCGTTGAAATCACCGCCGAACGCATAGATATGGTCCGTTCCCGCAGCATCTGACGGCCATTTAACGGCCTGATCCACGAAATCCCATATAAAGCCGCCATGATATGACGGATATTTCCTTACAAGGTCCCAGTATTCTTTCAGGCCTCCCATCGAATTACCCATGGCATGAGCATATTCGCATTGTATGAAAGGTCTCGGATCCGTCTGCGCGATAAGTTCCGAACGCCCGTAATCCGCATACATCGGGCACATTATGTCCGACTGGAAAACGGCGCCGTGATTATTGTCGGCGTTGATGTCGCATGCACGCTCGTACTGAACCGGACGGGACGGATCGAACTCCTTAAGCCATAGATACGCTTTCTCGAAGTTCAGCCCGTTACCGGCCTCATTGCCCAGGCTCCAGAAAATCACGCACGGATGGTTGATATCCCTTTGGGCCATACGCTGCACTCTTTCCACCGTCGTCGTCCCGTAGGCTGGATTCGCCGCCAGTGTGGTCTCCCAGTACTGCATGCCGTGGCTCTCGTTGTTCGCTTCGTCCACTACATACAGGCCGTACCTGTCGCAAAGGCGGAGCCAGCGCGGGTCATTAGGATAGTGGCTCGTACGCACAGCGTTGATATTCAGCTGTTTCATAATGAGGATATCGCAAAGCATCTCTTCTTCGCTCACCACATAACCGCCCGTCGGGCTGAGTTCGTGGCGGTCAGCGCCCTTGAAAAGCACAGGCTTTCCGTTCACAAGCACCTGACGGTCCCTGATCTCTATGGTACGGAAGCCGAAATCCAGCGAAAGCGTCTCCGTCAGTTTCGTTCCGCTGTATGTGCGCACCTGCAGATTGTAAAGCTCCGGAGTCTCCGCGCTCCATGTACGTACATCCGGCATCACCGTTTCGACAGACGGGCCGGGGAACACGGTCCTGACGCCGTCAGGACCTGTGACCGCATATTCTATGCGGTCCGGACGGCCTTTCAGCACGGCATTTATGCCGAGCGAGCCGTCCGCCCCGGCACTCACGCGAAGATCCTGTACCCTGTTCTTCGGACGGGCCGTAAGGCTGACGCCGCGCGCGATGCCACTGAAACGCCAGAAATCCTGGTCCTCCATATAAGTGCCGTCGCACCAGCGGTGAATCTCGAAAGCGATGAGATTCTCCTGTCCGAACTTCACGAACTTCGTGATGTCGAAGTCTGCCGCCAGTTTGCTGTCCTCGCTGTAGCCGGCGAATTTTCCGTTCACGAAAACCTGGATATTGGAAGTGGCCGAGCCCACGCTGAGGATAAGGTCCCTGCCTTTCCACTCCGCAGGAATCATGAAACTGCGCCGGTACTGTCCGACATGATTATGTTCCGCAGGCACATAAGGAGGATTGTTGTCATAATGTCCCCTCCAGGCATAACCTACATTTATATATAAAGGATCTCCGAAACCGTTAAGCTCCCAGACACCGGGCACCGGCATTTCCGCCCATGTGCTGTCATCAACGCCGGTTTTGTAAAAACCGTCCTGCCGGTCTCCAAGATTCTCGAACCACTGGAATTTCCATATTCCGTCCAGGCTCATCGCCGGCGCATCGGACACATAATCCGCATGCATGGGCAGACGGTTTATCTGGTTCACCTGCGTCGTACGCCACGGCAGTTCTTCCGCCATAGCGGAAATGGCCGTCATTTCGGCCGCGAATATCAGAAGCAGCCGTCTCATCAAGTTTTTCATCGGGAATTTCATTGTATGGTTAACATACAAAAATAACGATTATTTCCTGCGATTACAACCGCGGAGACGGAAAGTTCGGAATCTTTGCGTATAAACCCATTCAATTCACGCCCGATCCTCCCGGAAAAGCATCAGGCCGCCGCACTGAAAAGCATCTGCCTGACAGGACGGCATACGAGGTTCTAATTCATGCCGTCAGCATATGGCTCGGCATGCAGGGAGATATGGGTCTCGGGACCGTATTTCGCACGCAGGGCGGTCTCTACCGCATCGGTGATCAGGTGAGCCTGGCTTACGCTTATATCGCCGCTCACCACAAGGTGGCATTCTATGACCACATTGGGTCCGATCCTGCGTGTTTTCATGGCATGGACGTTGAGCACGCCCGGCACAGCCGAGATAATGTTACGCATATCCGTCTCCATTTCCTCAGGCAAAGAGCCGTCCGTAAGCTCGTTGAGAGCCGGAACGCACATCTTCACAGCTATCACGAAAATGAAGACAGAGATAAGGCATCCGGTCACAGGGTCCAGGATAGCCCATTTCCCGCCAAGGACAATCGCACAGCCAATGCCAAGGGCCGACGCTACTGATGAAAAGGCATCCGTGCGATGATGCCAGGCGTTCGATATCACGGCAGGGCTGTTGTTCTTCCGCCCCACCGCGGCTGTCCACTGGTACAATGCCTCCTTGACTGCGATAGAGAGCAGCGCCGCCCACAATGCGATTCTGTCCGGGCTGTCAAGGGAACCGCCGTCAATCACGGTCTTTATTTTACGTACTCCGTCTGCAAGCAATTCGGCTCCGACCACGATCAGCAGCACCGACACCGCCAGGGTAGCCAAGGTCTCGAACTTGCCGTATCCGTAGTCGTGCCCCTTGTCTTTGTCCTTTGCGGACACCTTAACCATCACAAGGACCACGACATCACTCACAAGATCCGACATGGAGTGCACGGCATCCGCAAGCATGGCGGAACTCTTGCCGAGAAAGCCGGCGAGGAACTTCACCGCAGTCAGAGCCACATTTGCGACAGCACCCCAGAGCGTAATCCTGGAAAGTTCCTTTTCGCGTGACATAGCGTATATCGTCCGTTTGTTGAAACTTATTCCCGGCTATCAGAAGCTGAACTCGTCAACGTTCTGCATGCCGCATTTCTTCTCTCCCCTTTCGATGGCATGTATTATCTCCACGACCTTATCATTATAAGGGGTAGCGAAGCCTATCTTGCGGCCGTATGCCGACACCGCGCCGTTTATGGCGTCCACTTCGGTCAGCTTGCCTTTCTCCAGGTCCTGGAGCATGGAAGCCTTCAGGGCCGCATGCTTCTTGATAGCCAGAGGGATGATCATGAAAGATATTGCCTTCTTTACAGGTCCGTCATAATTCAGAAGTTTTACGACATCCTTGCCCTGGATAGGCTCGATATGGATTCCTCCGGCGGCACAGATGTCAATGCATTCCTTGATGAGGGCCTGCACCACGCGGCGCGATTTCCTGTCGCCTGCGGCCTCGCCGAAAGTGCATCCGCATACGGCGCTCATACCGCTGAACGCGCAGTTTATAAGCAGCTTGCTCCATCTGCCGCCCACGAAGTTCGCATCCTCATGTACAGGGCCCATAAGTTCCAGCAGGGCTTTCACCTCAGGATAGTGGAAACGCGCGCCGGCAGATAAAGGCAGGGAGTTCAGATCTATCAGGGAGCCGAGCGAGAAAGTAAGGCTGTCGGCCTCGCTGGTAAGTTCGCATACTCCGGGGCCCAGCATGGTGGCACCCCAGGCCACGGTACAGCCCAATGTCCTGTCCTCGCCGACAATCTCAGCGATTCCCAGCTCCGGAAGACCGTTCTGCAGGGTGACGATAACGCCGTCAGGCGCCAGAAAATCCTTCAGACGGCTGACGACCTCGGCATTCTGCTGCTGTTTTGTCATGAGGAATATTATATCATACACTCCCGACATCTCATCTGGCGTGTATGCGATGACCTTCTGTGTGAAACTGACGGTTCCGCACACCTGTGCTCCGTTGTTCTGCAGGGCCTGCACATGAGCCCTGTTCCTGTTGATCAGATCCGCCTGACCCCCGTTCTTTGTAATATAGGCTCCCAGGATAGTTCCCAGGGAGCCCGCTCCGTAAATTGCCGTTCTCATTCCGTTATTTGTATATTTCGTTAAGGATACGTGCAAGACGCAGGCCGCCGCGCTCCAGCTGCCGCTCTATGACAGGAGCCCATTTGCTCACATAGTCATAAGAAAGCTTCGAGCCTTTCGGAGTGGTGTCATATATCTCGCGCGTGATGGTATAGGTCTCTTTAGCCCATTCGTCAGGAGTGCCGGCCTGGATAGCCTTCACTTCGGCTTTTCCGGAGCGGTCGATTTCCTCCACCCACTCGCTGCGGCTCCATTTGTGAGCGCTCTCCACAAGGTCGCTGTCCCAGATGCCGTGCAGGTTCTTTCCGGAGCGGAAATACTGCACCTGCCATTTGTTTCCGCCAGCATCGCTCTTGTGGCCCATATGCATAGGGCAGTGCAGATCGCCCATCAGGTGCACCAGCATGCGCAGAGAGAGTTCCTCCTGCTCAGGGCTGAGCTTGCCGCCTTTCAGGTCCGCGATAATCCCGTTCAGGGCCACTACCACATCACCTTTTTCGTTCAGTGCCGCAGTCTCGTATGCCTCGTCCGCATCAATGTTCTTATAATGCCATGTCTTGGTATAGGCATACTGATCGGTGTGGCTGGCATTGTCGAGCCAGTTAGCCCAGTAAACTATGCTCTTGCCATCCAGAACCGCCGAAATCTTCTTCTCGGCCTTCTTTGTAAGATGTTTCTGCGCCACTGCGCAGGTAACGTCATGTCCTTTCTGTCCCCATGCGAAAGCATTGGTTGTCACCGTCAGCAGAGCCGCGCCCATGCCGATAATCCTGATAGCATTACAAAAATATCCCATATTGTATAAAAGTTTTATTTCTTTTCAATCACCGTGACTATATCCATCAAGCCGTTTTCATCCTCCCTTATTATCTTCATATATCCGGCATCGATTTCTTCCGATATGATAGCATAGACATTCTTCGGATTCGCTCCTGAATTCTTGCGTATGTCGGTCACATAAACCTCGGCATAATTTCTTGAGTAATCGAAGATCCTCTTGCGGTCCATCTCCCAATCGTCAGAGGTATCGATATCCAGAAACCTCTCGGAGGACACCGGTCTCGCCTCCTCTTTTCTTGCATCGATTTCAGCTATAAGCCTTTCTTCCGGAGCGTCCAGGAAAGCGGTGATCCTTTTCCACCACGAAGTGCGTCCCAGATGGGTCTTGATGCCGAACTTGGCGAGACGGTGGAAGAACTTGCTGTGTTTCTTGGCATTCAGGTGCAGGATCGTATACGTTCCCCACACCAGAATGACAGCGGCCGTAATAACGGTATAGAGCTGGGCATCGCACGAGGCATGGAAACATTTTGCGGATATGTACCACGCCGCAATCACCAGAAGATTCACTACGATCTCGGACAAAGCCGTAATGCTATGGGAAAAGCCGGCGCTTACGAAAGCATGGTGCAGATGGGTCTTGTCCGAATGGAAAGGGCTCTTCTTGTGCACGATGCGCATCGTCATCACCCTTAGGGTATCGAACACAGGAAGGCTAAGTACGGCAAGAGCAAACGCCACCACGTTCAGATCGCTGTCAGTCCGCGGATAGAGCTCCGCATGGCCGTTGCTGACCAGACATACCGTAAACCATGCCATCAGCATACCGAGTATCATCGTGCCTGCATCGCCAAGGAACATGCGTGACTTGAGACCGAAAACATTATGTATGAAAAACGGCAGCAGGGCCGCCACCATAGAGAATGCCAGCACAGCATTGCTCACGTCTCCGGTTCTGATGAAAACGTCTCCGAACAGGCAGCAGTATATGAGGCTCAGGCCGCTGGAAAGGCCGTTCACGCCGTCTATCATATTCATGGCGTTGATGATGCCGACACATGCGAATATTGTAAGAGGCACGGCATACCACCAGTTGAACGAGGCTATGCCCCAGAGTCCATGGAACGAGTCTATGCAGTATCCTGAAGAATAGACGATGCCAAGCACCGCAAGGATCTCGATGATGAAACGGGATTTCGGAGAAAGGCCGATGACATCGTCCATCGCGCCGATATACAGCATCAGGGTCAGGGCCGTCAATACGGGAAGAAAAACCGATGACAGTTCCATTCCCAGAAAAGTATGCATCGCCGAGGTCACGAATACACCTGTGACGACACCCAAGAATATAACTATGCCGCCCATTACAGGGATAGGCTCTTGCTGCAATTTGCGGGAATTGGGATTATCTGTCAGTTTCTTGATTTTGGCTATGCGAAGAATCCTGAAATAAGCCCATTCGACCATCAGCATCACAACAAACGCCGACACGCAAACCGCAATAAGGACATTATTCATAAATTAAGTTCCGTTTAACAACAACCGTTAGTCCTGCAAAGTTAGCAAATTATTGTGTAAACAAGATATTCCGCCGGTTTTTACACCCCAAAATCTGTAAAAACCGGCGGAAAAACCTTTAAATCCTACCCCCCCCCTGAAAAGTGGGGTTTCAAACGGTTCAGTCCCGTCCGAAGAGGTCACGCGTATATACTTTTTCCTTCACATCAGAGAGGCAGGCGTCAATGCGGTTCGCTATGATCACGGCGCTCATGCGCTTGAATTCATCAAGATTTCCGACGACCTCGCTCCCGAAAAAGAAAGTGCCGGGCTCCAGAGACGGCTCGTAAATTATTACCGACGCCCCTTTCGCCTTGATGCGCTTCATCACGCCCTGTATGGAACTCTGGCGGAAATTGTCAGAATTGCTCTTCATCGTGAGACGGTACACGCCCACGACCGGCGGCATCTGCGTGCCGTTCCCGGCAACGTTCACAGAGCCGGCATCATACTGGTTGTTGGCGCTGTAGCCGTACCATCCCGCCTTTTTCAGCACCTGGTCAGCAATGAAGTCCTTTCGCGTGCGGTTGCTCTCCACGATCGCCGTCATCATATTCTGCGGCACGTCCTGATAATTCGCCAGCAGCTGCTTCGTATCTTTCGGCAGGCAGTAGCCTCCGTATCCGAAACTCGGATTGTTGTAATGTGTTCCTATGCGCGGATCAAGTCCTATGCCCTTTATAATATCGGCGGCATTCAGGCCCTTGATTTCCGCATACGTATCCAGTTCATTGAAATATGACACGCGCAGAGCCAGATATGTATTGGCGAACAGTTTCACGGCCTCGGCCTCTGTATTGCCCATCATAAGTACCGGTATATCCTGCTTCAATGCACCTTCCTGCAACAGGGCGGCGAACGTCTCCGCTTCCTCGGAAAGTCCGTACCTGCCGGTTTCTTCCGTTCGCCGGCACTCATCCGCGGTGGCATGTCCGCCCACTGTCCGGCAAGCCGCATGGCCTTCATGGCTGATGTCTGCGGCATATGGCATGCCCACTATGATGCGTGAAGGAAACAGATTGTCGTACAGAGCCTTGCTCTCGCGCAGGAATTCCGGCGAAAAGAGCAGTTTCAGTCCGCAGCCGTAACGTCCGTACAAACGGCGGCAATATCCCACCGGAACGGTGGACTTGATGACCATCACGGCATCGGGATTCACCTTAAGCACAAGGTCTATGACATCTTCTATATGGCTGGTGTCGAAAAAGTTCTTCTCCGGGTCATAATTGGTAGGGACGGCTATTATCACGAAATCCGCATCCCTGTACGCCGCCTCGCCGTCGAGGGTCGCCGTAAGGTCCAGCCTGTTCTCCGCAAAAAACCTTTCTATGTACTCGTCCTTCAATGGCGATATGCGCCTGTTTATCTTGTCCACCTTATCCGCAGCCACATCCACAGCCGTCACCTTGTGATGCTGCGCCAGCAATGTCGCCATGCTCAGGCCGACATAGCCTGTCCCCGCCACCGCTATCCTTATATTCCCAGACTGTCTCATTTTATCGATTGTCCGAACGGGAACAGGGAGAGTTTGGCTATACGGAAGTGAGTGATGCCCAGAGGTATGCCGATGATGGTTATATAGAAGATTATACCGCAGGCAAGGTGGATCAGAGCGATTTCCCACCAGCCGAGCACGATCCAGAGTATATTGCCCGCTGTAGACAGGCAGCCTGGCTCGCTGGAGCCGAACTCCAGTTCACGGCCGAAAGGCCACAGTGCGTAGAGGCCTATTTTCATCAGCTGATATCCGAAAGGGATTCCCACTATGGTCACGCAGAACAGCAGGCCGGCTATCATGTACATAGCGGAGGTAAGCAAGCCGCCGAATACAAGCCAGAAGATATTTCCGATAAAGTTCATAAGCATTACATTTTATTAATCATTAAACAATAAGCCGCCAGAACGGTTTTCCGCATCCGTGTTGGCAAAGATAGACATTTTTCGCAAAAAACGGGCCGGCTAAGATCATTAGTCCGGCCCGTCTGGCGTTTTCAGTAGAGACGGCCCCGATTTGCCTCCGGACATCCTGCTTTCAGAGCTTTGTGCCGGCCTCTCGGTCATCTCCGGTATTCATGCTTCTTAAAAGGCTTTTATTCTTCGGATACGGGAGCGTACCACAGGCCGTGGATATTGCAATACGCATATACTCCTTTAGCCTTGCCCTTCTGACATGAGAATTCGGTTTCCGGCACACAACCCTCGCCATGACCGAGAAGCCTGATGTCTATGCCGTCTTCCAGTTCCAAAGCGATCATCATGATATAATGCTCCGGGGTGCAAGGATGCTGCACCGATCCGACTTTAACTTTCAATGTGCAAGGGTCGATACGCTCCGGTACAGGAACGTGTTTTTCCATGCCATTGTCGACTCTATGAGGCTCCAGCAATTCCATTTCGGAGCCGCAGCATACGGGTGTGACGCCCGAATCCACAACCTTGCAGATAATGTTTCCACAGGTGCGGCACAAATAAAATTTAACTTCCATAGCGTAAAATGTTTAATGGTTCACCGGCCTGCCATAAGGAAACGTTCCTCCCGGCTCCGGTTTCGCCACTAATATAGCGTTTTTATCATTAATATGTATAAATCGGCACGGAATTAATTTCAAACGTCCGTCTTTTATGCGGAAAATATCCGTGTGATCTCCTGAGACCGGAGCGCAGATGGCCGCCATACCTCAATCACATTGCATCCGATACGCCAGCGGACGTTGCACTGGCCGATTGTCAATGATCCGGTTCACGGGCACTGCAATCATATGACCGGACCAGCATGAAAAATCTTTTATACCGCATGGGTGGGGCTGGCCGGAAGCTACCTAAGAAGCCCTTCGCCGGTGAACATCCGGCGGTAGAATTCCGCTTTCTTTTCTATAGGCAGAGGGTAGGCACGTGAAGAGGAGGGCATCCGGTAGAATGTCATTTCCCTTACGCTTCCGTCACCGTAATGTATCGTAACGCCCGTTTTACCTCCAGTCTTAGGCTCTTCGCAGCCGAATGTGCCGACAATTATATCAGTCGCCTTCTGCCCTGTCGTGACTATCGCAGAGCACTTGGGAATCTTTTCAAGCAGGGCCTGAATATCCGTAATCCCGACTATTTCCAGGAATTTGTCCGAGGCATTGTCTTTCAGTCGCCTGACCTCTGTCGCGGTGTCGAACATGGCAATACCGGTTTCCCTGCAGAATGACACGATCCTGTCCCTGTCAAACCTTTTCTGCAGCCTGCCGCTGCCGTCCCTTGCGATGAAATACTCCTTGTCCTCAAAAAATATCAGCCCGATTATACGCCACATGTCATTGATGAAGTTCGGATAGAAGAACTCCATCGACCAGCGTTCTTTCTTCGGCGGGAAACTCCCGAGCATCAATATCCTCGCTCCATCGGGAACGAACGGCTCCAGCGGATGCCTTTCCGTACCGGTCATACTCGTGTCATTCATGTCAGAATCTTTTGAATTTCCTCCACAGTCCGATGCGGATCCTGTACACCGGGCTCCAAAGGGACTCGGACGGAAAATATCTGACGCAGCGGAAAGCGAGGGCAGCATAATATCGCAGGTGCGCAAGCCGGGATCTTCCCTGCTCCCCTTTTTCCGTGCCGTATTTTCCGAAGTTGCCGCCCTTGAAGATTTCCTTAAGAACAAAGCGCCCGCGTTTTTCATCAGGCGGACAAAGCAGATTTTCCTCCGCAAGGCCGAAACCCTCTTTCATGATGTACATCATCGCACACGCGAATGAATACACGCCCAGATATCTGAGCGTTTCCACCATTTCATCCCTGCGGCAGACGGACGCATTGAAGTCTTTCAGCGTGAAATAAAAGTCGCACACATGCCTCAGCCCCACTCCCTCATTGATCAGATGCTTGCGCAGGTGCATCAGCTGATGCACAAGATCCGCATCTACAGGAAGCGAATGATTCACGCAGCGGGACAGAGCCGCGGCAAAATATCGCTGTACACGTCTGTCGAAGAAGGGGCTGGTGGAATTGATGGGAGTAAAATGGACCTCAACTGACACGCCGTCCACCTCCGGAGCATCAGCATGGATAAACTGCACGTATGTGCCCGGATTCTCCCTGAGGATCTCGCGCGCGATGATATCACGGCTTTTCTTAAGGTCATTTCCCCTGACAACCCAGACGTCAATATCCCCGGGATACCTCAGAGCGGACAAAGAACCGTACCTGCGGGCTGTCGCCTGCCCTTTTATGATCACTGCAGATGTACTGTCATCTGAATACCTGGCGATCACCTTCTCACAGGCGGCATCGGCATTTGCATTCTCATCCTTGATATACTCGCATTGCCCGTACCATTCCATCAGCAGGTCCGTTTCAGGCACGAGATGCCCCGGCATTCTCTCTATTCCGGCAAAAGCTATCCCCGGCACGGTATGTTCCTCGGCAAGCCTGTATATCTCCGGCCAATTAAGGTTGGCGGCATCAAGCACGGCCGAAGTCCTGCCGGTCACGGCAAGTTCAAGCAGCGCAAGCAGCTGACGCCCGGAAACGCCTGACGCGAAAACATCCCTATCGGCCGACGGTCCCATTATCTGTGAAGTTTGCCCATTATGACCTCGCCTGCCTTATAACAGTAGCGCAAGCCTATCAGGAAATAATTTGAATATACTCCGTTCTCTTTAAAGGCACGCATCTGGTCTATGTTGATCTGTCTGTGAGAAGCGGCACCCGAAGATGAAGCGCCTCCGTTGCGCATGGTTACAAAGTCTTTCCTTATATAGCGCAGATTTATGTCATGCACGTATATAAGCCTCAACAGATTCTCGAAATCCGCCGCTATCTTATACGTGGTATTGAAATAGGCGCAGGAGGTGTCGCCTTTAAATCCGGGAATCCCATTGCCGTCCAGCTTGAACTTTTCATACACGCTCTTCCTGCAATAGAACGACGGATGCGCCGGCATGAATCCCATGCGCATCTTGCCGCGGGAAAAGATCTTGCTGGAATAATGGCGTACGAGCCTGGAGGTGTCGTTCCAGTCGACGTACTTCACATCGCCGTACACGGCGTCAATCCCGGATTCCCTGCCGAATGTACCGGCAACGGCCGTCAGGATGTCAGGAGACGTATAAAAGTCATCAGAATTCAGAATGCCCACAACCTCACCTGCAGCGGCGGCAATGCCCTGGTTCATGGCATCATAGATTCCCTTGTCAGGCGCCGATATGATACGCATCCTGCCGCCGAATTCCGGCTCATACCTGCGGCAGATATCAAGGGTTCCGTCCTTAGAACCGCCGTCTTTTATGATCAGCTCATAATCCTTGTAATCCTGCGCGAGAACACTCTCCAGCGTATCCTTCACCGTCCCTGCGCTGTTATATGTCGCGGTAACTATCGAGATTTTCATAATGTGTCACGATACTGTTCCAACAGTCTTTTCCTAATATTATTTCTTTCACAGACAGCGTCATGCCTCATATCCATACAGTTTGCACACCACGGCAGCATAGTCTTGTCCGCAACTGAACCTTCAGCCTTTCCGGTCATTGTCCTGCCGCCGTAACAAGCCTCCTTCGGCATGGATATTCACCCTGGCATGGCCAAAGATTCTTTACCACTTCGCATTTATCTATACCCCACAAAGATATAAAGAGATTGATATATAATCAATATTTATATATAAAATCTTCCTTAAGTTTTTAAGCCATTGGCTCATATATGTCTTCTGGGATGCTTGATCTGGAATATCTGCCTTTGCTTGCTCAGGCTTACATGCGTGTATATCTGGGTCGTCGAGATAGAGCTGTGCCCCAGAATGCTCTGGATATAACGGATATCCACATCCTCCTCCAGCAGCAAGGTGGCAAGCGTATGGCGGAAAGTATGCGGAGTAATGTGTTTTTTCAGACCTGCCTGCCTTACAAGCTGTCGCACCAGGTGACGGACGGACTGAGGGGATAGCGCATTCTTCAGCCTGTTTGTAAAGAACGGATGTCCGGCATTGTTGTCCGCTCTTGCATTTATCCATTGTATCAGAGCCGATACCGTGTCGGCCTGGCATACATATACGACCCGCTCTTTATTGCCCTTCCCTATTATCCGTACCGTCCCCTGGGCCGTATCAACATCCTCATTCCGCAGATTGCACAATTCACTGACCCTCATTCCCGTTGCAAACAACAGTTCTATAACCGCCACATTGCGTACGGCGGCAATTGCCGAATAAGCAGTATACTTCTCAACAGGCCTGCGCACCATACGCAGTATCTCACTCAGTTCATTTATATTCATTACAACCGGCAGCCGCATATCCTCACGTATCCGGATCTGCATCTTGCGCATCGGATTTATATATGACTCTTCTTCGCATTCGAAATAGTTAAGCATCGCCCGAAGGGAAGCCACCTTACGCTTTATGGTCTTATGGCGGAAATGAGATATGCTTTGCAGATATTGCTTTATATCCCATTTGTTTATCTCCGCAAGACTACAGTTCTTGCCGACCGCGCGGGCAAACTGGAATAGATCGACCTGATATGCCTTGATTGTCTTGTCATCGAGTCCCCTCTCGAATCTGCAATGCCATAAGAAACTCTCAATGGCCTCCGCAATAGTTTTGTTTGTCATTTGTTCCATATTTGAAAAAATTAATCCTTCAAGTATAGAATATTCTTTCTCCGCGAACAACCGATAATATCCAATTATCGGAATTTGTGATGATAATCTTGCGGGAAAGCAAGCCCCCGTAGCAACAGGAGGGGAATAATGGATTCATACCTGGTATGAGGAATCCCCTGAGATGCCCTATGATATTGAAAACAATTAAATGACAGATAACAACATAGCGAACAATGAACGGATAGCCAGGAATACTGTTTTTCTTTACCTTCGCACATTCGTTACCATGTTGGTGGCGCTCTATACCTCGCGCGTTGTGCTTAATGCCCTTGGCGTAGAGGATTTCGGCATCTGGGGAGTTCTAGGAGGCATAGTTTCCATGTTCGGATTCATAAACTCTTCGCTATCATCATCAATATTCCGCTATCTTGCCCATGCGATAGGTACAGGTGACAAGAATCAGATAAACAAGACTTACAATGCATCTATAATCGTCCATGTATTTCTTGCGCTCGCCATCTTCGTTTTATGTGAGACCATAGGACAATGGTTCCTTGCCGAGAAACTGGTAGTCCCGGACTCAAAACGTGAAATGTCAGATATCGTATTTCACATCGTTGTCCTCACGAGCTGCATTTCACTTCTCAATGTGCCTTTCAACAGCGTCATCATTTCATATGAAAGGATGAATGTCTATGCATATATGGCCATTGCCGACGTTGTCATCAAACTTGCCATAGCATATGTCGTATATATGGTTCCAACAGACAAACTCGTATGGTATGCCATCATGATGCTGCTATCTACATGTCTGCTTCTGGTTTTCTATTATACGTATGTACGCATACAGTTCAAGAACCTGTACTTTCAGCGGGTCAGCGATATGCAGCTTTTCAAGTCTCTTCTCGGCTTCTCCGGGTGGAGCCTTTTCGGCAATATTGCATATGTTGGTTATACCCAGGGACTCAATATGCTGATCAACATGTTCTTCGGCCCTGTTGTCAATGCCGCCCGCTCAATCTCGCTTCAGATAGAGCATAGTGTACGTACATTCGTGACGAATTTCCAGACGGCAATAAATCCCCAGATTATCAAGAACTATGCGGCCAAAGATTATAGGCAGATGCACTCTCTTATTTTCCGCAGCAGCAAATTTTCCGTGTATCTTCTTGCGATCTTTGCTCTCCCGATCATGCTGGAAACGGATACTATCCTTATACTTTGGCTCAAACAGGTTCCTGAACATACCGTTGCTTTCTGCCGCATTATGTTTGTCATAATTGCTTTGGAATGCATGACAAATGCAATCGGTACAGGAGTCGTGGCTACCGGCGATATAAAGAAGTACCATGTCATAGTAGGCACAATCCTCATGACTATTGTCCCGATATCTTATTTGGTATTGAGACTTGGCTCTCCGGCAGAAGGCGTGTTCCTTGTGTATCTTGGCGTAGAAATTATTGCTGTCATCTCGCGCCTGCTGATTGCCAGCAAGCAGATACATCTTCCCGTGCGTCAATATTTCACGAATGTTGTTCTCCGTCTGATTCTTGTTATCATGGCTGCGGCTATTGTTCCTGTCATCCTCCATTTCTCAATGGAAGATGACATTGCCCGTTTTCTTACAGTCGGGTTGTCAACGGTAGTATCAAATGCCTTAAGCATTTATTACCTTGGACTCAGCATTAGCGAGCGGCAGTTGGTGAAGTCCGTTATCCGAAAGAAACTTCATAAATGATTATAAATAAATTTCTCATTTGGCTGTTTGAGTTAAGTAAAACCAATCGTCCATTACTGAAGATTCTTGGGAAACTGATCCAGATACAAGACAGACGAATACGCGAATATTGGAGTACGGGAGTTATAGAAATGCCTCATATGAAGCATTCCAGGTTCATACGCCAGACATATATTCATCCGTCGGACTTTTTTGATATCATGGATGAAACATCGCAGGATGTGCGTAATATCACAGAGAGCACATCTTTATGGCGGGCCGCCAAGTTTACCGATAAATGCAAGCTATGCAGGAGACCTGAGACTCCGGAAAACTTAACGGTAAATCATATAGACAATGGAATCCGGATAATCGGGCGTCCTCACAAAGAAAACTGGGCATATCTGGTATCAAAGAAGCGGCTCCCGTTAACATATTCCATAGAATTTGATTTTGCGTCGCATTCAGTAGTAAGGGAGCACCTGCAAATATGCTTTCATGCTGACTCCCTTTGCCGCAGATTCCGTTACATATTGCAGGACAACGAAAAGCTTTATTTCGATGTAGTTGATCATGCCACTTTCTTTCCTCCATTTATCGAGAAATCTGCCAGCATTCCTCTACATAAGCGCACTCATGTAAAAATTGAAGTCAACGGAAACGAGTCGCTGATATCCTTTGATGGCAAAACTCAGATGGCTGTTTCCATACAGGATGACAGGCTCCGTGATTCTTATTTCATGTTGCTGTTTTGGAATGCCGGAACACAAGATATAATTGATGTCGAAATAAGCAATTTCAGGCTAAGCAGTTAATTCTATGCATATTGGTATAATCACATTCAGCTGGGCATATAATTACGGCGCTGTTTTGCAGACATATGCATTGCAAAGAGTTCTTGAATGCATCGGACATTCGGTCGAAGTAATAGACTACCGTCCGTCATGGGCAAGTGAAAACAAACGTCCTCCATTTCCCAAACGCCCTGGAGCTGCCATAGGTTTTATTGACCATTATATAAGGAAAAAAACATTTGTACGTTTTTGCAACAAGAAGTTGCACCTCACAGGAAAACGGTATGCCTACGGTGAGGCAGTCTCAGGTTTCGACTGTATCATCACAGGTAGTGATCAGGTGTTCAATCCTGATATTATTGCCTCCGGAGGACAGCTTGATGACACTTACCTGTTAGCTTCTGTTGCAGAAGGCACCAAACGATTGTCATACGCCGCCAGTTTTGGTAACAGCACGCTGGCCGAGGAATATCAGGAGCGTTTCCGTACAATGCTTGGCAAATTCAGCGGCATAGGCATACGCGAGGAAAGCGGCAAGAAAGTGATCGCGGATATGGGATTGAACGCCATTGCCGTCCCTGATCCTACTATTCTTCTTGGCGATTTTTCCCAACTGACTGGAATTCATGAGCCAACTGATGATTATGTCCTTAATTTTATATTCCAGCCTTCTGAAGCGGCACGTATGGCATCTGATGTCATTGCCGGCGAGAGCTGCCGGCCGATGCGTGCCGTAACCGGCCTTCGTGGCCGGATTGCTGGCAGGAATGCTTTTTATAACTTATCGCCTGAGAACTGGATTTCCGTCATACGCAACGCCCATTTTGTAGTTACGGATTCTTTCCACAGCACGGTGTTCTGCATACTCAACCATCGTCCGTTTGTAAGCCTGGTTCTTGATGCATGGGGAGGTGACTGGAGCGAGCGTATAAAATCTTTGCTCATACGTCTCGGCTTAGGAGACCGGCTGCTTTCTGCGCCGACAGAAGAACAGATAAAGAATATGTATAACACTCCTGTCGATTGGGAACGGGTAGATCAGGAACTTGCCGGATGGAGATGCGAGGGCATGGAATTCCTGTCAGACAATCTCAAATAGTCCATGGACGAAAAGCAAAGGTTTTCAAGCAGTCTAGGTATCCTGCGGGTCACGATGTCCCTTCTTGTAATTTACGTACATACCCGCATACCGTGTATTGACAGCGGTTACATTGCATTCCAATCCTATATTCAGCGTATTGTATGTGCATGTGCGGTCCCTGTGTTCTTCGCCATATCCGCATATCTGTTTTTTTATAATCTCGGAACATGGGATTGGGACAAATATACAGCCAAGTTAAAGAAACGCTTTAAATCATTGTTTATCCCGTATGCCGGTTGGATATTATTCTCCGTGGCTATAGTCTTATTCACGTCACTTCGTTCATACGATAGTTTGATCTCATGGTTGTCTGAACACGGTTACTGGCACATATTCTGGGATAGCGAACGCTCACCGTCGGTATCGGTTAATTTCCTAGGGATGGCAGTCCCTGGAAATATCACTCCTTTAAGTGTTCATTTATGGTATCTGCGTGACCTGATGGTTATGGTTGTCCTGTCTCCTGCCTTATATTGGATATTAAAGAAAACGAAAATCTGGGGTGTCGTATTGCTCATGCTATATTTCATTGCAAAGTTCACCGACATATATCCTGGCCTCACATGTTCTGCCTGGGCTTTCTTCGGATGGGGGGCATACCTCAGCATGAACGGCAAGAATCTGTTTTCCGGCAATCGCCGGCTTTTAATCGGAGCAGTTGCCGTATCATTGACTTTAGCCGTTATTCTATGGTTTCTGCCCACCAGTAACAACTATTATGTGCATATACGTGCTATATTTTGTGTGGCGGCAACGGGAACTGTCATGAATATGGCCTACGCATTCTCAGGAAAGATCCGGATGCCCGGTTGGCTTGTGTCTGCAACAATGTTCATCTATTGTGCCCATCCGTTTCTGCTTGCATTATGTGTCTATCCTTTGTTAAAGCGGTTATATACGGCTTCAGACGTATTGTCCGCATATATCCTGTTTTTGACATTGCCTGTTGCCGTGTTGTTCTTGTGTGCATTTGTCCACAATATGACTCATCGGATAACCGGCCTGTTAAGAAGATGACAGGATTTGTTTTAAATTAAACTTGTCCCGCCTGCATGGAAGTAAATATTGAAAAAAGCAAAGCCGGACTGATTTCCATTATTGTCCCTGTATATAATGTTGAAAGATACCTGAGACATACCCTGGACTCAATCCTGCACCAATCGTTTCCCGATTGGGAAATGCTTCTCATTAACGATGGCAGCAGTGACGCGTCTGGCGCCATTTGTGACGAGTATGCAAGTAAGGACAGGCGTATCAAGGTCTTTCACAATCAGAACCATGGGGTAAGCTACTCCAGGAACTACGGCATTATGCACAGCCGCGGAGAGTATATTTGCTTCTGCGATTCGGATGACTTGTTCGCACCTGATTTTCTCAAACGGATGTATACGCGTATATCTTCGTCAGAAGCCGATATCATAGGATGCAGGTCAAGAAACATAGACGATCACGTCACAGCATATCAGGCCGGGGGTGATGAGGACACATGGACTGTATATGACGGTGACGATCTTGGCGGACTCCCCGATGAGTATTTTTACGTTATATGGGGAAAACTTTATAGAAAGGAACTGATTATAAGCAACAAACTATGGTTCAATACGGATATGAACCGTGGCGAGGACACCCTTTTCGCATACGAGACGGCTTTATACTGCAATAAGATAGTGTACGGTAATGCCAGACTTGTCAATTACCGTGTGCGGCAAGGGTCACTGATGCATTCGAAGCCATCGGTTTCTCTATACACGCAGAGCGTCATTAAATTGCAAAGTATATTAAACAGAGAATATCATGATATAAATGCCTCTGTGTACGGGAAGGTATCTGAAGATGCAAGCATGGCATTGCTGACAGAGTTATGCCGTTCTTGCGATGATAGCGAGGCTTTCAGAAAGAACTATCACGATTTCATCAATTCACCGGATGTTCTGGACGAAGTAAGAAAGCGGGCTCATGGATTTCCTGCCCGCTTGCGGATATCCCTTGCGATCATCATATCCGGCGGCTCTTGGCTGCCATACAGAGTCAAGATGTTTTTAATCAGACAACTTCATGTATGATGTCAAATATGCTTTCGGTAATAATACCTGTATATAATGTTGAGAAATATCTGCCGTCTTGTCTGGATTCGGTACTGAGCCAGTCATATGCTGAGATGGAGGTTATTCTCGTTGATGACGGCTCTTCTGACTCAAGCGGCGCAATCTGTGACCTTTATGCGGCAAAGGATTCCCGCATAAAGGTCCTGCACACAGAGAACAAGGGAGTAAGCAAGGCACGGAATCTTGCATTGGATCATGCGGAAGGAGAATGGATTACATTTGTCGACTCTGATGATATTATTCCTCAAGGCACATTCCAGCTATATGTTGATACTGCGGAAAAGCACAATGTTCCGCTCGTGATGGCTCACATGAGGTTCGACAAGGATGCGGATGGTTCAGAGTATATTGTCCCTCGTCTGAATACAGGCCTCCATTATCAGAACGACACAGAAGTGTTCATGTGTGAGTCCCTAAGAGACTGGAAATTGTCTTTTTGCGGAAAGAATTTTCATAAGTCCCTGCTTGAAGATGTCCGTTTTCCTGAAGACATACCATCCTATGAGGACTTCACCGCACTTTGTGAAGTTGCATTAAAACATCCTTCCTATGCCATTATTCCTGAAGTCGGCTATATAGCACGTTGCCGCCCTGACTCCGCATCCCGTTCCAGAAACGGCATCGTAACGTACCGGAAGCGGGTCAAGAGCCTCTGCTTTATCTGTAACAGGATGTCCGGACTGTTCGTTAACAAACCGTCGCTCGTCCGTATGCTGTCTGGTTTTGTGATTTCCGAAGGTCTGGCCTGCCGCGATATCTATGGAAAGTTCGGTTTCGAGGATAAGGAGGAGGTCATTGTCCTGACTGAGCGGTTATGGCAATCAATGAAAAAGCATTGCGCGATTCCATGGTATATGAGGCTGCTTTTGCGTGCCAGGGTGCAATACATAAAAAAGAATATTAACAACTATCCTATATGGCAATATGCTCCCATAAGGATAGCTATGAGATTTCTATAATCCTACGTTATAATCAGTGTATACAGTATGAAAGTCCTGATGCTTACGACAAACTCATCCTTGCTGGATGGAATAAACCGTCACATACTGACTGTCGCTCCCGCCCTCAACCGGCAGGATGATATGGAAGTGGCGGTCTGTACGGTATTGCCAAAGGGCGAACTGAATGAAAAGTTAGAGGCCAATGGAGTGAAGACATACTCTCTCAATGCGCCTGACGGCCATTATCTCCCTATAATCTCCCGTTACTATAGGGTCATGAAGGATTATGATCCTGATGTCGTTCATATCCATGTGATGGCTATTATGGCGCGTATTGCCGCAGCCATCTTTTTCAGAAACAAAAAATATGTAAAAACGATCCATGGCATATGCGATAAAGTGACAAAAGTCACTTTTAAGATGCGTATGGAGGCCTGGATGAACAGGATCTTCGATATCCGTTATTCTGCCGTGTGCTTTATTTCCAAAGGCGTTAAGAATGCACGCGGTGATAATTTCAAGTGTGACAGTATTGTCAGCTACAATCCGCTTGACTTCGGTGAGGCTCCTTCTTGCACGTATGCGCTGCACCGCATTATCGGAGTATCAGGAGAAACCCCTGTTATAGGAACATCGTGCCGTATAGCTGATGTAAAGCAGCCAGAGAAGTTCACGGAGGTGATGTGCAGAGTGCTACAGTCGGTTCCGGAAGCTCATGCTGTGGTAATGGGGGACGGAGACAGGCTGCTGATAGATGCCTGCAGGCAGATAGTGGCCGATTACGGGATGGAAAACCGCTTTCATTGGTTAGGTTACCGGAATGATGCGCCGCAATTGGTTCAGGACCTGGACTGTTTCGTAATGACAAGCGTCAGTGAAGGCATGCCTACCAGTATAATTGAATGTATGGCTCTCAAGACACCGTTTGCTTTTCTTGAAGGCAAAGGAGGGCTGGAAGATATTGCTTCGTTTAATACAGAAGACGCTCCGATCGCCGTACAGACGCCTGAAGATGACCTTCAAGGCCTTGCTGACGGTATCGTGAAATTGCTGAAAGACAAGAAACTCGCCCTTGAATATACGGAACGTGCCTGGTCTGTAGGAAAGCGCAACTTCGACATACAGAGCGTAGCAGCACAATTGACGGGATTGTATAAACGGCTATGATAGCTGCCATGTCGCAGGGCGTGTTCTGTGGCAGGATATTACGGCCTATGACATCTGTAAGGCAATTCAGGTTGCGGCTAAAGATATGCGACGCCTTTGTGTGATGCATAAAAAGTTAATCATGCCAAAGTTTGTGTTCCCAAATAAACTCGGATAAAACAATATGATGAAAAAAACAGAAGAAGGAAGTATGATTCCAAGAAGATTATATTTTGCAAACCTGGCAAGCTCGATTCTCCCGTCAGGCATGCATGGTTTCAAGGCAAGACTTTATCGTTGGGCCGGAGTGAAGATCGGCAATAATGTTGAGCTGTTTCAGGGTGTGAAGATCTGGGGAGATGGTGAAGTCGTGCTGGGAGACAATGTTTTTGTCGGCTTCGGAGCCGTGATAATGTGCAACAAAGGAAGCAAAGTCATAGTAGAAGATTACAGTCTTGTCGGCCATTATTCCATGATATTAACCGGTTTTCACCCAATTACCCCTGACGGCCCGCGCATAATAGGGTATGAAGGGACTTCAAGCACTGTCACGATACATGAAGGCGCGAGTCTCGGAGTGAGATCGATCCTGTTGCCTCAGAAATCTCTCGGCCGCATGAGTCATGCCGCCGCAGGAAGTCTCGTGACGCATGATGTGGAAGAGTTCACACGCGTAGGAGGCGTGCCTGCCAGAGTGATAAAGAAATTCAAGGAATAGCTGGTGGCATTTACCGACAATAAAATATTAGGGAAACGAGAAATATGCAGTGCCTTCCGGGCTGCAGTAATTGCTGTAACAGAATATCGCTATGTTGGATAAGCAGACAATAAGATTAGGTTGGCTGGTCGCTTTTATGATTGTAAGCAACAGCTCATCCGTTTTTCCTTTCTCATGGGGCATATGGTATTATGCCATGATGTTCGGCACATTGTTAATGATTTTGTCCAAAGGCATATCAAAATCAAACGGTGTCATGCTTATGCTGTATGCAATCGCCGCTGTAAGCATCCTGGCGAATGATATCCCTGCTCTGTTCAAGCCATGGCAGAGACTCGGCACGTTCATACTGTTGACTGCGGTTGTATCGCCCATGTTTATCTCAAAATGGAACGCCGGTCTGAGGGTACAGCTTTTTACAGGCATGACTATTCTATTGGCAATTATTACAGCCGTGTCCATAATAATGCTTGGACTGGGTATGGGACGCGACTCTGTTCAAGGCTGGTTTGAAGGCGCCATGAAACATTCTATGCTTATGGGACCGGTAGCTGCCGTATCAAGCTTATTCTGCTTATATCAGCTACAATACACGGTGCGTAAGAAATGGATAAAATGGGTTTATTATATAATGATAGGCGGCGGACTGCTGTGCGTACTTCAGACCGGTTCACGCGCTGCATTGATCGGTACCATTATCTCTTTGCTGGCTTTTCCATATTTCAGGAACAGGCAGCATTTCGATAAAATGATTAAGAAATATCTGCTGGTATTTATTCTTGTTCTCGCATCTTTCCCTATCTGGAACAGGTATACAGATAAAATCAGGGAGAAGAACAAGACGGAGATAACAGAACTGAATGTCGATTCACGTTTAGGACATTGGCAACAGCGTATCATAGAGTGGGAATCAAGTCCTCTGTATGGAATCGGTTTCGGTTCCGTGGATGCCGAATCCGAGAATTCCACCATCAATGTTGAAACCGGCGGTGTGGAGACTGGCAGTTCTTGGCTTTGCGCATTGTCCATGACCGGCATTCTCGGATTCCTGTGTGTACTCGGCATTTTTATCGGTGCTTTCAGTCGTGCCTGGAAGATGACATACTATTCATCGGCAACAGGCAGTTTCCTGTTGTCTATCATGATATTCTATATTTTTCACATGATGGCCGAAGGATACATTTTTGCCGGCGGCAACTTTCTCAATACCCAGTTATGGCTGCTGATAGGCACAGTCTACAGTATAACGGAATATCCTGAATATGGACAAATCCTTGAAGATAAATTGCAGCTACATCTGTAGACGGGATTCCCAATGGCTGAAAGGCCTTCTGACTTTCCTGATCATATTGGGCCATAACATGACCTTTACTATCTCTTTTGAGCGTTATGGAGTGATGAGCTATCTGTATACGTTCCATGTACAGTGTTTCTTCATATTGCCATTTCTTTATGGCAGCAGTCCCCTTACAATATCCGCAGTCAAGAAGCAGCTGTCAAGGTTTTACTGGCCTTTTTTCGTGATATCTACAGTTCTTATGATATTTTACAGCGGGATGTTAAGGTTTGCCAATTTCAGCGGTACCGGTCTTTTACGGATGTATCTTTGCTGTGATGCGGTATCTTTAAAACAGATGTGCGGCTACAAGGCTCTCTGGTTTTTGCCGGCCATGATGTGGACGCTGTTGCTCAAGGACTTTTTTTACTATACAAGTAAATGGGTACAGGCAATCATTATGCTTCTGTCTGTATTGATTGAATTATACGCTTTTGCCACATACATATATTCATTTCCTCCGATCCCTGATTACTTGTTTGTACCGATTAACTCTTTACATTTCTTGCTGTTAGGTGTTATTATAAGATGGATATTCAGCAGATGCCGGTCGTGGAATCCGGCAATCGTCTTTGCTTTCGCATCGTTATTATTTGTCTCCGGTACAATCATTTATGTTTTCAAATGTGCCATGACGATCCAAACCGGCGAAAATATCTGGTTTAAAGTCCTCCAGCTCTGGATGCCGTTAGCCTTTATGCTGATGATGTGCAAGTCTTTTGAACTCAAGTCTACGTCAGATGATTCTCTTTTTTATAAATTCGGTCAGGAATCATTACCAATATATATCGTAAGTCCGTTTTTAGGTTATGCCGGATATTTTGTGATGCATCGCTTGGGCATGGTCTATTGGTGGACAGGTGTCAGCATGCAGTTTATAATCGTATTCTGCTCTTATCTTATCTCTGTCCTTGTTTTCAGGGGACGTTTCAGGCAATTCCTGTTTCCCAAGAATTATGGTGAATTCAGGCGGATATTCAGCCGCAACAAAGCAGAGGCTTGCGAGAATAAATAATGAAAAAGGTTGTTATATATTCCGTTGTCCTTAACCAGCATCAGGCACCGGTCGCCGATGAATTGTGGAAACTTACAGGACATAGTTTTTCTTTTGTGGAACTGACTGACCTCGGTGACGGCAAAGGCGGTCTGGAGAATTATTCTGAACGTCCGTATCTGTTACGGTCATGGGAATCTCAGGAAGCATATGATGAGGCGATGGAACTGGCACGTACCGCCGGATGCTGCATATTCAGCGGCGTGGAGTCATTGCCTTTCCAGAAAGAGAGACTTAGATACGGGCTTTTAAGCCTTGAGATGGGTGAGAGGTGGCTTAAGCATGGCTGGAAGAGTCTCGCCTCGCCACGGCTTATGAAGTGGCTATTGGCTTATTATATCGGAAGTTGGAAGACCAAGCCTTTATACAAGCTGTGCATGAGTGCGTTTGCCGCGGATGACCATAGACGGTTAGGCACGTTCAGAGACAAATGTTACAAATGGGGATATTTCACGCGCGTGGAAACGTGCGATTGTAAAAATGATGTTGAAATATCCTCGGATGTTTCCACATCAAATAGAGCACCACTTATGTGGTGCTCCAGATATTTGATGTTGAAACATCCGGAGCTGCCCATATTGCTGGCTGAGAGGCTGAAACGGAGCGGATACAGGTTTCAACTGGATATGTATGGTGACGGTGAATGCCGTGAAGATACGGAACGTCTTATCGATAGTCTTGGGCTTCAGGATTGCGTTACGGTACATGGCGGCGTTCCTAACGGCCGTGTGCGCGAGGCGATGAAGAAAAGCGATATTTTCCTTTTCACTTCAGACCGTTATGAAGGCTGGGGCGCTGTCGCCAACGAGAGCCTGTCATGTGGATGTGTGCTTGTCGCCAGCGATGCTATCGGCAGTTCTCCGTATCTGATAAAGGACGGATACAACGGATTCATGTTCCGCAGTTCCAGAACGGGTGCTGGTTTCGGCAATCCGGACATGCAGGCTCTTGAAGACCTTACCTGTAAAGTCATGTGGCTCCTGGACAATAAGGAGAGTATGCGGCAGATGCAGAAGAATGCCGTTGACAATATGCGACGTCTCTGGAGCCCGGAACACGCTGCGGAGAGCCTCCTTCATCTGATCGATGACCTGAAGAACGGACGCGATACTTCGATAAAGGAGGGACCTTGTTCAAAAGCATAATTTTATATGAAAGTTCTACAAACGATATCCGGAATGTCCGCCAGATCCGGAGGTCCTTCCACCTGTACCTGTGATTTGCTGGAAGGCCTGTATTCTATAGGAGCTGATACGGACCTGCTGACCGTAAGGTGCGCGTCTGGCAAGGAACATAATCTCGGCGAAGGACGGCCTTGGCTGAAAGAGGTGGATAATGATTACAGTACACCCTTTTTTATCTCAAAGAACGTACAGAATTTCTTGCGCCGCGGACAATATGACCTGTATCATGCCAATGCGCTTTGGATGGGAGTGAACCACGATACCTGCCGTATTGCACGTGAATTGGGAAAACCTTATATCATTTCACCTCACGGCATGCTATATCCCACAGCCTTGAGAGTACATGCATGGAAAAAACGGATTCTCCTGAATCTGTGGTATAACAAGGATATCATGAATGCGTCATGTATCCATGCGACCTGCCGGCAGGAGGCTGAACATGTGCGTGAGTTCGGATACAAAGGTCCGATTGCTGTCATACCCAATGCCGTGGTATTCCCTGATGGCGTGGAGCTTAAACCTGAGGATATCCCTCTCACCGGCTCCGGCGGGCGCAGAAAGATAGGGTTCCTGGGCCGTCTGCATCCGATCAAGAAGGTAGAGAACCTGATCTATGCGCTGGACCGTTTGCCCAAGGAACAACAAGGCATGGTGAGCCTGCAGATAATGGGAAAGTATGATGACAGGTATGAACAGTGGCTGAAAGATGAAGTGAAGCGTCTGGGACTTGAGAACAGTGTAGAGTTCACAGGCTTTGTCTCCGGTAAAGACAAATATGACCGTCTGGCCGGATTGTCGGCATTGATGGTACCGTCCGCCCAGGAGAATTTCGGGATGATTGTACCGGAGGCGCTGATATGTGGAACTCCTGTATATGCAAGCCTGGGCACTCCATGGTCGGAACTCAACGAATGCAACGCCGGCTGGTGGAGGAGCAATGATCCGGAGACCATAGCAGGTGTGATTGCGGAGATGCTTTCCAAAACGGATGCGGAATTGCTTGAGATGGGCAAGAACGGCCGCAGGCTTATGGAAGAGAAATACGAGCAGCATAAGGTTGCCGCCATGATGAAAGGACTTTATGAGTGGATCGTAAAGGACAGGATGAATATTGATACCAAACCGGAATTTGTTGATTTATAATGCAAGGAGATACAAAAATAGACCTTTCCAGATACGAGAACAGTTTAGGACGGAAGAATCAGGCAGTGCGTCTGGTATGGGGTATCGTATGGCCGTTGGGCACATG
>CAYLQE010000022.1:0-38358 GCA_964385835.1 uncultured Muribaculaceae bacterium | reverse complement strand
TACAATAAATGCCGATAATTTGAAAACCGACGTTAAGGGCAGCTTCCGAGGAACTTCCGTTTTGAAAGCCTGTTGTATTCTTTTTGCAAATTTTATATATTTGTAACATACTAATTTATAATTTCATGAGACACATATCCAACAAATGTTCTGCCCTCGTCATTCTCTGCGTGATGGCCATGGCCTTTATGTCGTCATGCAGGAAAGAGCATACAGACGTTTCAAGCCTGTACCGGACAGAATGGTTCACGGAAAATCAGTGCAATCATGTCTTCTTTACTGATGATACAGGACATTGCGTCGTCAAACTGCGGAATGATGACGGGTCAGCCTCCAATTATTTCGGCTTGACCTATATCTCAGGGCGCAACATTGTCATATCCATGATGCTCTATAACGGCTGGAGGGGCGAGATGACCGGAACAATAGACAATTATGTCATGATTTTACATCTGAACGGGGAAGAGTATGTATTTTATAAAAGCACATTAGGAGGGAATTGATATGAAAATGAAATGTTTTGCCGGCATGATGCTGGGGCTGATGATGTTCCCGGGGTTGTATTCCTGTACAAGACAGCCGCTGCTGGAATATGATGCGGTGGCTCTGACCGTATGGCATGACAGCAGGAACAGCGAGCGGCTGATGTTCGGGACTGGCAATGATGACTGCTTTGTTATCCGTATGCTTGATGACGGGAGCTATACTGCACACAAGTTTGATTACAGGCTGGACGGCGATAATATTGAGGTGTACCGTCATCAGGAGGACGGTACGAAACTGACGATGAGCGGCACTGTCGACGGGAAGCGGATGCGTCTGCACATGTCCGGCATGGAATACTTCTATGTCGCAGAGACTCACTCTTCTACGCTTAATGCCGGTCAGAAAACGCATAACAATGCGCGGACTTCTCTTGACAATACCGCGTGGTGCGGTGATAAACTGGTGTTCGTATTCCGGACAGGCGGAGAGGCTTATTATATTTATAATTATGAACCGGAGGAGAACAAACGTGTCACAGTCCAGCACTATGCGGTTTTCGATATAAACGGAAGCGACATCAAGATTAAAACCTACCTGCCAATTGGGTATGGCGGTACCTTTGAAGGCAAAATCGATGGAGACAGGATTACTGCCCTGTGGGAAAACAGCTTCGAGCATGTTTTTATCAAGGAAAAGTATTAGATGCGGGAAGACCGCAGACAACAGCGACAATGAGATCTAAATTTAAATATGAAAAACATACTTAATTTCTTTCTTCTTGCTTTCTTAATATTGATGTTTTCATCATGTTTTAAAAAAACATATTATCATTCTTGTGATCCTATAGAATTTTCAGGCGAAGGAGGGATAAAGACTTTTGATGATCTTTTACCGTGTGACGGGTATTGTATTTATGATGGCAACGGAAATAAATCTGACTCAAGATATTTTTATTTAGGTCATCATATTCGGGTTGATGTTGATACGCTTGACTGGCTTAAGGTTGAGGAGTATGAGGATTGGAGTACGGGCAAAGGCTATCATACGTTAACTGTTACAGCGGCAAAAAACGACACAGGAAAGCCAAGAACCTTATATATCCGGGGACAGAAGTATACTTCGCAGATTGATATATATACCATTCCTGTCATTCAAAGCGAATGACATTGTATCCTTAGGCTGTAATTGCCGATAACTGTAAGGACCTGAGCGATACAATAAATGCCGATAATTTGAAAACCGACGTTAAGGGCAGCTTCCGAGGAACTGTGCTTCGGGAGTTGTCCGTTTTGAAAGCCTGTTGTATTCTTTTTGCAAGTTTTATATATTTGTAGTTACATATTGATATAGTATGAAGTATTATTTAATTTGTCTGCTTGCGTGCCTGCTTGCAATTTCATCCTGTGGAAGGGGACTTATAGAAGTCTGGCCTGAAGCCGTTATGACTGACAGCAAAGAGCAAGATATAGTGTTCCGTACAAATTATACATATAATAGTGTCGGTGTAGTCACCCCTCACACAACAGGATCTTCGGAAATAAGCGAAAGTGTCGACACCGGGAACGGAACTGTAATTAACAGCTGCAATTGGTTCAGGTTAGAGTCGAAATATGGTTCTTCGACTGAAATAAAACTGCATCTTGAAGAAAATACAAATAATACGGACAGACAACTGGAGTTCATGGTATATTACTACGGAGCCAATGCCACGGTATTAGTAACCCAATCAGGAACGCGTCCATGATAATACATGCAGTTAATTTATAATCTTATGAAAAGAATAGTGCGCTTTATAATGTCCATTCTCGCTTTCCTCGTATTGTTGTCATGCGATAAGACACAAATTTGCATTTCGCCTGAGAGCATAACGGTAGGCAGTAACTGTCCGAGTGTTATATTCCTGACAAATACGGAAATTCACTCAATAGAAATTACAATGTATACCGATTCTGAGGAACCTGTGGAAACCTCCACCCGCTGGGAACAAATCTGGGACGGAGACTGGTTCCGGCTGAGAACATGGTCTTCAAAAGAAGTTACTTTGAAACTTGACGAAAACACGGGTAAGGACAGACAGCTGAAGTTCACCGTACATCATTACAATGGAAGCGCTTCCGCTGTCGTGACGCAGCTGGGCGCTGCATCGCAGAAATAAATGCCGGAAACATAAGAATTTGATTATGAGAAATAAAATATACTCATTATCCTGTCTGCTAATTGCGAGTCTAACCATATTGTCAGCTTGTAGCAGAGAGAAATCAATAAAAATATATCCACAAGCGGTTACTGTTGATAGCAACGCGCAGGATATTTTATTCTATACGAATAGGCCCTATCTCGGTGTTGGCGTGCGGAGTGAAACAACTGATTTCCAGGAAGTAAGTGAAAACATTACAGATGAGACTTCAACTATCGGCAACAGCTGGTTCCGTTTGGAATGGAAAAGTGGGTCCAACGGAATCAAGTTGCATCTTGAAGAAAACAAAACTAAGGAGGATAGACAACTGCTGTTTAGTGCCGAGCTACGTATACAGGGTGTTGACGTAATCGTAACCCAATCAGGAGTACGTGCCCAAGAGTAAATATATGCAGATACCTGAAACCGGCTTTCCTCTTTCGCGCCGTTCACGGCATCGCACAGCTCTTTCGCATTCTTTGAATGTCCGCTAAAATGGTGGAGCATCAATATCGTAACGGAAGAAAGCTACATGTTCAGATACGAGGTCGAGTGGGATGGGTCAGGACGATACAGCAAGATGAGGTTTTATCCGGAATCCGGTCCGTTGTATCCGGCAGAGCCGGAAGGGGGAATATGAATTGGAAAAGTTTTTTATAATTTAAAAGATAAAATATTATGTGGTATTCAATTGGCGACAAGTATCAGGTCATCCGTCATGATAACGGCAGGTATGAACGTAGGTTCAATGCCTTTATCCCTGCAGTATTGATAATCGCAGGGGTTTTCTTGGTAAATAGCTATACGTTCACTACCTGGTTTGAGAACGATGGGCTAATGAGCGGCATCAGATTGGCCGTTAATGTTCTCGCGACAGTCTCATCAGCCTTGGTTGCAATTTTGAAGTATTTGAAAAACAACAAGGAAATTGACCTTCTTATCGTGTTTTTATTCATATTCACTTTATTTATTACATCAGTATTATAAGAAAAAGTTTATTTTATTGCGCATTAATTTCGATATTAATGTCATGCTCTCATGAACTCCCATAATCTTCTTTGTCATTGTCCAAACTCGCTTGGGATGGGCCGGAGCGACCGAATGGGAGCGGAGTCCCGAAGATAGTTTTGCCAACCCTTGCGGCATGGAACCATACACAAAAAAGAAACCGGCCAAAAATTGCTTTTGGCCGGTCTCTTATCTTGTTTAATTTTAGTCCAATTCAATGAATTTTCCAGGATTAAATGTCAGGTGTTCATTGTGAAAGACATAACCCAATTGATTTGTGACACATTGAGTATTGCCAATTTTCATATCCACATTATAGTGTGAGTGTCCGTAAATCCAATACTCGATGCCGCTGCTTTGTATGTAGTCTTCCAATTCCACGGTAAAAGCCCCATTTGCCTTACTGTTCGCGAATTTGGGATGCTGCATACGAAACGAAGGAACATGATGTGTCATAACGATTTTATGTTTTGCTCGACTTGCAATAACAGCGTTCTGGATAAACTCAATGCACTTCTCACATTCTTTGTTAAACTCGGCAAAGGTCAATTTCTCTCCCTTATATAGGATTCTGCGAAAATCCGAGATTACACTTTCCGTAAAATAGGCTTCTTGTAAAGGAATGTGGCCCCACAATGTGGAAACGATGATGTCTGTATCATCCAGATGTATTGTATCGTTATAATAGCTGTGCACATTATGACGTATTTCCAGGCAATACCCGTTTACAAGTGTGGCGATGTCGTAATATTTGTAAAATTCATGATTCCCCATGCAGATAATCACCTGCCTGTAATTCTCTGAGGCCCAATCCCAAAACGGATGTTTGATGTGATTCTCGTCACCAAGATAGCCGATGTCACCTGCCAGCACAAGAATGTCTCCTGTCACTGGCAAGGGGTTATGCTTGATAAAACTTCCGTTTTCAGCAAACTCTAAATGAAGGTCGGACGCATATTGTATTTTCATGATTTTACGACGAATAACTCTTTTAGTTGGTCCAGCAACGCTGTCACAAAGTCTTTGTCCTGCCCCAAGGACGCGGCCAGGGAATCTGATAATTCAGTCCAATTTTCTTTGATTGTATCAACAAATTCATTTACACAGGCAACGATAGAATCAGGTGCTTCTATTTCGGTTTCTTCCAATATTACGACGTTCTTTAACACGTCGGAGCGGTGTTTCCGGATATCTTTACTATTGACATGTTTCCCGGCTTGTTTGTCCGCAATGAGGTTCATGTATGCTTTTGCCTTTAATGCTATCAGAGCCGTGGAATCGGCATGACGTATTCCGTTTGTGAGCTTGCTGTGTGCGATGGTGAAATTATAAAAATCATCATCCATGATTATAGCACTCAGACTTGACACGTCTTCTCCGATAGGCAGAGGTTCAATAACGATGCCGTGTGGTTCTCCAAATATGTCTGAATGGCGTGATAGTAATTCTATCATTTCCGGATATCCATCCTTGCCATCAAGAAAGCGATACAGTTCATAACCTGGAGATTCAATATCTGTATGTTTTCGTTTCTCCGGCCGATAACCGGCTTCACGCACGAATTGCCAGAAGCGTTCACCGAAAGCCGCGGTCATATTCTCTACGATGACAATCATGTCAATATCATGTGTCGCACGTGGACGAACAACTGTTCCGGTCATTGCCATGTCGCAAGCCGTTCCTCCAATAACTACATAATTGTTTGTGAACTCTGCGAAAGCCTCGCGAAACTTTTCTAATCCTTCCATTGTATTTCTTTTATCATTCGTTCTACTTCTTTCTCAACGCGGGGGTCTTCATCCGTTTTTAACGAAAGGGCAAGAGACAGGCGGTCAACCTTAGGTTTGTTTTCGTTTATATGTCCCACTGCCGGATATTTCCAGACCTCAATGATAACACGGCCGTCATACGCATTAGTATTGTCAAACCCCTCCGATTCTTTCAATGACCTGTATTCCTTCTCCGTGAGCATAAACATTTTCTCCTTGTCCGGATTGAGCCGTGAATAATGAGCCAAGGCATTTATTCCGCAAACCGGATATTCCGCATTCGAGCGTATATCATCGCAATATATGCGCTGAATTACCGGCGATTTGAGAAATTCCTGGGATTTAGTCCATAACTCTTCGCCCTTCAGTTTAAAATGAAGTGTCTTTTTTCGTTGGCCTTGTAGCCTTTTTTTCCCTAAACCCAAATCATCCAAACAAGTAATCCCCAATGTTGTGCTTTCGTATGAATAAGGTATTAAAGCTGAAATCTCCTTGGCAGAAAGTCCTTCAAGACTGCCCACTTGCAAGTGGTATAGCAGAATATATTGTGCTACAGCTGTGAGAACCGTTGCCTTTTTGCGATTACTTGTCTTTTCCAAAGCAATAAGCATTGGTAAATATGCATATTGATCAGACATGGTGAAATAGACACCATGATCTGTCAGTCTTTGCCGCTCGTATGTCGGTCCCGGTATCAGTATGAAAACTACTGGAAGTCCATATAAATCAGATATTCTCGCGGATGTGACCTGACATTCTTTGGGTGTCGGGTTACCTTTTCGTGGTTTCAGGAATAATAATGGAGTGTTCTGGTAGATACCGTCATAGAATGTATAGGACAATTTCTCACCGACAGTCAATCCCTTCAGATTTTCTTTCGGGCGAGGGCTAATTTGGATCTTCCGCTTTAGTATGGTTATTTCCTTTAATTCCATTTGCTCTATTTTAATAGTATATTAAAACGTAGCAAAATTATAAATAAAATTCGATATAACAATGAGATACAATATATTTTCTTTTATATTTAACCAAATCTGTTTTGCTATAGCATATAAAAGTTGATATTTTTGCCCGTATAGACTATTTTCCCACAACGTACAACGCCACATTTCCCAAGAGCGGTTAGGGAGTGCTGCATTGGTGTGTACGACTTGAAAACACGAGTGAAATCCGCAAGATACAAGTTATCGCGTCGCGATGACGAAGGAGATTATGGGAGGGACCGGAGTGAGGCGAAGCCGAACGGAGTCCCGCCGACGGCACTGCCTGCGAACGGAGCGCAAAAAAGAAAGTGACCGTAAGTCACTTGGACTTTGCGGTCACCCTCTTTTTGTGGCAAACCCTGAAAGAGCTTTGCCGTGGGTAGTAGGCTTATGCGCCGAAGTTATCGTACAGGATGCTTTCAGGCTGTACGCCGAGAGAATCAAGCAGATTGTTCACCGCGCCGACCATCATAGGAGGGCCGCACATGAAGTACTTGATGTCCTCCGGAGCCTCGTGGTCCTTGAGGTAAGTCTCGTACATCACGTTGTGAACGAATCCTGCCACATACTTGACTCCCGCCGCATCTGCCGCAGGATCAGGACGGTCCAGTGCAAGATGGAAATGGAAGTTAGGGAACTCTTTCTCGATCTGCGCGAAGTCCTCGAGGTAGAATGCCTCCACAAGCGCACGCGCGCCGTAGAAGAAGTGAACCTCGCGTTTTGTCTTGAGCGTCTTGAAGAGCTGCATGATGTGGCTGCGCAGAGGGGCCATGCCGGCACCGCCGCCCACGAATATGTACTCCTGGCTCTCAGGGTCGTTCTCCGGAAGGAGGAAGTCTCCGTAAGGGCCGCTGATAGTCACATGGTCGCCCGGCTTGCGGGTAAAGATGTAGGAAGATGAAATGCCCGGAGGCACAGGGAGCATCTTGAATACGCCGCGAGGCTGGCTGCGGTCGAACGGAGGAGTGGCGATACGCACGTTAAGCATGATCATGCCTTCCTCGGCAGGGTAAGAGGCCATAGAGTATGCGCGTACGGTAGGGACGGTGTTCTTTGCAGTCACGTCGAAGAAGCCGAAACGGTTCCAGTCGCCCTGATACTCCGGAGCGACGTCGATGTCGCTGAACTTGATGTCATACTCAGGGATGGCTATCTGGATATACTGGCCGGACTTGAAAGGCACGTGCTCTCCATCAGGGAGCTTGACCTTGAATTCCTTGATGAATGTGGCCACATTGTCGTTGCTGATGACCTCGCAGTCCCACTGGCGCACGTCGAGCGCGCTCTCGTCAACCGCGATCTTAAGGTTCTCCTTAACCTTCACCTGGCAGCCCAGACGCCATCCGTCCGCGATCTGTTTGCGGTTGAAGAAACCGACCTCCGTAGGGAGAATGGTTCCGCCGCCTTCGAGCACACGGCATTTGCACTGGCCGCAGGCGCCTTTTCCGCCGCATGCGGAAGAAAGATAGATCTTGTTCTCCGCAAGGGTGTTCAGCAGCGTGCCGCCCGGATTCACCTCTATTACCTTTTTGCCGTCGTTGATGTCGATGGTTACCTTGCCCTTAGGGGTGATGTAAGCCTTCACAATCAGAAGAAGCGCCACTAAAAGAATGGTAACGAGCAGTATTACTGCAATGGAAGCGATAATTGTATTTGTCATGATTCAGTCCTCCTTTACAGTGTTATACCCATGAAAATCATAAACGCCATACCCATCAGACCTACGGTGATGAAGGTGATGCCTATGCCTTTGAGGGCAGGAGGAACCTGTGAGTACGACAGTTTCTCGCGGATCGCCGCAAGCGCTACGATAGCCAGGTACCAGCCCAAGCCTGAACCGAGGGCGTACACGGCGCTCTCGCCGACGTTTACGAAATCTTTCTGCTGCATGAACAGCGAGCCGCCGAGGATGGCGCAGTTCACTGCGATAAGCGGCAGGAAGATACCCAGCGAAGAATAGAGGGCGGGGAGGAATTTCTCCACGATCATTTCCACAAGCTGCACGAAGGCCGCGATGACGGCGATGAAGATGATGAAGCTGAGGAAGCTCAGGTCTACGTCTGCGAATCCCTCGCCAAGCCATGACAGGGCGCCGGGCTTGAGCACGTATGTGTCCAGAAGGTAGTTCAGGGGGAGTGTGCAGAGAAGTACGAAGATGACAGCGAGGCCGAGGCCGTTTGCTGTCTTGACATTCTTGGATACTGCCAGGTATGAACACATACCGAGGAAGTATGCAAAAATCATATTGTCAACGAATATTGACTTTACGAACAAGCTGATATATTCCATAATTGTAAGGTACGTGTCAGATTATTTTTCCTGAAGATCCTTGTCGAAGCTGCGGTGGATCCAGATGATGCATCCGATGAGGATGAGAGCAAAAGGAGGCAGGATCACAAGGCCGTTGTTTGCATAGCCCGCGTTATAGCAGAAATCCGGAATCACCTGGAAGCCGAACAGCGTGCCGGAACCGAGCAGCTCGCGCACGAATGCGACGATTACGAGTATCGCTCCGTATCCGAGACCGTTGGCAAGGCCGTCAACCAATGAAGGGAGAGGCTTGTTGCCGAGGGCGAAGGCCTCGATGCGGCCCATCACGATACAGTTGGTGATGATAAGGCCGATGTACACGGACAGGGACTTGTCGATGGCGTAGGTGGCCTCGAAAGCCTTCAGCAGCTGGTCCACGAGGATTACCATCATCGCGACCACTACAAGCTGCACGATAATTCGCACGCGCCCCGGAATGGTGTTGCGCAGAAGCGAGCATACAAGGCTGCTCAGGCCGGTGACGGCTGTTACGGACAGAGCCATGACCAGCGCGCCTTTAAGCTCGACGGTCACTGCCAGCGAAGAACAGATACCGAGAACGAGCACTGTGATAGGGTTGCCCTTGAGAATAGGGCCAAGGAATGTTTCTTTCAGATTTGCCATAGCTTATTCCTCCTCGGTTTTATGTTCGCAGCAGCAATCGCAGCATTCTGTCTCCGTCTCCGTTTCAGGAGCCGCGCTGAGATATTTCTCGTATGCCTTGAGCCAGTTGTTGATTGAAGCGTTGAGGTATTTTGATGTCATTGTCGCGCCTGTGATGGCGTCGATCGCGTTTTCCTGACCCTGAGGAGCGCCGCCCTTGATGATCTCTAAAGGCTGCTCCGCCGAGTAGTCCACTTTCTTGCCCGCAAGCTGCGCGCGGAATGAAGGGTCGTCCTTGATCTTGCCGCCCAGACCCGGAGTCTCGGAAGCGTGGTCGAAGTATGCGCCGATAATATTGACGGTGCCTTTTTCGAATGCGATATAGCCCCATACCGGGCCCCAGAGGCCCTGGCCGTAAATGGCTATCACATTGATGCCGTTATTGAACGCGTATACCGGAATGCCTGTCTTGCCGCCTTTTCCTGCGATCGCGTAGTTCTGTTTTTTAAGGTCAGAAACGCTGAACACTGCGGAATGGTCCTCAAGACACTCTTCAATGTCGCCGTTCTCTCCGATAACCTCGATGTTCCCGATGTTTTCCTTGAAGAACTCGATCGTAGCCGCATTGCCGATCTCGCTCCAGTGCTCTTTAGGGCCGAACTGTGCGGCCGTGAGGATCTGGCTGATGGTCTCGGCCTTGTCGTTGGCCTCCTGCTTGCCCTTGAGGGACTGGGAAACGAAAGCGAGGACAGCTGCCACGACTACAACCACCAGTGAGGTGTAGATAACTGTATAGGTATTGCTGTTTGTATTCATGGCTTATGCGATTTTAGAGTAATGTTTCAATGTCACGTTCACGACGATATGGTCGATAAGCGGAGCCATGGTGTTGCCGAAGAGGATGGCGAGCATCATGCCTTCAGGATAACCCGGGTTGAACAGACGCACCGTAACGCAGAGGGCGCCGATAAGGAAGCCGTAGATCCATTTGCCGCATTCTGTCTGTGCTGCGGTCACAGGGTCGGTCGCCATGAATACGGTACCGAATGCGAAGCCGCCCATGATCAGCTGATACCAGCAAGGGAGGTCGGTAACTCCGCCTATGTTGCCGAGGTAGCCTATGAGCAATGCGCCGCAAACGCTTGAAAGCATGATTTTCCATGAAGCGATGCCTGTATAGATAAGGATTGCCGCACCGATGAGGATCGCGATTACCGAAGTCTCTCCGACTGCGCCGCCAACATTGCCAACGAAAAGGTCCATGGCGCTGATGCCGCGCTGCGCGAGGCCTTCAAGGCTTGCGTTTGCAAGAGGTGTAGCGCCGCTGAAGCCGTCAGCCACCGCCTCGCCTGGGAACCAGCATGTGCCCTCCGTGAGGAAGCGGTGCAGGCCGCCTGTCCAGTATACGTCACCGCTCATCTGGCTCGGATAGCTGAAGAACAGGAACGCGCGTGTCAGAAGCGCAGGGTTCCAGATATTCATGCCTGTGCCGCCGAAGATTTCCTTGCCGAATACAACGGCGAAAGCCACCGCGATTGCGAGCTGCCACAGCGGAATGTCCACAGGGACGATAAGAGGAATGAGGAATCCGGATACCAGATAGCCCTCGCTCACCTCATGGCCTTTGATCTGCGCCGATGCGAACTCGATGCCCAGGCCGACTATGTATGATACGAGGTAAAGAGGGATGATGCGGATAAGGCCGTAGCCTATGTTCTGCCAGAAAGTATAGCCGAGTCCGAATGCCGCGCTGTGCTGCGCGCCTATGTTCCATACGCCGAAGCAGAATGCAGGGACGAGGGAAAGGACCACGATGATGAGAAGACGTTTCAGATCGGCGCAGTCGCGCACGTGGGATCCGCGCCTTGTCACCGTGTTCGGCACGAAAAGGAATGTCTCGAATGCATCGAAAGTTGAATGCAGCCAAGGGAGTTTGCCGCCCTCCGAGAAGGTAGGCTTTACTTTTTCTACGAGTTTGAGTATTTTATTGCCCATGATTTTTCCTCCTTATGCCATTTCTTTCAACATGAGGTCGATGCCTTTGGCGATGATGTCCTGCCATTCGATTTTAGAAGGGCAGATGAACTCACACAGGGCGAGATCCTCAGGGAGTACCTGGTAGATGCCGTACTGCTCCATCTTGTCGATATCGCCTGCGAGACATGCCTTGGCGAGATATACAGGGAACAGGTGCATAGGAAGTACGTCCGAGTAAATGTTATTGAACATGAAAGCGCGTACGCCGCCGTGGATGTTGGTGTCCATCGCGTATTTCTTCTTTGGCGCGAGCCAGCTGAAATAGCCGCGTGACGCCGAGAAGAGCTTGCTGCGGACAGGGTTCATCCAGCCCAGCATCTCATAGTAGTCGCCCTCTTCGATAAGGCTGATCTGGGTGTCGTAGAAGCCTAAGTAGCCGTCGGCGCCTGTGTTTGTTCCGCTCAGGACATCGCCGCTGATCACGCGTACGCCGCCTTCGCCGATAAGAGGAGCGATTGATGACATGGATGCGCCGGCAACTGTCTTGATGTAGCCTGTCTGCACGGCCTTAGGGCCGGTTACCGCCACGAGGCGGCTCATGTCGAGCTTGCCTGTGCTGATGAGCTTGCCGATTGCTGCAAGGGATACGGGGCTGATCGTCCATACCGTCTCGCCTTTGCGCACAGGGCTGATGTGGTGGATCTGGATACCAACGTTGCCTGCCGGATGCTTGCCTTTGAAAGTATGGATCTCCACGCCTTTCAGTCCATTGAGAGGACTGTCCTGGCAGCAGAGGCTCAGGTGTACCTTCACGCCGGTCATCTTGGCGATCGCATTGATGCCGGTTTGGATGTCGGCGATCTCCGGTGCCATGGTGTAGCTTACGGATGCCGCGTTCGGTGCGGTGTTGAAACCGGACACAAAAACAGCCTTAGGCGTGGCGGCCGGATTGGCCGTGATGCCGTAAGGCCTTTGAATAAGTGATGCCCACAGACCGCTTTTGAGAAGCAGGTCTTTGATCTGGCCGGCAGAAAGTGCGTCAACCGCAGTGGCTCCGAAGTCCACATGCTCCTGTGTCTGCCCGGTCTTCACGACTACGGCGAGCAGCTTGCGCTTTTCACCGCGGACCACGCTCTGGACCGTACCGCTTACAGGGCTGGTGAACAGGATCTCCGGACACATCTTGTCTGCAAAGAGTGGAGAGCCGGCTTTTACCGTGTCGCCTTCCTTTACAAGGAGCTTAGGTACAAGCCCCTTGAAATCAGTAGGTTTCACAGCCACAGCATCAGCTTTCACTTCCATAAGGACCTTCTTTTCCGCCGCGCCTTTCAGCGGGAGGTCGAGGCCTTGTCTGAGTTTGATGTTGTTTGACATTATTTAATGATTTTTGGATAAAATTCGTTTATACAAAATAAACATGCGAATATACGAAAAAATCCGTAATTTCGCAGAATGATGATGGAGAATGAAAATGCAATTTTCAAGGGGTTGAATCCTGAGCAGCGCGATGCCGTCGCACAGATAGACGGCCCTGTGCTGATTGTTGCCGGCGCAGGTTCCGGCAAGACAAAAGTCCTTACCTGCAGAATCGCCAATATCCTGTCCCGCGGAGTGCCGTCCGAAAGGGTGCTCAGCCTTACCTTTACCAAGAAGGCGGCGGGCGAGATGAAAGAAAGGGTGGCGGCCATGGTCGGCCGGCGTGCGGCGGCGCGTCTGGTGATGGGCACGTTCCACAGTGTCTTCATCCGTTTCCTCAGGGACTACGCCGCGTTCCTGGGCTATCCGGAGAACTTCACGATTTATGATACTTCGGATTCCCTGTCCCTTATAAAGACATGCCTTAAGGAGATGAATCTCGATGACAAGGTGTATAAGCCAAAGACGGTGCTCGGGCGCATATCCGAGGCCAAGAACAGTCTTGTCACGCCGGCAGCCTATTATGCCAACCCGGCCGCTTCGGAGAGGGACAGGGCCTCTAAGATGCCGCGACTTGTGGAGATCTACGACCTGTACTGGAAAAAATGCCGCGAGGCGGGTGTCATGGACTTCGATGACATCCTTTTTGAGATGAATATCCTGCTGCGCGACAATCCTGAAGCGCTGGAGGAAATATCCTCACGCTTCGACTATATCATGGTGGACGAGTATCAGGACACCAACCGCGCCCAGTATCTTATACTTAAGAAGCTGGCCGCATCGCACCGCAGGATATGCGTAGTGGGCGACGATTCCCAGAGCATCTACGCGTTCCGCGGGGCGAAGATAGAGAACATTCTCAATTTCAGGAAGGATTATCCGGAATGCCGCATATTCAGGCTGGAGCAGAATTACCGCAGCACGCAGACTATCGTAAATGCCGCGAACTCGCTTATCGAACACAATTCGGGGCGTATCCCCAAGAAATGTTTCTCGGCTGGCGATACCGGCGATCCGATACATCTTGTACGGGCGTACTCCGAAGACGAGGAAGCGGTCCTGACCGTATCGTCCATCGTGGACGTCATCCGCAGGAAAGGTGCCCAGTACCAGGACTTCGCGATCCTGTACAGGACCAACGCCCAGTCCCGCGTGCTGGAGGAATCTTTGCGCCGCAGGAATATCCCGTACATGATCTATTCCGGCAATTCCTTTTTCGACAGGGCCGAGATCAAGGACATGATGGCATATTTCAAGCTGACGGTGAATCCTATGGACAACGAGAGCTTCAAGCGCATCGTGAACAAGCCTGCCAGGGGCATAGGCGACACTTCGCTCGGCGCCCTGATGGCGGCTGCGTCGGACAATAACATGTCCCTTATGGAAGCCGCCTACATTGCGGAGCCGGAGAAATACGGGCTTAAGGCCGCCGCGGTAGCGAGAATCAGGGTCTTCACCAATATGATGCTTGAATTCCACAACCGTTCATCAAGCGATGACGCCTATGATCTGTGCATGTCCGTTGCCCGCGAGAGCGGGATGCTGGAGTCTTACAGGAACGATCTTTCCGTGGAGGGGCAGGCGAGGTGCGCCAATGTGGACGAACTTCTGAATTCCGTAAAGGCGTACATCGAACAGAAGCAGAACGAAGTGTATGAGGACGTGATCGCGGAATACGGCTCCGCCGACGGTACGGAAGCCGCGAATGCCGCTGTGGATGCCCTTAAGGTCAGGCTGAACGATTATCTGGAGAATGTAGCCCTGCTGTCCGCCGTCGATGTCGACGATGATGATTCGAACAACAAGGTGGCGCTGATGACGGTGCACAGCTCCAAGGGCCTTGAATTCCCTTATGTCTATATAGTGGGTATGGAGGAGAATCTTTTCCCGAGCGGCGGCAATCTGGCCCGCAGCAGCGACATAGAGGAGGAAAGGAGGCTTTTTTATGTAGCCATGACACGTGCGATGAAGTCAGTGCGGCTGTCTTTTTGCAGCCAGCGCATGAGAAACGGCAAGACGGAGAACAATGATCCGAGCCGTTTCATAAGGGATATAGATTCTCAGTATATAGACAATCCGCTGCCTGATCCTGTGCACGTTGCCGGGGCGGGGGATTTCCGCCGCGTGCCGGCGTCCGCTCCGGGTGCGGGCATGCGGCGTGCCGGCTCGCCGGCATCCGGCTCTTTTTCATCCCGCGCTTATGGTACGGGACAAGGCTCATTCCAAAGACCTGTCAATGGACCTGTCAATGGCCCTGTAAATGGTCCTGGCAATTCTTCGGGGCGTGATGCGGCGCATGGTCCGGCTTCCGTTCCCGGCAGGATTTCCGCTCCTTCTCCGAGGATACCGGATGCGGCTTTCGAGGCGTCTCCAGTCTCCGAACTCCGCGAGGGCCAGAGAATCGAGCACAACCGTTTCGGCTTCGGAGTGATAAAATCGATAAATGACGATGGCGGCCTGAAGGCTGTGATTCAGTTCGACAGCTACGGCGAGAAGGTCCTGCTGCTCAAATATGCGAAGATCCGCATTGTCTGACGTCAGGATGCGGCAGACCTTTCAGGGGGCCGAAAGCCTCTCCCGATGGCGTGCCGCTTATAGTCCGATTGCCGGCCAGTCCTCCGGTACGGGAGCTTCCACCGCCATCTCTTCATGACGGACGGGGTGTACGAACCGTATGCTCCGTGCCATGAGGCAGATGCCTCCGTTCGGGTTGGAGCGCGGAGCCCCGTATTTCAGATCGCCTTTGATAGGACAGCCTATGCCGCTGAGCTGGCAGCGGATCTGATGGTGGCGGCCTGTCAGAAGCTCTACTTCTATAAGGTAGTAGTTACGGGTTTTTCCAGCCTGCCTGTAGCGCAGGCGGGCCTGTTTGGCCGTCTTGTCGGCCGGCGTGCCGTCCGCCTTTTTCTTTACGATATAGCTTTTGTTCTGCTTTTCGTTGCGTATGAGGTAATCTTCCTGCAGCACGAAGCCTGTACCGGCATCGGCCTGTACGTCCCGGGGAGCCGGATTGCAGCACAGGGCCCAGTATGTCTTGTGCACCTGTCCTGTACGGAACATCTCGTTCAGCCTTTCAAGGGCCTTGGATGTCTTGGCGAACATGCAGATACCGCTTACCGGCCTGTCAAGGCGGTGCGGCACGCCCATGAACACCTTGCCCGGCTTTGAATCGCGCCGTGCGATGAACGCTTTGAGCGTCTCGCTGAGTGCCTCGTCTCCTGTCTTGTCGCCCTGCACTATCTCGCCGGTGCGTTTGTTGAATATCAGTATGTGGTTGTCCTCGTAAAGTATGCGGCCCTGAATGTCTGAGAATTCATCCTGCCCCATCTGTCTGTATTCCATAAGCTGAATTGTGCATATTTAACTCCCCGCAGGTTTTTACGCCGACGGGGAGTCCGTTTGTAAAGTGATGCTAACCTAAGAACGATATGAGCACGCCGGCCGCAACCGCGGAACCGATCACGCCCGAGATGTTCGATGCCATGCAGTAGTTCAGCACATGGTTCTTCGGGTCGTATTTCGTACTGATGCCGTTGGCCACGCGGCTCGCCATAGGGACTGCCGAAAGTCCGCACGCGCCGATGAGCGGATTGATTTTCTTCTTGGCGAAAATATTCCAGATCTTCACCATGAATATTCCGCTGGCGATGCTCAGGGCGAAAGCGCAGAATCCGCCCACGATGATGCCGAGGGTCTGGAGATTGAGGAATGCGTCCACTGTCATTGTCGCTCCTACGCACAGGCCCAGGAATATCGTAGCGGCATTCATGAGTCCGTTGCTCGCCACCTCGAACAGACGTGAGGTGTCCGAGCCGATCTCGCGCACGAGGTTTCCGAACATGAGCATGCCCACGAGCGGCACGGCTGACGGAACGCAAATCGCCACGATAGTTGTGACCGCGATAGGGAAGATGATCTTCACCACACGCATGTTCTTGATATCATTAGCCTTCGGATACAGTTTGTCCTGCTCCTTCATGTTTATCATTAGCTCTTTTTTCGTGCAGCACAGCTTCACGACCAGAGGTATGATCACAGGCACGAGGGCCATGTAGCTGTAGGCCGCGATCGCGATAGGGCCGAGAAGGTGAGGGGCCAGCTTGATTGTCGTGAAAATGGCCGTCGGGCCGTCCGCACCGCCGATAATGCCTAAGGAAGCGGCTTCGCGAGGGCTGAATCCCAGAAGCAGGGAAATGATGAGCACGGCGAAGATGCCAAGCTGTGCGGCGGCTCCGAAAATGGCGAGCTTCAGGTTGCGCAGCATCGGTCCGAAATCGGTCATCGCCCCGACACCCATGAAGATGATAGGAGGCAGCAGTCCGGTCTTTATAAGTGCGTAATACAGATAGTTCATTATGCCCAGCTCATGGGCGATCTTGTGCAGCGGCATGTCCCAGATGTTCTCATAGCTGCCGTCCGGCAGAAGGACCATGCCCTCGGGGCTGGCCTGCACTATTCCCATTTCGCCGCCCGGGAAATTGGCGATGAGCACGCCGAAGGCGATAGGTACCAGCAGCAGCGGCTCGTATTTCTTCACGATGCCGAAATACAGCAGCACGAACGCAAGGAGGTACATCAGGAGATAGGCAGGACTCGCGATGATGTTGCTCAGCGCGGTCATGTCGTACAGCCTCTGCAGAATGTCGATGAATCCTTCCATTATGCGTTCCTCACAACTTTAACGATGATGTCGTCCTCTTCCACGGTATCGCCGTTGGAAGGAAATATCGCCGATATCACGCCGTCGAACTCCGCCGCGATGGCATTGTTGATTTTCATCGCCTCGATATAGCAGAGGGTTTCGCCTTTCTTTACCGCGTCGCCGACCTTCTTAGGAGTCTCGGAAGGCTCTTTAGTAAGGTAGAACTTGCCGGATATAGGGGCTGCGATGCCCTCGCCCTCGCCGGACGGCGCCGCGGCAGTCTGTGATGAGACGGCGGGAACGGCGTCTCCGTATGCTATGTCCAGCTTGTACAGCTGTCCGTTGACGTTTACGGTGATTACCGAAGGCTGTGCCGCGCATACCGGATTCGCTGCGGCCTTGCGCTTCTCAAGGTCAGCGAGGAAATCGGCTTTCGCCTTGCCGCTTTTGTATGTCTCGTACTGTGCCGGGTGCATTGCGTATTCGAACAGTTCCTCGTCATCCGGACCGGTCTCCCAGCCGTTCTCCTTCATCTTGGCGCGGAACTCGTCCAGACAGTCAGGATAATAGCTCTGCGGATCGGTGGTCACGAACTCGCGTCCCTGTGATGCCGCCAGATCCCTTATCTCCTTGTCTACCTCGCCGGGGAGCTTGCCGCTCTTGCCCAGCACCATGTCCCAGATCTGGTCCGGGAACATTTCCCAGCGCTTCTTGCCTTTCTCCATCTGCGTGACGTTGAGCAGGGAAAGATTCTTCACATACTGCGAGAACGGAGTCACCAGCGGAGGGAAGCCGACCTTCGGCCATACGTAGGCCACCTCGTCGAACAGCTTTACAAGCAGTTGGTCGGTAGTGAGTTCCGGCTGTCCGTTCTTTGCTTTCCATTTGTTCAGGGTCGCAAGATTCTCCTCGAGATCCGTCATAAGCGACCCCATCATGCCGCCCGGAAGCCCCGGCTTGATGAGCAGGGAGTTGTCGAGACGGTTCGATTTCGGACAATAGTAGCCCAGCCATTCGTCAAGCATGGCCTGGATGCCGCTGCGGACCTCCATGTATGCCTCCATATTGATTTCCTTGACCTTGAAGCCGGCGTCCTTGAGCATCTCCTGCACGGCGATGATGTCGGCGTGGCCGGTGCCCCATGAAAGAGGAGCCACAGCAGTGTCCACATAGTCGCAGCCGTTCTGGCACACTTCGAGAATCGAGGCCATGCTGAAGCCCGGACCCGCATGCGAATGGTACTGGATCACGATGTCGTTCTTCAGTTCCTTGATGCCTTTCACTATCTTGCCCAATGAAACGGGGCGTCCGATGCCGGCCATGTCCTTCAGGCAGATTTCATCCGCGCCTGCCTCGATGAACTGTTTCGCAAGGCTTACGTAATATTCCACGGTGTGGATAGGGGAGTGCGTGATGCAGAGCGATGCCTGGGCTGTCATTCCGGCCTCTTTTGCATATCTGATTGACGGAATCACGTTGCGCGGGTCGTTGAGGCCGCAGAAGATACGCGTGATGTCAGTGCCCTGTGCCTTTTTCACCTTGTAGAAAAGCTGGCGCAGGTCTTTGCTGCAAGGGCTCATGCGCAGGCCGTTCAGGGCGCGGTCGAGCATGTGTGTCTGTATGCCCGCCTCGCGGAACGGTTTGGTCCATCTCCTTACGGCTATGTTGGGATTCTCACCGTACATGAGGTTCACCTGCTCGAATCCGCCGCCGTTTGTCTCGACGCGGTCGAAGCATCCCATCCTGATTATGGCCGGCGCTATGGCCTCCAGCTGGTCGACCCTCGGCTGGTATTTGCCGGCACTCTGCCACATATCTCTGAAAACGAGACTGAATTTTACTTCTCTTCCCATATCTTAATTTACTTTTGTTATCTTGACTATATGACCTTTGCCGCCGGTGATCTGTGCGACGGCAGCCTCCAGGACAGCCACAGGGGCGGCCGTATCCGCGCTCTTTTTCACTTTAGGCGCTTCTTCGGGGGCTATCCTGTTGATGATCCTGATGAGCAGGCCGCTGCCGTAAATGACAATCAGCAGGATGGCGAACACCGTCACCATGCCTATGCCCATCAGCTGAAATCCTAAACCGATATTTTCCATTGTCTCTAATGCTTGTATTGTCTACAAATTTACTAATTATTGCCCGAATACTCAAAAATATACATTAAATTTGTGCCGGATAGTTCCGCTATGTTCCGTCCACAGTATTAAAATTCAAATATCGAACGCTATGAAACGAAAAACAAAGAAAATCCTGTATTGGACCCTGGCCGTGACACTGGTCCTGCTCACCGTACTTTCTTTCCTCATCGGCAATTACATGGTGGGCTTCGCCCTGGATCCCGGCGACCGCCGCTGCGAGTATGACAGAATGGGCGGGAAATGGGACGGACGGGTCCCCGGAATCTACGCATGGTATAACGGCCTGCATGATGCCGGCGTTTTCCGTGACACGAGCGTGGTGAATGACAGGGGCTTCCTCCAGCATGCGGTATACGCCTCTGCGGCTGATCCTTCCGATGCTCAGGGAACCGCGGTGCTTGTGCATGGCTATACCGACAATATCATAGCTATGATGCCGATTGCCAGGATGTACCGGGATTCGCTGAATTTCAACGTGCTGGTGTACGACCAGGAATATCACGGACAGAGCGAGGGCGAGGCCATACGCATGGGCTGGCTCGACCGCTTCAATGCCGCGATGTGGACCGGAGTCGCAAACGATATATGGCCCGGGGAATTCATGGTGGTGCACGGCGTCTCAATGGGAGCCGCCACCGTGATGATGCTCAGCGGCGACCCTGACCCTGAGTGGGTTGACGCATATGTCGAGGACTGCGGATATACAAGCGTCTGGGATCAGTTCGCCAAACAGCTTGACGAAGAGTTCGGCCTGCCGCCTTTCCCTATCCTCAACTGTGCTTCTCTGATATGCCGGATCAGATACGGCTGGAGTTTCAGGCAGGCCTCGTCTATGGCCCAGCTTGCAAAGTCAACAAAGCCCGTGCTCTTCATTCATGGCGACAGCGACACTTACGTGCCTACGGCAGACGTTTACAAGAATTATAACGCCAAGACACATGGCCTGAGAAAGCTCTGGCTCTCCAAGAACGCGGCGCATGCCCGCGCATACGATGCCAACCCGGCCGAGTATACGGCTCAGGTGAGGGCATTCATAAAAGAGGCGAGGATGGCTGAAGAGCAGGAATAGCTTTCATTTCGGAAAGGATTGCGCCGTCCAGATTGCGGACGCATACGGTGCCGTCGGCCTCTACGGTCGCGAATGTCGCCGGGCGTCCGTCTTTCGGAAAAGTTATGCTGCCAGTGTTGCAGATGACCGTCTTGCCGTCGCGGCGCAGCTCCCACTGATGCGTGTGGCCGCTGAAAAAGATGTCTGTCCCGCACGGCGGACGTCTGTCCGGGCTGTATATATGTCCGTGCGTCAGGAACATCTTCCTGCCGTTGTCCGCTACCATCGTGCAGTCCGCCAGCATGGGGAAGCCGAGCAGCATCTGGTCCACCTCGCTGTCGCAGTTGCCGCGCACGGCAACGATACTGTCCGCCATGGCGTTCAGCAGCCCGGCTATGCCCATTGCGTCAAGGCCCTCCGGAACACCGTTCCTCGGGCCGTAGTTCAGCATGTCGCCAAGAACCAGCATCATGTCATATTTTTCCTTTTTATAGAATGCAAGGACCTTTTCCAGCGCCGGACGGCAGCCGTGTATGTCGGAAACCACAAGATATTTCATAATCAATTTTTTTGCAAATATACTAATAAAGCGGTTCTCCTTTGTAAAAATCCAGGATCTTCACGCGGAGAATGAAGCTGTATCTGGCCTGTGATAGCCTGGCCTCCGCATCGGCGTATTTGATGCGCTGTTCGTTGAACTGGTATGCCGTGCTGCGCCCCGCTTCATATTTCATCTGTTCGAATTCAAACGCTTTCCGCGCCGCTTCCAGGCTTTTCCGGCCGGCTATGTACTGTCCGTATGCCGCCTTTGCGTTCACGTAAGCCTGCTGCACCTCCTTGAATACGCTCTGTTTCTCTTTCTCCAGGCTGAGCTGCTGCATGCGGACCGCGTTTTTCGCGCTGCGGACGCTGTTGTATGTGCTCATGCGGTTGAATATGGGGATGTTCAGGGACACTCCCACGCTCGGCGTGCCGTTCTGGCTGAGCTGGTGCCAGAATGAGCTGTTTCCGGAAGCTATCGCCTGGGCCGAGTAGTATCCGGTATTGTAGGAGGCTCCTGCGCTGATTGCCGGATAATATCCGCTCTGGGCCACTTTTACCTGCTTCTGCGCCTGCTCGACCCTTTTTTGTGCCGCCATGACCGAGGGCCTTGTCCCGATATAGCCGTTGTATATGCTGTCTGCGGGAGTGAGCGACAGGACGGCATTCTCAAATTCTCCGCCGTATTCCGGCACGCTTATGTCGAAATCCGCGCAGTCGCGGTAATTCATTGTCTGCACAAGGTCGAGGACCGCCGTCTGGCGCGCGTTCACCGCATCGACGTATGAGCTTTCCGCCGAGGCGAGGGCCGACTGCGCGTCATAAAGTTCGCTGACGCTTTTCGTGCCGCCGTCCACCATCTTTTCCGTCTTTTCCACAAGCATCCTGCTTATCCCGACCTGCTCCGAGGCCATTTTCTCCGCTTCCTTTGCATAAAGCACCTGAAGATATGCGGCAGTCACCTGCAGGGAAAGATCAGAACGGGCCTGCTCCAGATCCAGAGTGGCCGCTTCAAGCGACAGCCTGTCCGCCTGAGCCTGCCTGTTTATGCGCATGCCCTGGAAGATGGTGACGGACGCGCTAACTCCCATCGATGTGTTCGCCGAGCCCCTGTCTTCGTATATGCCCTCGCGGTTCTGCGCGCGTCCTATGTTGTAGCTTTCGCTTGCGGAGGCCGAAATTCCCGGCAGCCTGGACATTTGGGTCGTGTTGAGTGCTATCTCCATGTTCTCCACGTTGATCCGGCTCTGCTGCAGCGGTATGTTGCTTTGCAGGGCATAATCTATGCAGTCGCCAAGGCTCCAGATCTTCGCCCCTTCCTGCGATATTTGCTCCTGTTGTTCCCGTGACGTTTGTTCCTGCTGCTGCGTCTGCTCCGCTGCCGTTGCCTCTTGCGTTTCCGGATTCCTGGCTTCCTGCCTTTGCGGCAAGTTCTCCTGTGCCGGGGCGGCCAGCGTGCAGAGCGCCGCGCCCATAATGCATAAAACTGTCTTTTTCATATTGAAGGACGGCTATTTTCTGATGTCGTTGATCTGTGCGCCGCGCAGCCGCTCGCCGCCCTGAAGCCCTCCGGTCACCTCCACATGTATGCCGTCCGACAGCCCGAGGGTGATGTCCTTTCTTTCGAACTGCTGCTCTTCGCCTTTCATCCCCGTGAACACCAGCACATAAGGCTGTCCTCCGTCGAACTGCACGACACTCTCGTCGACAGCCGTCACGTTCTCTGCCTGCTGCAGGACTATCTCCGCATTGGCGCTGTAGCCCGCGCGGACGTAGCTTTCCCCGCTGAGCTTTACTGCTGCCTTGATCTCGAAGAGAACCGCGCCGTTGTTTTCGGTGCTCTTTGGAGAGATGTATTCCAGCACCGCGTCGAAAGACTCGTCCTTTATTGCTCCTATCGTGACGCGCAGCTTCATTCCCTCTTTCAGGCTGCCGACCTCCGTTTCGTCGATATTGCCGATGAACAGCATGTCGCTCATGTCAGCCACGGTAGCTATGGTAGTGCCCGCATTCATCGTGTTGGCCTGGATGACGCTGTTTCCGACCTTCACCGGCACAGAAAGGATGGTGCCCGTGATGGTCGATTTGATGTTGTTGTTCGAATACGAAGCGTATCTGCCGGTGACTCCGTTCTTCACGATGTCCAGGCTGTTGGATGCGCTGTCGAAGTTGCGCCGGGCCGAAAGGTACGCGTTCTCGCTTTTCTGGTATTCCTCGACCGTAGCCACTCCCTGGCTGAAGAGTGACTTCACCCTGTCGAACTCCTGCGAGCAGAGCTGCAGGTTCAGGCGCGCGTTCTCGAGCTGGGTCTCCGCGCTGTTAAGCTGGGATATGTCAGGTATTACCTTGATACGGGCTATCACCTCGTCTTTCTTCACCTTCTGCCCGGCCTCTTTCAGCAGTTCGGAGACGATGCCTGAGATCTGCGGCACGATGCTTACCTCGTCGCGCGGCTCGACCCGTCCTGTCGCCACTGTCTTCTTTACGATAGTAAGTGTCTGCGGCTCCACAAGCCCGTAAGACGGAATCTCCGGGCGTGATTTCTTCCACAGATATACGAATGTGCCCAGGACAGCCAGTCCTATAAGGGCTAAAACAATGAATTTGAATGCTTTTTTCATATCTCGCACTTTTTTATTCTTCTCTTATGGCGTCTATGGCCTTGATTTTCATGGCTCTTGCCGCCGGCATAAGCCCGGCCAGTATCCCCGCTGCCGCTATCACGGCGAACGCGGCTGCGGCCGTGCCGAAATCTATCATCGGGTCTATGAGCCTGAAATCGCTGTCGCCTATGCTTAGCCCGTTCATCCGGCCCACGAAATACATTACAAGCACACCGGCCACGAGCCCGAGCATTCCCGCCAGCATGGTGATTGCCAGGCTCTCGCTGATGATCTGCATTATTATGTCGCGCGGTCTCGCTCCTATCGCCCGGCGCACTCCGATCTCCCTGGTCCGCTCCTTGACCGTAATCATTATGATGTTGCTGACGCCCACGGCTCCGGACAGCAGCGTGCCTGTGCCGACTATCCATATAAGGATGCTGATGCCCAGCACCAGCGCCCTGAATATCTGCAGCATCTGGTCCAGGTCCATGACCGTCATCGCAGGCTTGTCTTCCGGAGATATGGAATGACGTGTGTACAGCAGATTGCGCACCTGGTCCTCTATCAGGGCGATAGGGACGTCTGACCTCGCTATCATCGCCATCATGTGCACGTCGCTGCCCATATTGTATATCTGCTGGACGAGGGTATACGGCATGCGTACCATCTCTTCCTCGCGTCCGCCTATGTTTATACTGCTGCTGTTGCTTTCCGACACGCCTATGCACTGGTAGCTGATTCCGCCCACCGTCACATATTTGCCTACAGGCGGCACGCCATTGTATATCTCATCCACGATTTTCCGGCCAAGCACCACCACCTTGCGCCTTTCAGCCACGTCCAGGGCGTTGATATATCTGCCGTCATTGATCTGCAGCGGCATTATGTCCGCGAATTCGCCGCCCACTCCGGATATCATGTAGGTGCCGCTTTTGTCGCCGTTCACCACATTCACGCTGCGTCCGTTCACCACCGGCGTCACCGTTTTCAGCCCGGTTATCTGCGCCTTGACCGCCCTTATGTCATCTTCTGTGATGTTCCATGAGCGTCCCTTGCGGAAACCGGCGTATGGGACGGTAGTATGCTGTGTCCAGCAGAAACTCATGTTCTGGGGGATGCTGTCGATGTTCGAGAGTATCCCGTTCTGTATGCCTTTGCCCATGCTGAGCATGACTATGAGCATGAATACGCCCCAGAATACGCCGAATGCGGTAAGCAGGCTGCGTCGCCTGTTGCCAGCAAGAGTTGCCCATACTTCGCGGATACAGTCCGTATCGAATATCCTATTCATTGTGCAGCGCTTCTATGGGTTTGATTTCCACTGCCTTCCTGGCAGGTATATATGCCGCGGCAAGGGCTGCCGCAATCAGTATCGCCATTGCTCCGAGGGCCACTCCGAGATCTATCGAAGGGTTAGCGAACACGGTGGGCTGCGCATTTTCAGCCAGCGGGTCCGCGGCCGGGAACGCCTTGCCGAGCAGCTCCAGCACCAATATTCCCGCCAGCATGCCGGCGTATCCGAATACCGACGTTATCATCAGGGATTCGGTGAGGACGAGGCTGAAGATATTGTGCGGACGCGCTCCCAGCGCCTTTCTTATGCCGAATTCCTTTGTCTTTTCCTTTACTGTCACAAGCATTATGTTGCTGATTCCGACGATTCCGGCTATCAGCGTCCCGAGCCCTATCAGCCACAGGAAAGCGTTTATGCCCTTCATGATGCCGACTGTCTCGTAGTAGCTTGTCGCCACGTTCCATATCCAGACTCCGGAATGATCGTCCGGGCTGTAGTTCATGGACCTTGCGAATGATTCACGCAGCTTCTGCTCGAATTCCTGCCCCTGCTTCCTGCTGTCTATCCCTTCAAGAAAGAATGTGACCTGGCTGTAGCCGCTGTCGCCGGGATATATGTTCTCCAGCGTCGTCAGGGGCACTATCTCGGGCGGGTTGTTGTCCCTGTCACCGTTGTTGTACACGCCGATCACCTGATAAGGGACGCTGTTCACGACTATATATTCCCCTATGGGGCACTTTCCTTTGAACAGATTGTCAGCGTTACGTTTGTGCATCACCGCCACCTTGCGTTTCATGCTGTGGTCCAGCTCGTTTATCATCCTGCCTTCCAGGAGCGTCATGTCGGCGTTGTATCTGTAGTATTCCGGCGTGACTCCGTACAGCCCGCCTCCGCTTATGTATTCGGCTCCGTGCGTCTCGGTGACTCCCCATACCTGCCTGACTGGCGATGCCGCTATGATCTGAGGCAGGTTTTTCATTGTCTGCTCCAGCACCTTCCCGTCTATGACGGTACGTCTTCCGGCCTGCAGGCCGTTCCATGGCACCGAGGTCCTGCCGGGCCATACCATTATGGAATTCCTGGACATGGATCTGTAATTGCCAGTCATCGCATTGCTCAGCCCGTTTCCGCAGCCGAGCAGAATGACCAGCATGAATATTCCCCAGGCCATTGAAAAGCCTGTGAGGAAAGTCCGCAGCCTGTTTTTGCCGAGCGCGCTGAATATGTCTGAAATCAGATCGAACATTCTTCAGGGCCTGTCTCTGTTCCGGAGGCGGACTCCACGGAGCCTATTATGCCGTCCTTGATGTTGATGATCTTGTCGGTGTACCGTGCCATTTCAGGGCTGTGCGTCACCATTATTACCGTTACTCCGGTCTCGCGGTTCACCTGCCGGAGTATCTTCATCACTTCTTCCGAAGTCGCCGAGTCCAGCGCTCCGGTAGGCTCGTCCGCCAGAATGATTTTCGGCCCGGTAGCCAGCGCGCGTGCTATCGCCACCCTCTGTTTCTGTCCGCCGGACATTTCCGAAGGCAGATGCGTGGCCCAGTCCTTCATGCCCATCTTCTCCAGATATGACATCGCCCTGGCGTTGCGCTCCTTGCGCGATATTCCCTGGTAATAAAGCGGCAGCGCGACGTTTTCCAGCGCATTCTTGAACGGGATCAGGTTGAAGCTCTGGAATACGAAGCCTATCATCCTGTTCCTGTACCGTGCGGCCGTGTTCTCGTCGAGGTCCTTCATCAGCACGCCGTTCAGCCGGTAGCTGCCTGTGTCATAAGTGTCCAGCAGGCCTATTATGTTGAGAAGAGTGGATTTTCCGCTGCCGGAAGCGCCCATTATGGAAACGAATTCCCCTTTGCGGATGTGCAGGTCAAGACCCTTGAGCACATGCATGGAGGTGCCTCCCGTGTATGTCTTGTTAATGTTTTCTAATTGTATCATCGTGTATTATAACGCTTTGCTCTGCTTCTTTATTTTAGGCTCGCAGGTAACGTCAATACCCAGTTTCCTGAATGTGTTCATATCCACCTCGCTGAGGATGACAGACGTGTGCACCTGTGACCCGCGCAGTTTCGGCAGCTGCTCCATCGCAGCCTTGCATCTCGGATCGCTGACGCTCAGCATGCTCAGGGCGATCAGCACCTCATCCGTATGCAGCCTCGGATTGTGGCCTCCGAGATAGTCGACCTTTGTCTGCTGTATAGGTTCTATCATCTCGGCCGGTATCAGCTTGGCTTCCTTGCCTATTCCTGCCAGGTACTTCGTCGCATTCAATAATAATGCCGCACTTGCTCCGAGCAATGGAATTGATTTGGCCGTGAGTATTTTTCCGTCAGGAAGTTCGATGGCGGCCGCCTGCTGTCCTGTGGCTTCCATCTTTTCCCTGCATGCCGGCACGACCCTGCGGTAGTCAGGCGTGATGCCCATCTGGCGCATCAGCAGGGTGAGCTTGTTCACCTCGCTGTCATTGCATTTGCCTTTGGCAAGGTTGCGCAGGGCCGCGAAATAACGGCGTATGATCTCCTGACGGGAGGCTTCGGAACATACAAGGTCATCGCTGATGCAGCTTCCAACCATGTTCACGCCCATGTCCGTAGGCGATTTGTACGGGCTTTCGCCGTAGATTCCCTCGAATATCGCGTTCAGGATAGGGAAAGCCTCGATATCGCGGTTGTAGTTAACCACCACCTTGCCGTATGCCTCGAGGTGGAACGGATCTATCATGTTTATGTCGTTCATGTCGGCGGTGGCCGCCTCGTATGCGACATTTACGGGGTGCTTGAGGGACAGGTTCCATACGGGGAAAGTCTCGAATTTGGCATATCCGGCCTTCACTCCGCGCTTGTGCTCGTTGTAAAGCTGGCTCAGGCAGGTCACCATTTTTCCGGAACCCGGTCCGGGGGCGGTGACGACCACCAGCGGATGCGTCGTCCTGACGAACTCGTTCTTTCCGAAACCCTCTTCGGAATCGATGAATGACACATTGTGCGGATAGCCCTCGATATTGTAGAGGTAGTACACCGGTATGTCCATCTTTTCCAGGCGCTGGCGGTACATGATGCTGCTCAGCTGGCCGTTGAAGTGGGTGATCACGACGCCTCCTATGCACAGTCCGCGGCTGATGAACTCTTCCCTCAGACGCAGGACATCCTCGTCGTACGTTATTCCGTAATCGCCGCGGACCTTGTTCCTGTCAATGTCCAGCGCGCTGATCACGATGATGATTTCCGCCATGTCCTTAAGCTCCATGAGCATCTGCAGCTTGCTGTCCGGCATGAAGCCCGGAAGCACGCGCGCGGCATGGTAGTCGTCGACTATCTTGCCGCCGAACTCCATGTATAGCTTGCCCTGGAATTTCTCGATACGCTCCCTGATGTGCTGTGACTGGATGCGGAGGTATTTTTCGTTGTCGAACCCGTTTTTCATAAGCCTTGCCTTGATTAATCAACGGGATACGAAGATAGTGAAAAAGAATGTCCGGTTACAAACTTTTTTTTATTTTTTCAGTAGTTCAGGGCGCAGACGTGCCGTGCGTTCCAGCGCCTGCTCGTCCTGCCATGCCCTGATTTTCTTGGGGTCGCCGCAGAGCAGCACCTCCGGAACGTCCCAGCCGTTGTATGATGCCGGGCGCGTGTACACGGGAGGGGAGATGAGGCCGTCCTGGAAAGAGTCCGACAGGGCCGAGGTCTCGTCCGTGAGGGCGCCGGGAATGAGGCGCACGATGGCGTCCGTAACGACGGCCGCCGGAATCTCGCCTCCGCTGAGCACATAGTCCCCTATGGTGATTTCCTTCGTGATGACATGCTCGCGTATGCGGTGGTCCACTCCCTTGTAGTGGCCGCAGAGAATGATGATGTTCTCCTTCAGGGACAGCTCGTTAGCCATGCCCTGGCTGAATTGCTCCCCGTCAGGGGCCATGAATATTATCTCGTCATACCTGCGTTCCGCGGCAAGCTCGTCGATCTGCCTGCATATCGGCTCGCACATGAGCACCATGCCGGCGTCGCCGCCGTAGCAGTAGTCGTCCACCTGTTTGCGCGGGCCCTTGCCGTATTTGTCGCGCGGATTGTGGATATGTATCTCCACAAGGCCTTTCTCCCTGGCTCTTCCTACTATCGAATGTTTGAGCGGACTTTCCAGCAGTTCAGGCACTACGGTTATTATGTCTATCCTCATTGTCTGATTTTTTCACAAAATTAATAAAAAAATGTTATCTTTGTGAGTTAATATATATTGCAAAAATGGAAGAAAAAATTAATCCTGATGTTCAGCCGACTGCAGTCGAGGCCGCTGAACCACAAGTGGAACTCAATGAGAACCAGTCAGAAGTAGTCGATTATTCCGGAAAGTCCCTGTCTGAACTTTCTGATTTGTTCCAACAATTCGCTACGAGCGCCGACCGTCTCCTGCGCTCCAAGGAGGCGGAAAACATCAAATCCGCGTTCTACAAGATCCTTGTAAAGGAGAAGGAGAAACTGGCGGACAAGGCGGATACCGTATTCGATTCCATAGAGGACAATTTCAAGGTCCTTTATTCCGTATACAAGAAAGAGAAAGCGGAGTTCGCACGCCAGCAGGACGCGCTGAAGGAGGAGAACCTCAAGCTCAAGCAGGCCGTCATTGATGATCTCAAGGCCCTTCTTGACAAAGATGAGGACGTATCGGCCACATTCCCTGCATTCCGCGAGATCCAGAACCGCTGGAGGGAGATCGGAGCCGTTCCGGTACGCGCCGTACGCGACATCAACCAGACTTATCATCTTTATGTAGAGCAGTTCTACGACAAACTCGATATAAACCGCGAGCTCCGCGACCTCGACTTCAAGAAAAACCTCGAGTCGAAGAACGAGCTTGTCAGGAAAGCCGAGGAGCTTGCGGCATCGGCCAATACCATAGAGGCGTTCCGCGAACTTCAGAAGCTGCATGACAGCTGGAAAGACATCGGACCTGTCGCGAAACAGTACCGCGACGAGATCTGGGACCAGTTCAAGACAGCCACAGCCGTAATCAATAAAAAATACCAGTCTTATTTCGAGGACCTCAAGAAAGAGCAGGCCGCGAACCTCGAGGCGAAAGCCGCTCTCTGCGAGAAAGTGGAGGCTATCGCCGCTCAGGAAATCACCGACAGCAAGATGTGGAACGGCCTGAGCAAGGAAATAGAGGCTATCCAGGCTGAGTGGCGCAAGATCGGTTTCGCCACAAAGAAGGAGAACCAGAAGATCTATGACCGCTTCCGCGCGGCATGCGATACTTTCTACGAGCGCAAGCGCGTATTCTACAATGAGTTCAAGAACGACATGGAGGAGAACCTCGCCAAGAAGATCGCGATCTGCGAGGCTGCCGAGGAGCTGAAGGACTCAAAGGAGTGGAAAAAGGCTACCGACCGTTTTATCCAGCTGCAAAAGGAGTGGAAGGAGATCGGTTCCGTTCCGCGCAAGAAATCCGATGCCGTATGGAAACGTTTCCGCGCGGCGTGCGACGAGTTCTTCGAGGAGAAAGAGAAGGCGGTCAAGGCACAGAAGGCGCGTTTTGTAAAGAAAACCGCTGAAAAGGTCGTTTCCGAGAAAGACAGGCTTGTTGCGAAATACCGTGCTCTCGAGCAGGAAATCTCCACAAAGGAGAACAATATCCTGTTCTTCGCCACAGGTACCGCGAACTCGCTTCTCGACGGAATGCGCAAATCCATAGACGAGGCTAAGGCCGAGCTTGCCGTCCTCGAACAGAAAATCCGTCAGATGGAAACGGCAAAACAGGAGAAGAAGGAAGAGTAATGAAGAAAAACAACATTATCGGTATCATTCTGATCGGAGTCATAATGTTCGGCTTCAGCTGGTATCAGAGCAATCAGTTCAGAAAACAGCAGGAGGCGGTCAGGGCATACAATGACTCCCTTGCGCTTGTGCAGCGTACGGAAATGGCACTCGATTCACTGGCTATGCTGCAGGAGCGGGATGAGGTCCGCAGCGTTGTCAAGGTAATAGAATACAAGGATCCGTCCCTGACGGCCTCCGCGGTTTCCGAGCCGAAGACCGTAGTACTTGAGAACGACAAGGTGATAATCGAGTTCAGCACTAAGGGTGCGGTTTTCCGCTCTGTCAACATCAAGGATTACAAGGCGTACGGCGGCGATTCCCTTATTCTCGTGCGTCCAGGCTACAGCGACTACAATATAAACGTGTACGCAGGCGAGACCATCAATACGCGCGATCTCAATTTCGATGTCGTGGCGCAGGATTCAGAGAGCGTGACTTTCCGCCTGTCATTCGCCGGCGGAGGGTCGATCGACCAGAAGTACACTCTCCCGCAGGGTTCGTATATGGTGTACAACGAGCTTGTCTTCAACAATATGGACGGGCTTATCCCGCGCAATGTGGGTTCCTTCTACATCGACTGGAGCCTGGCTGTACCACGTCTTGAGAAAGGCTACAAGAACGAGAAGCAGTATTCGAAGCTCGATATCCTGTGCAGCGGCGATTCCAAGCCTGATGTTATCGGCAGCGGACGCGACGGCAGCAAGAGGATCGATACGGGCATCGACTGGTTCGACTTCAACCAGCAGTTCTTCAGCGCGATCATGACTGCGCCGGCGGGCTTCGCAGGCGGAGATTTCTCCCTTGCCTTCGCGCAGGACGGAAACAGCGACGGCACGCTTATGGACTGCAAGGCCAGCCTGCGCAACAATCTCAGGCTCGACAACGGCAGCGCCAGATATGAATATGAGTTCTATTTCGGCCCGAACAATTACCGCACCCTGCGCAGCTATGACCGCAATTACGAGAAGGTCGTAACCATCGGCGGACGCCTTATAGGACTTATCACGCGTTTCGTGATTATCCCGTGCTTCGAGTTCCTGAGCCGCTTCATCAGCAACTACGGCATCATCATCCTTCTGATGACGATACTCATCAAGCTCGTGATTTCCCCTCTTACGATAAAGAGCTACATGTCATCCGCAAAGATGAACGCCATACGTCCTGAGGTGGAGAAGATCAACGAGAAGTATCCGAAGGCGGCTACTGACCAGAAGGAAGCGATGAAAAAGCAGCAGGCCACAATGGAGCTGTACAAACGCGCCGGCATCAATCCAGCGGGCGGATGTCTCCCTATGCTGCTGCAGTTCCCGATCCTCTGGGCGATGTTCCGTTTCTTCCCGGCATCCATCGAGCTCCGTCAGCAGAGATTCCTCTGGGCCGATGACCTCAGCGCGTATGATTCGGTGCTCGATTTCGGATTCAGCATATTCGGTGTGGACCATCTCAGCCTTTTCGCTTTGCTTATGGCGCTTTCGATGTTCGTATACAGCAAGATGACCATGCCTGTCAGCAACGATCCGCAGATGGCTCCGATGCGTTTCATGAGCGTGTGGATCATGCCTGTAATGATGTTCTTTATCTGTAACAGCCTGTCGGCGGCGCTCAGCTACTACTATCTGCTGAGCAACCTTATCACAATGTTGCAGACTTTCGTTATAAAGAAGTTCATCGTCAAGCCTGAGAAGCTCCTTGCGGAGATCGAGGCCAACCGGCACAAGCCTCTCAAGAAGAGCAGGTTCCAGGAAAAGCTGGAGCAGGCTCAGAAAATGGCGGAGGCGCAGCAGAGGGCTGCCGCAAGACGGAAATAGGTTTCCGGATTACAATAACGGAGGGCGGCTGAAAAGCTGCCCTCCGTTATTGTGTGCTGCCGGCCGTGCCATCGTCGGAACTCCGTTCGGCATCGCCTCACTCCGGCCCCTCCCGCAATCTTCTTCGTCATCGCTTTGCGATAACTCGTATCTTCCGGGCCCCTCCCCCCCCTGCCCCTGTCCGGGGGTGGACAGGTCCTCCTCACGGCACAGCTGGCAGCACATGTATGTAAGATAATTATGGTTATGCTTTCAGCCAGCGCATGAAGTCATCGACCCTGGCTCTGGAAACCGTGATGGGAATCTCGCTCTTTGGCTCGGATTCTATGGCGATCCTGCCGCTTTCTATGTTGCTTACGGAAGTGATGCACTTTTTTGAGACGATGCATCCTCTGGACACCCTGAAGAAATTCTGCGGGTTCAGCTTGATTTCAAGATCTGAGATCGTGGATTCTATAATATAGGTGGTGCCGCTGAACAGCACGATATGGTTGCATTTGTTCTCCGAGAAAAAATAAGCTGCATCCTCTATCTTTACCGGGATGATCCTGTTGCCGCACTTTATCGTGGTATGCTCCATGAATCCCTCCGTCCGCTTTGTCTCCACCTGCTTGCTGAGAGTCTCGTAGCGGTAGTTCGCCAGATGGATCTGTTTCATGAGCATTATGGATATGGCCACTATGGTGATGCAGGAGAATACGTAATCCACGAGTATGCCGGTAACAAGACTCCGCGAGTCCAGCTGTCCGCCGAAAAACGCTATCACCAGCAGGCGGAGGAGTATTACCGCGACGAAAGCCGCCATGAACCAGTAGAGGGAACTTGAATAGACCTCGTCGGCGGCATTGTCGTGTTTTGCCGCCCATGCCTTTGAAATGAAATGCACGCCGCATCCGAGTATTCCGGTGCAGATGAATGTCGCCAGTGGATGGCTCAGCGCCGCCGGCATCGACAGCAGCATGAAAAGCCTGGCTATGCCTATTCCCATACCCATACCTATTATATTTACGGAAATCAGCGTTATCACCATGAATTTTGATGATACCCGGTTGTCAAGGCACAGGAAAAAGGCCATGATCATGGTAAGCAGGGTCAGAAGCAGATCGTCTCCGATTCCGAAATGCCGGCATAAAAACGATGTCGCAGCATGGATCAGAGCAAAACAGATTATAATGACAATCTCTCTTGAAACTTTCATAATGATATTCTTTGCACGACTAATTTACAAATCTTTTGCAAAATCTTTCAAAGAATCGGCACCATTCATCCCGAAAATCCGTCAGTTCGTCCTTTTTTGTAAAACAAAGGCTCCGCAAAGCTTGTTTATTACATTAAATTGCTGAAACAAAAAACAAGAAGATGCAAAACAGAGATCTATCGTTCAAGGAACTTTTCAACATCAATTTCGGCTTTTTCGGAGTGCAGATCGCATACGCCCTGCAAAGCGCCAGTATCAGCAGGATATTCGCGACTCTCGGCGCGGACCCTCATCAGCTGAGCTTTTTCTGGATTCTTCCTCCTCTGATGGGAATGATCGTCCAGCCTCTTGTCGGCAAATGGTCGGACAAGACATGGTGCAGGCTCGGACGCCGCAAGCCTTATCTTCTGGCAGGAGCGCTCGTAGCCGTGCTTGTCATGCTGCTCCTTCCGAATGCGGGCGATATTCCTTTTACCTCGAAGGCATTCCTGGGGCTTAACGCTGCCATGTGGTTCGGCCTCTTTTCGCTTATATTCCTGGATACATCCATAAACGTGGCCATGCAGCCGTTCAAGATGATGGTGGGCGACTCGGTGTCCGAGCGGCAGAAGGCGAAGGCTTATTCGATACAGAGCTTTCTCTGCAACGCAGGTTCCCTGCTGGGATATCTGTTCCCTATATTGTTTACATGGATAGGCATCGCCAACACCGCACCCGAGGGCACGGTGCCGGATTCCGTCAAGTGGAGCTTCTATATAGGCGCGCTTATCCTGATCCTTTGCGTGCTTTATACATTCTTCAATGTCAGGGAGCTTGATCCGCGCCAGTACCGGGAATTCCACGGCGAGACTGCGGAAGAGGACAAGGACACGGGACTTCTGCACCTTCTTGTAAAGGCTCCGGCGACATTCTGGACCGTCGGGCTCGTGCAGTTCTTCTGCTGGGCGGCGTTCCTTTTCCTGTGGACATATACCAACGGCGCGATCGCCGATACCTGCTGGAACACGACTGACGCCTCTTCGGAGGGCTACCAGGCGGCAGGCAACTGGACCGGCGTACTTTTCGCTGTAGAGGCCGTGGGAGCCATGCTCTGGGCTTTCGCCATTCCGCGATTCAGGACATTGAAGGCCGCTTATGCGGTGAGCCTCGTTCTCGGCGCGGCAGGCTTCGCTTCCGTTTTCTTCGTTCACAGCCAGTACGTGCTTTTCATCAGCTTCCTGCTGATAGGCGCGGTATGGGGCGCCATGCTGGCCATTCCGTTCACTTTCGTAACGAACGCGCTTACCCATCATATAGGTACGTATCTCGGCCTGTTCAACTGCGCCATCTGCCTTCCGCAGATTGTGGCCGCCGCTCTGGGCGGTACTGTGCTGAAGGCAGTGGGTGACTCGCAGGCGGCCATGTTCCTTGTCGCCGCGGCCCTTCTCCTGTGCGGAGCCGCCGGCGTTTTCCTGATTTCTGACAACAGACAATAACACTATTTATTATTAACCAACAAAAAAATTCTTTATGAAAAGAATCTTAACCATTCTTGCAGTTATGATGGCTTCCGCCGTTGTTTCTGTTTCTGTATCCGCCCAGGGCGGATATGCGGTTAAGGGTATAGTTGTTGATTCAATGGGCCCTGTCATTGGAGCCGCCGTATTCGAGAAAGGCACATCCAATGGTACGGTTACCGACATTGACGGCAGCTATAGCCTGAGTGTCGCATCGGCAGAGTCGGTCATCGAGATCACTTTTGTCGGATATGCCACACAGACATTCACAGCCGGACAGGTTCCTGCCACGGTCACTCTCGTCGACGACGCAGCTTTCCTCGATGAGGTCGTGGTTATCGGTTACGGTTCGGTCAAGAAGAGCGATATGACCGGATCCGTGTCTACAGTGAAGGCCGATCAGCTCAACAAAGGCATCGTAGCTTCACCTGCGGGCATGCTCCAGGGCAAGGCGGCCGGCGTGGTAGTCACAGCCGGTGACGGTACTCCGGGCTCCGGTTCCTCTATCCGTATCCGCGGCGGCTCGTCCCTTTCCGCAAACAACAATCCTCTGATAATCGTGGACGGCCTTCCTATCGGCGACGGCGGAATTTCCGGAGTTGCTGACGCGCTGTCTTCAATCAACCCTAACGATATCGAGAACTTCACCGTACTCAAGGATGCTTCCGCAACCGCGATCTACGGTTCACGCGCTTCCAACGGTGTCATCATGATCACCACCAAGAAAGGTGCGGCTGGAAGCAAGATCCCTCACATCGATGCGGATTTCACCGTATCATTGGCCCAGAACGCCAAATATGTTGACGTCATGAGCTCAGAGCAGCTCAGGCAGGCTGTCATCGATTACAAGGGCGAGGGCAGCGATGCGCACAATGCCCTCGGCTACCGCGATGCCGAAGGAAACCAGCACTTCGCCGATACGGACTGGCAGAAAGAGATCTATCAGCTGGGCCGTACATACGAAGGCAATGTGGCTGTCAGCGGCAGCGTCGCTGCCGGAAATGTATTCAGCATGCCGTACCGTGTCGCCCTCGGCGCCTACAGCCAGGACGGTACCCTTAAGACAGGCTACATGCGCCGTGAGACAGTAGCCCTCAACCTGAACCCTGTCCTTTTCGACAAACATCTGAACATCAGCCTCAACGGCAAGGGCATGATGATGCAGAACCGTTTCGCCAACAGCGATGCTATTGGCGCGGCCGTGCTGTATGACCCTACCAAACCTGTAGTGGATCCTGTGAACGGTCTGGGAGCGGACAAACGCGCATGGTGGTATCTCAACCCACGCAGCTCGTTCGCTACACAGCAGGAGTTCGAGTCCATCTCAAACTACAACGCGATGTGTACCCAGAACCCTCTCGCGCTCCTTTATGACAAGACAGACGTCTCAAATGCAGGCCGCTTTATCGGCAACGCCCTGATCGACTACAAGGTGCACGGATTCGAGGATCTTCGCCTGAACGTCAACCTCGGTATCGATTATTCGAAATCATCGGTACTGTGGATGTTCCTATGGGCGCCGAGCAGTCCCTGCACAGCACCGCGCAGTCAGGCTCCGGCTATCATACGAACTACAGCCAGATGCGTATGGACCAGACTCTGGAGACTTACGCGGCCTACAACCATGACTTCGACGGCGGACATCACTTCGACGCTATGGCCGGCTACTCATGGCAGCATTTCTACTGGGAGTCTTTTTCCGAGACGCACAAGGCTGACGGCACTCCGAGCGATGACGCGTCATACTACCTTAGCAATCCAAGCTATCCTAAAGGACAGACTTACCTCGTTTCATTCTTCGGACGTCTGAACTACTCATACGACAGCCGTTATCTCCTTACAGCCACTCTCCGCGCTGACGGTACATCGAACTTCCAGAATCACAAATGGGGCTTTTTCCCTTCTGCGGCATTCAGCTGGAACATGAAGAACGAGCACTTCCTTAAGGACGTGGCTCCGGTGTCAGCCCTGAAACTGCGTCTGTCATACGGCCAGACCGGCCAGCAGGACGTATCAGGCAACACCATTCCTACCTATATGTACAACACCAACGCGAGCCAGTACGTGTTCGGCAATACATTCCTTTATCCTATCACTCCTCAGGGCTATAACGCCGATCTGAAATGGGAGACCACCACAACTTACAACGCAGGTCTGGATTTCGCATTCATCGACGGACGCATCAGCGGTAGCGTGGATTTCTACAAGCGCTATACAAAGGACCTTCTCAACTGGACTCCTGTCCCTGCGGGCGCAAACCTTACGAACTATCTCGCGGCGAACATCGGATCCCTTGAGAATACCGGTGTCGAGGTGGAACTGAACGCGATCGCGGTAGAGACCAAAGACTGGTCATGGACAATAGGCGCGAACCTCGCATGGAACAAGACCATCGTTACGAAACTTACGGCAGATGACGAGAGGCCTGACTACTACGGTGTGGAGACAGGCGGCATCAGCGGCGGTACAGGCAACAATATCCAGGTTCACCAGACAGGCCATGCCCCTAACTCATTCTTCGTTTACCAGCAGGTTTACGATACCGCCGGCAGACCTATCGAGGGCCTTTATGTAGACCGCAACAATGACGGCAAGATCGACAAGAACGACATGTACTGCTACGAGAAAGCGGCTCCGGACGTGACAATCGGCCTGAACACCCAGCTTTCTTACAAGACATGGACCCTGGCTATCGCAGCCCACAGCAACATAGGCAATTATGTCTACAACAACGTACAGTCGAACGGCGACCTTCTCACCGACCTCTGGACAAACAACTTTGTCAACAACCGCGTGAACGGCGCGATGGAGACCAACTTCGCTACGAACGCACAGTATTTCTCTGACTACTATGTACAGAACGCATCGTTCTTCAAGGTCGACAGAATCACCCTCAGCAAGACTTTCAGGCTTTGCGAGGCCCTGAACCGTCCTATGAACCTCAGCGCGTTCTTTACCGTACAGAACGTATTCACAATCACAGGATACAAGGGCATCGATCCTGAAATCTTCAACGGCATCGACAACAACATGTATCC
>CAYLQE010000021.1:0-41887 GCA_964385835.1 uncultured Muribaculaceae bacterium | reverse complement strand
CGCCTCGTATGGCTTCAACCTGTATTCTCCGACTTTCGTCCGCGGCCTGCGGCGCAGCGAGCTCCCCAGCATTGCGGCTGATTTCGGCAAGGCTGTGGAGACTGCCCACAAGGCGGGATACGATTCGGTGGAGCTTCATGCCGGCCACGGCTATCTGATATCGCAGTTCCTCTCTCCATACACCAATCACCGTCATGACGAGTACGGCGGCTCCCTTGAAAACCGCATGCGCTTCATGAACATGTGTCTGGACGAGGCCAAGGACAAGGCCCTGAAATACAATATGGCCCTTACCGTCAAGCACAACATGGAAGACGGTTTCCGCAGGGGCATACAGGTTCCCGAATCCATAGAGATCGCAAGGGAGATCGAGCGTCACGGCGCCGATGCCATCGTGCTGTCCTCAGGCTTCGTGTCCAAGGCGCCTATGGCGGTGATGAGGGGGCGCATCCCTACAAAGTCTATGTCATATTACATGCCGTGGAGCCAGTGGCCTCAGAAAATCGTCGTGAACCTTTTCGGCAACCTTATGATCAAGCAGTATGATTTCCAGGAGTGCTATTTCCTCGAGAATGCCAGAAAGTTCCGCAAGGAGCTGAAGCTGCCTCTTATCTATGTGGGCGGCCTGGTGTCGCGCGAGGGCATCGAGAAAGTCCTCGACGAGGGCTTCGAACTAGTGCAGATGGCGCGCGCCCTTGTGAATGATACGGATTTCGTAAACAAGATGAAAGAGGGTGACATGAATTTCCGCAGCCGCTGCGACCACCGCGACTACTGCATGGCGCGCATGTATTCGGACAAGATGATCTGCTGCCACAACTGCGCGCACGAGATTCCTGAAAAGCTCTGGAAAGAAATAGACAGCATCAGATAATGAAGAATCCTGTCATTATAACCGGCGCCACCGGCAGTATGGGCGCAGTGGCTGCCAAAGCCAAGGCGGAGGAAGGCTATCCTGTGATTATGGCCTGCCGAAATCTCCGCAAGGCGGCCACGGTGCGTGACGGAATCCTTTCCTCCGTGCCCGGAGCGAGGCTTGAGATCATGCATCTGGACCTGTCTTCGCAGGCCTCCGTACGTTCTTTTGTCGGAGAGGTAAGGGATTATCTCGCTCCCGGGGCTTCCGGCTTTACCGCCCTTTCCGGCCTTTTCAACAATGCCGGAGTCATCAGCAGGGAGTACAGGATCCTGGAAGACGGCTACGAGCAGACTATGGCCGTGAACTGTATCAATCCGGCGCTTCTCACGCTGTGGCTCATGCCGCTTTTTGAAGAGGGGGCGCATATCGTGAACATGGTGTCACTTACGACGCGTTACGCCCGTCTCGGGAAGAACTGGATGAATGTCAGCAAGCCGGAGTTCTCGCAGCTCGGCACTTACGGCAAGTCCAAGCTCGCTTTCCTCATTTTCTCGGCGGAGCTCGGCAGACGTTATCCCGGAATTCATGTGAGCGTGTCGGATCCAGGCATAGTGGACAGCGACATGATCACTCTCGGACATTGGTTCGACCCTCTGGCCGACGTGCTGTTCAGGCCGTTTATCAACAGTCCCGAGAAAGGTGCCGGACCGGCCCTCGCCGCCCTGAACACGGATCTTACGATGAGGTATTTCGTAGGCAGGAAAATCCGGAAATATCCATCACGCATAAAGAGACGTGCGGAACTCGTGTCTTTCCTTTTCGAAGAGTCAGGACAGACGGAGAAGACTATTTGAAACACCTCTGCAGGAATTCTTCCGCATAGCGGCGCCAGGTAGGCCAGTCATGGGCTCCCGGCGTCTGCTTGTATTCATGCCTGTAGGAATGCAGGTGCATGTATTGGTGTATGTATTCCGAATGGAAGATATAGCAGTCCTGGCGCCCGATGTGTATATAATAGAGCTTCGGGCAGTGCTCCGGCGAGAACTGGACCTTGTGGTTCGCCCTCAGGGTGTCCCTGCTGTAGATGTCATCGTATTCGCCGTCCTGTATGAACGAGCGCATGATAGGGGAGAACAGCCCTATATAGTCGAAGGTGTCGGGATTGGCCGCCGTAATGTACATGGTCTGCAGTGATCCGAGCGACAGGCCTGCGATGGCCCTGTGCCCTTTGTCCGGTATTGTCCGGTAACGGGAGTCTATAAATCCGGTCACGTCCTTTACGAAAGCCGTCTCGACAGCTCCGTCGGTGTCGAACATGGCGCCGAACGGAGTCTTGAAATAGGAATAAAGTCCCTCTTCCTCTTCGGAATACTGGTTCATGTTGGGCATCACTATGATTGAAGGTTCCATAAGGCCCTTTCGCGTGAGACTGTCCACGATGTCTGTTATATCGCCCTGCACTACCCATGAACTCTCGTTGCCGCGCGCTCCGTGCAGCATGTAGACTGTCGGATATGATTTTCCGCTGCTGTAATAATCCGCAGGCAGATATACCAGAAGACGCCTTACCGAAGGCCCCGGTACGGAGCATGGATGATAGACGTCTTCCAGAATGCCCATTGGAGCGTGGCCCTCGCACAGCTGTGCCGGTGTGGGGCAGGACGGGCTTTTGTCCGCATGGGTCATTCTGTAAAAAGCGGCGCATGACGACAGCATCAATGATGCCGCCGCCAGAAACATCGCTTTGAGGGCAGATCTTGAATGCAGGAAATCCATCTGAATCAGATATCGATACCGTCCATTTCCTCCAGGCTGCGCAGGTTCGTGCGTATGAAATCCTGGCGGTCCTGTGTATTGTCTCCCATATAGAATGTCAGGAGTTCCTTAATGGACTCCTCCTGGCTCAGGTTGACGTCGGTCAGACGCATGTCCTCGCCTATGAAATCCTTGAACTGCTGCGGGGATATCTCGCCGAGACCTTTGAATCGTGTAATCTCGATATTGCTGTTCTTGAAATATTTGACAGCCTCGTTCTTCTCCTCGCGGCTGAAACAGTATTTCGACTCTTTCTTGTTCTTGACGCAGAAAAGCGGAGTCTCCAGTATGTATACGTGGCCGCCTCTGATAAGGTCGGGATAGAATTTCAGAAGGAACGTCAGCACCAGCAGGCGGATATGCATGCCGTCGTCATCGGCATCGGTCGCGATGATGATGTTGTTGTAGCGCAGGTTGTCCATGTCCTCCTCCACTCCCAGCGCTGAGATCAGCAGGGTAAGCTCATGGTTAGCCGACACTTTCGCCGCGCTTTCCTTGAAGCAGTTGATAGGCTTTCCCCTGAGGCTGAACACGGCCTGCACGTTGGCGTCGCGCACGAGAGTGAAAGTTCCCGATGCGGAATCACCCTCCGTGATGAAGATGCTGCTCTGCTGCGTGAACTTCGCATTGTCCTTGTTAGGCTTGTCGTTGTAATGGTAGCGGCAGTCGCGGAGCTTGGGATTGTATTCGTCTTTCTTCCGCTTTACCTTGATCTTGCCGGCGACCTCGCCCTTCTGCTTGCGGATCTTTTCGTTCTGGATGATCTTGTCCTGGATTATGGCCTGCAGGTCCTTGTGGATGTGCAGGTAGTCATCCAGATTCTTCTTCAGGAAGTCGTTCACGAAACCGCGTATCGTCGGGCCCTTGTCTGTATCCATGTGTGCGCCGGTCTCGTCTTTTATGACCTTTTCCCACATGTACACGGAACTCATCTTTGTCTTCGCCTGGTTTGCGAAGTTAGGCTCCTGCACGCGCATGGATATCGCGCCGATGATGCCCTCGCGGATATCCTCGGGAGCATAGTCCTTTTTGTAGAACTCCTTCAGGGTGCGTGACAGGGCTTCGCGGAATGCCGCGAGATGGGTGCCTCCGTCACGCGTGAACTGTCCGTTCACGAACGACGATATTTTCTCGTTGTCGCCGTTGCCGTGGGTGAACACTATCTCGATGTCGTCGCTTTCGATGTGTACCGGCGGATAGAGCGGCTCCTCGGCAAGGTTGTCGTTTATCAGGTCCAGCAGACCGTTGTCGCTCCTGTATGTCGTGCCGTTCAGATTGAGGGACAGGCCTTTGTTCAGGTACGAATAGTTCTTTATCATGGACTCCACGATATCCATGCGGTAATGGTATCCCACGAATTTCAGGTTGTCCGGGGTGAACTCCACGTATGTGCCGTTCTTTTCCTTCGGAGCCTCCCTCTGGCCCTCCTCCTGCAGTTTGCCGCGTCTGTAGCGTGCGTAAGATGCGGTGCCGTCGCGGTATGATTCTATGAAGAAACTTTCGCTGAGGGCGTTCGTTGCCTTGATACCCACGCCGTTCATGCCCACGCTCTTGACGAACGCCTTGTCGTCGAACTTTGCGCCGGTGTTGAGTATGCTGCTGACCGCAACCACCTTGCCGAGCGGAATGCCGCGGCCGAAGTCGCGCACCGATACGCTGCTTTCAGTGACGGTGATGTTTATCTGCCTGCCGGCGTGCATGCGGAACTCGTCGACGCTGTTGTCGATTACCTCTTTCAGTAGCACATAGATGCCGTCCGCGCTTTGTTCGCCGTTTCCCAGCTGTCCGATGTACATGCCCGGCCTCTGGCGGATATGTTCCATTCCGTCCAGGGTGCGGACGTTGTCTTCGCTGTAGTCTCCGGCCCTGTTCTGCTCTTCAATGATCTCCTCTGCCATATCTTTACTTTCCGCGAGCTGCTGCCGCGCTGATAATGTTGACAATAATGTATGCTGTGAATGTGATGAATACGATGACGGACCAGTTCCAGTGCAGTACGGCTGCCGTGATTGCCGCGGCTGCCGCGGCAGCCGCGAGAATTATGCGGAGCACCATATCCCTGCTCAGGCCCTCGCCTTTGTGGAACTTCATGGAGAACATAGGTATCTCCGAGACGAGCAGCATGCAGAGAGCAATGCTCAGGACAGGTATCGCCCATATTCCCGTACATGCGGCCGCGAAAGCCGTATCAGGACATGTGTATATGAAATATGCCAGCGAGCCGCATATCATCGCCGATGCAGGCGTAGCGAGCCCGATGAAACTTGTGGTCTGCCTTTCGTCAACGTTGAATTTCGCAAGCCTCAGCCCTGAGAATACGGCAATAAGCAGCGGAATCCATGTCTGGAAAACATGCGGGCCGTAGTAGAAATCCATTGTGCGGAACAGCATGACCGAGGGCAGCAGGCCGAAACTTATCATGTCCGCCAGCGAATCCAGTTCCTTGCCCATAGGCGAATAGGCATGCAGCGCGCGTGCGCTGAGTCCGTCGAAGAAATCAAAGACAGCACCCGCGATTATCAGGTAGAACGCGATGTCCATTCTGCCGAATACCGTACATGCGACAACGCCAAGGACACCGCATGCGGCATTCATTGACGTTATCGTGTTGGGAATATGCTTTGTGATATTCATTTATCTGATATTGAGTTTCTTGCGTATGTCTTTAGGCAGGGCGTCCTTGTGCACGATGAAGTTGAGTGTCTTGTACGCGATGAAACTGTCGGACATGTACCAGATGCCTTTGTATTTGCCGGCCTCGCCCCATGAGTTCTTCACCATGAAGAATTTTGTGCCGTCGCTGTCTTTTGCATAGCCGTAGATGTGCATGCCGTGGTCGTCGGTTGTCTTCTTGCGGTCATAGGCCTCCTGACGCATCGCGTCAGTGATCTGCATCTCTTTCGGAGTCTCTTCCACAGCCGGGGTCTCAGGCTTGCTGTTGTCTTTGCCTACCCAGTGCTCCTGGTCGCTGCCGGCAGCCGGCTTCACGTCTTTCTTAGGCTCGGGGCAGGTTGCGATACCGTCGCGGGTAAAGCCTTTCTCGGACACGTCACCGCCCCAGAGGACTGTATATCCTTTGTCGATGGCCGTGTAGAGGATTTTCATCATATCCTCGAGAGGCACGTTGTATCCGGAAGCGTTGCGCCAGTTGTCGCAAACCTCGATAGGGCACTGCTCATACCAAGGCTCTGCCATGAACGAGCATATGTTCACGTAATCGTTCATGTCGAGCTTGAGCACCTGGTCGCGGTAAGATGCCGGGGTATATTCCTTGCCGCCGGCCTCGAATTTCTCAGGCCATGTGCCCATGTATGCCTGGAGGACTGCATCGAAGCCTTTCTTCCATGCAGTGGTGAGCTCGCGGTTCGGATTCTTCACGATAGCGTCGACGTATGCCTTGAGCACCGCGTCAAGCTCAGCCTGCTCAGGCTTCTCGGTGCCGTACTGGTAGCCGCTGTAAACGTCCTCCGGCACTATGCCGTATTTCTTCACTACCGTGAGCACGTCGCCGAATCCGCTGCCGGCGCTGAAGCCCATGTGGCCGTCCAGACGTACGTATTTGGTGGCGCGGTCGCTGTATGCGTGGCTTACGACCCACATCTCGGAAAGGTCGTAGGTCTTGTCCTGTGTGCGGAGAAGCTCGCTCTCAAGGAAGCTCAGGGCGCTGAAGCACCAGCATGTGCCGCTGCGGTACTGGTTCTTTATAGGAGAGATCGCGTTCTCTTTTATGACGGTGAATTCAGGTTCTGCCTTCTTAGGGGTTTCCTGAGCCTCTGTCTGTGCAAGCGCTGACACTGCGGACAGCAGGGCTGCGAATGAAATGAAGATGTTTTTCATGATCTGTTAACTTATGTATATATACAGACTGCAAATTTACAAAAATTTTGTAACTTTGCGCCAATGTTTCATTTCGCAAAAAAAGAGAAGTTTGCCGCGAGCATAGCACCTGACGCGATAGCATCGATGCCGCTGACCTTTTTTGACGGCAAGATTTATGTGATAGACGCTCCTGGCCATGAGTATGACAAGGCGGTGCGGTATCTGCGCAGACGCAGCGTGATAGGTTTCGATACGGAGACACGTCCGGTATTCAGCCCCGGCGCCCCTCAGAACGGCGTGGCCCTGCTTCAGCTCTCATCCGGCAGGCGGGCGTTTCTTTTCAGGGTGCACAAGCTGGGGATAGACGACAGTCTCGCCGCCGTGCTTTCAGATCCTAAGATAATAAAGGTGGGCGCTGCCGTGCATGATGATATCAGGGGGCTGCAGAGGATAACGCCTTTCAAGGCCGGCGGCTTTGTGGATCTTCAGAAAATCTGCCCTCAGTGGGGCATCAGCGACAAGAGCGTGAAGAAACTTACCGCCATAATCATGGGCAAGCGCATCTCCAAGGCGCAGCAGCTGAGCAACTGGGAGGCTCCGCGTCTGTCGGATGCCCAGAAGCTGTACGCGGCGACCGATGCATGGATATGCCGCGAAATGTATTTCAAGCTTCTTGACTGTCCCAAAGTGGAGCGGACGGAAACCGTCTGACAAATCGGTTATATATAAATGAGAATGTGGCTGTATACGTTATGCGTCATGCTCTGCGGCGGATTCGCACTGTATGCAGCGTCCCCACGGGACGGAGCCCGGGGATCAGGCCGTTCTTTCGCGGAAGGGTACCGGCGCTTCGACGAGGCTATCTGCCGTTTCCTTATGGACGGGATGGACAGTTCCTATGTCCGCCTTCCGTCAACCAGCTGGGAAGTGCCTGTGGTGGCCAAGACATACGGGTATTCACTTGCATACGGGGCAGCTTCCGCACGCGTGGCAACGCATACCGTGCCGGTTCTCGAGATTGGCGCTGGTATCGGATACCATGGCCTCGACCTTGTCTATACCGAGGCTATAGGCAGGTCGCAGGATTATAATTTCGAGTTCGATTATTATGACAATTACTGGGGTCTGGGCATAAACATATCGCGCCGTGCGCTCGATGACATCGTTATGGACCGGCTCACCTCATCGCATTCTCCCGCACGTGACGGACGGGAGGCGCAGATACGTTCCATATTGCTGGAAGGCTATTATGCCGTGAACGGCAGCAGATATTCGCTGCCTGCCGCGATGTACGGCAATTACATTCAGACTAAATCCGCAGGCTCGCCGATAATATCATTCTGGTACGAGCACTGCGATCATTACGCGTTTTCCGCGCGTGCGGCCGATTGTTTCGCTTCCGTGTCAAAGATGGATATGGGAGCGGTCACCGCCGGCTACGGCTACAATCTCTCAATCGGCGGAGGACGTGTGCTTCTGAATCTCAGCGCAGGTGCCGGGGCGCTTGTCCCTTATTGGGGAGTGGCCGCCACAGGACGTTTCAACGCGATGTTCTGGATCAACGACAATTTCCGTATCTGGTTCGGTGCGGCGGATTTCTACCAGCGCAGCCTGAAGGCGGAATCTTCGTATATGGCGGAGAATACATGGCGTGCAAACCTCGCTCTTACATGCTGTTTCGGAAAAAATCGCAGATAATTTTTTCTTTTAGGCAAACTTTTCCTAAATTTACAGAAAACCGATAAATCTTAAAGACATGAAAGCATCAGAACTCATCGCAGCCCTTCGTCAGGAAGTGGAGACCACAGGAGATAAGGAAATCATTATCGCAGCCAACAAACACAGTTACTACGGCGCAAAGATCGTCACTAAAGACAACGCCATCCATCTCGCACTTTACGACAAAGTCGCTGAATGATTCTTATCATTGCAGTAATGAACGGGGCAGACTGAAATATCGGTCAGGCCCCGTTTCTTGTTTTCCGTTTCTTTGCTTTCGCTTCACCATTTGCCCGAGGCCTCCGTCGCGCTTGTCCGTAGCCGCCGGGTTTCCAATATGGGAATAAACGAAAATAAGGTGTCAGGAAAACCTGACACCTTACCCTAATTCCCATTTAATTATAAAAAAGACTAAAATTTGTTGCGGGTGAAGGACTCGAACCTCCGGCCTCCGGGTTATGAGCCCGACGAGCTACCAACTGCTCTAACCCGCGATGTTGGATGCAAAGATAAGACGGATTTTTTAAAATACCAAATTTTTCTTATCTTTGCTTTACAATCGCACGTGTGCGCATGACGGGTATATGCCCGCATAATGCGTGTGCGGCCATTAATTAAATAGGCTTGCATGATGCCGGCAACGTTTGAAACATTGATTTCAGGATAAATAAATTTCAATATAATTATGCTTACACTCAATCTTAAAGGTTGCGATACCTTTGTCAAAAACGCGGATTTCGGACAGTATGTAAAGAAAGCTATGGCTGCAAAAGACATACTGGACAAGGAAAACGGCGAAGGCAATGATTTTCTCGGCTGGAAACATCTTCCTTCGGAGACACTGGACTCCGGCATTCTCGCCCAGTGCGGGGAAATCAGGACCCTTTGGGCAGGAAAAGGCGTCGACCTTGTGGTAGTAATCGGTATCGGCGGCTCGTATCTCGGCGCTAAATGCGCTATCGAAGCGCTTAACCATACATTTGATGCCACACTCCATACAAGCGGCGCGCCTCAGATCGTGTTCGCGGGCCAGAACCTCGGCGAGGATTATCTGTGCGAGCTTCTGGATCTGATGAAGGTCAGGAATGTCGCATGTGTGGTCATCTCGAAGTCAGGCACGACTACAGAGCCTGCCGTGGCGTTCAGGATTGTAAAACAGTTCATCGAGCAGACATACGGCAAACAGGAGGCTGCGGAACGCATCGTGGCCGTGACTGACGCGGCGCGCGGCGCGCTCAAAAGCCTCAGTACCCAGGAGGGTTACAGGACTTTCGTAATCCCCGACAACGTAGGCGGACGTTTCAGCGTCCTCACTCCTGTAGGTATCCTTCCTATAGTTCTGGGCGGTTTCGACGTGGAGGCGATCCTCAAAGGCGCCCGGGATATGGAGGAGCAGCTCGCGCAGGGCGGTGAGGACAATATCGCCGTCCTCTATGCCGCCATGCGTAACCTTCTCTATACGGAGCAGGGCAAAAAGGTCGAGGTCCTTATAAATTTCGTGCCGAAACTCATGTATTTCGCCGAGTGGTGGAAGCAGCTTTACGGAGAGAGCGAGGGCAAGGGAGGCAAGGGAATTTTCCCTGCTTCATGCTCATTTACGACCGATCTCCACTCTATGGGCCAGTTCATCCAGGACGGCGAGCGCATAATGTTCGAGACCCTCGTGAGCGTCTCCAGCCCTGCGCGCAGCCTTGAAATCGAATCCGACGCGCAGAACCTTGACGGACTTAACTTCATCGCCGGCAGGAGCATCGACTACTGCAACAGGATGGCCCAGCTCGGCACGAAGCTCGCGCATATCGACGGCGGAGTACCTCAGATAGAGCTTGCCGTGGACAAGCTGGACGAGTATCATCTGGGCCAGCTCTTCTATTTCTTCGAGTACGCATGCGGCGTAAGCGCATACGTCCTTGGCGTCAATCCTTTCAACCAGCCTGGCGTCGAGGCTTACAAGAAGAATATGTTCGCCCTGCTGGAGAAGCCGGGCTACGAGGAGGCTACTGAAGAAATCCGCAAACGAATCTGAACATCGTGACTCCGTTTCTCAAACAGGTGGCAGAACATTATCATGAGACGGCTGAAAACATCAGCCGTCTCGTGTTTGTGTTTCCGAATCACCGCTCGGGAGTCTTCTTCAGGAAATATCTGGCGGAGACTGTGAAAGCATGCGGAGGCAGGCCCGTGATGTCTCCGGTAATAATGTCGGTAGATGAATTCCTGGGAGTATTCTCCGCATCGCGGCAGGCGGACAGCCTCACTCTCGTGCTCAAGCTGTACGGATGTTACAATGAGTGCTGCCGTAATCACGGCCTGATATGCGAGAGCCTGGATGACTTCGTATTCTGGGGAAATGTCATACTCTCGGATTTCGACGATATCGACAAATATATGATAAATGCCGCGGACCTCCTGAGGAACGTGTCCGACTTGAGGGAGCTGAGCGATGATTTCAGCTACCTTACCGAGAATCAGGAGAAGGCGGTGCGGGCTTTCCTGAGGCATTTCGAGAAAGAGGGGGAGTATAAGATGAAATTCGCCCGCCTGTGGAATATCCTGGGCGAGCTGTACGTGAAATTCAACGCGGCCCTGGATTCGGAGGGGCTGTGCTATGGGGGAAAGATGTACAGGGCCATCGCCGGCGCATTCGCGGAGCGTGGCGCGGAACAGATGTTCGGCAACGCTTTCCCTAACTGTGACAAGGCCGTTTTCTGCGGCCTTAACGTGCTGTGCGAGTGCGAGAAAAAGATACTCGGGGCAATGCAGGTCCACGGCCTTGCCGAGTTCTGCTGGGACTATTGCAGCGACTGGATAAAGGACCCGCACAACAAATCTTCGCTGTTCATGCGCGAGAACGTGTCGGCCTTTCCGAATTCTTTCAGCCTTGAGCCTGCCCCTGCCGCGGCCAGGATTGAAGTGATAAGCGTTCCGTCGGGCATAGGGCAGACAAAAATCGTGTCGCAGCTCCTTGCGGACGGCAGTGTTCCGGCCGACGAGCGCACCGCGATCGTGCTCCCCGACGAGAATCTGCTGCAGCCTATGCTCAACAGCATTCCGGAACGTATAAAGAGCGTCAACGTTACAATGGGATGCTCCATGGCAGGCAGCTCGTTCTATACCCTTATGAACGACATCGCCGCCCTGCAGATGCGTCTGCGCCAGAAGGACGGCAGGCATTATTTCTATCACCGGCCGTTCTGGAGCATCGTCGGCAACAATGTTTTCGACGCGCTCCTGTCCGACAATGCGCGCGCTGTGCTGAAGACGCTCAGGACCGCCCGCAACTATTACATCAGTCCGGACCTCTTTGAAGACGATGAATTTCTTTCAAAAGTGTTCCGCCCGGTGATAACCGACATGAAAAGCAATTCTCCGGAGCAGCTGAGGCGGATACAGGACTATCAGACGGATATACTCCAGCATATAGGCATGTCCATAGCTTCCGACGGCGTGCTCAGGCAGCGTTTCGCTCTGGAACTGGACTTCGCGATGGATTATGTGAAAGCCGTCACGCTTGTCTCGCAGAAAGACATGGCGGTGCTGCCGCAGACCTATTTCGCCCTGCTGGACAATATACTGCGCACCAAGTCCGTGCCTCTGAAAGGAGAGCCTCTGCGCGGACTTCAGATAATGGGGCCTCTCGAGACCCGCGCTCTCGATTTCGATCATATTTTCGTCCTGAACTGCAACGAGGGCAAGTTTCCGAGGGCGGAGGCCGGCGCGTCTTTCATTCCCCCTATGCTGCGTTCCGCGTTCGGGCTGCCGTCTTTCGAGTATATGGATGCGGTATGGGCATATTATTTCTACCGCATGATACAGCGCCCGTCCAGGGTGGTCCTCACGATGGATGCCCGCAGCGAAGGAATGCGCTCCGGAGAGGAAAGCCGGTATATCAAACAGCTTGAATACCATTTCGGAGCGGACGTGAGACGCTCGGTGGCTATGGCCTCCCCGGGTTCGGTGGAGGATTCCGGTACGGTGGCAAAGACGCTGGAGCATATAGAAAAGATACGCTCGAAGGAACTGTCTCCGACCGCGCTGCAGAACTATCTCAGCTGCAGCATGAAATTCTATTTCTCATATATCGAGGAGCTGCGCGCCGGCAAGGAGGTCAGCGAGAATATGGACGCCGGAATCATAGGCAACGTGTATCATAAGGTCATGCAGCACCTGTACGGGAACAGGCCCGGCGGAACCGTCACGCGCGATTATCTGAAGAGCCTGCTCGATGACGGGAAGACGATAGAGGATGCGGTCGGGCATTTTACGATGGAGGAGATGAAGTCTGATTTCATCGGCGGACGAGATATCGTGGTATGCGCCATTATATGCAAATACATAAAGAAGACTCTGGAGCGCGATATGGAGTTTATGGACAACGCGCGCGCCGGTTCATTCGGAATCATAGAGCTTGAAAAGACTTACAGGGGAGTCTTTGCCGGTCTGCGGTTCAAGGGAACCGCAGACCGCGTGGACACTTTCCGTGACGGGGAGATACGGCTTGTGGATTACAAGACAGGCAAGGTGCTTGCCGACGATACGGATATAAATGAATCCAACGCCGCCAAGATAGCCGCGAAGATATTCAGCCGTGACACGGACGAGAAAGAGCGCCCTAAGATCGCGCTGCAGTTCTTCATATACAACATGCTGCTGGACCAGGCAAAGGAACCGGCGTATGAAGGCAAGATCATTTCCAATTTCGTGTATTCTACGCGGACGATAATGAAGGAACTGCCAAAGGCCGGTTACCGCAACTCCGTGTTTGAGACCGAGATGAAGGAAAGACTGCGCCTCTGCGTGGAGGAGTTGCTGAATCCTGAGGTGCCGTTCGTGCGGAGGAAGGAAGGCGGCTATAATGACAATACATGCAAATTCTGTGATTATAAAACCATCTGCGGACGATGATTACGGTAATGAAGGCTTCTGCGGGCAGCGGCAAAACGTACGCGCTTGCGCAGAAATACATAAGGATGCTGCTTGACAGCAAGGATCCGCGTGAATACCGCCACATCCTGGCCGTGACCTTTACCAACAAGGCTACGGACGAGATGAAGGAAAGGACAATAAAGGAGCTGGCGAAACACAAGGACCCGAGGGCGAAGGAAATCCTGAGCGATATCCTTCATGATTACGGCTCGTTCGCGGTCAGCACCATAGACAAGTTTTTCCAGCAGACGCTGCGCGCATTCGCGAGGGAACTCGGCCAGTTCGGACGGTATCAGGTGGAGCTTGACAAGAAATCGCTTGTGGATGAGGCTGTGGATACCATTCTGGATGAGCTCAGCAGCGACAATCCGGAGGATGCGAGGATGATCGATTTCATCGTGGAGAATATGGAGGACAACCTGGCCGAAGGCAAGGCCCTGAACATAGAACAGGGGCTTAAGGAAATGGCCCGCCAGCTGAAAAGCGAATCTTTCACGCAGCAGAGCAAGAAGATTGATATGGACAGGGAGCAGGCGTACAGCGGAAAAAGTCTGTCCGCGCTGAAAAAGACCTGCAGGGACGTCATGAAATCCTATGAGGCCGCAGTCAGGGAAAAGGCCCGCGGGATACTGGATGCCATGGATGCGGCCGGATATACGGCAGGCGATTTCAAGAACGGCTGGCCGAAGGTATTCTGCAAATACGCGGAATGGGATTCGGATGACAAGCTGGAGTCATTGTCGGCCACGGTGAGGCGCAATATAGAGACTCCGGAGGCCGGCTCCTGGTTCAAGAAAACTGATGTATCCCGCTTCGGGCATGCATATTCCGTGCTCGGGGACAAGCTCGCCGAATTCGCGGAACTGCTGGACGGCGACAGGAAGAAAACCTTCGTCACGGCCAGGATGCTTATAGCGCAGGTGTACGGCTTAGGAGTGGCGGCGCGCCTGTTCCGCACCTTCGACCGCATCGCCAAAGAAAAGAATGTCGTATGCCTGGACGAGAGCAACAGCCTGCTGCGCGATATAATCGACGGCAGCGACGCGCCTTTCGTATATGAAAAGACGGGCGTGCGCTTCCGCAACTTCCTTCTGGACGAGTTCCAGGATATCAGCGTCACGCAGTGGGACAATTTCCTGCCTTTGCTCAGGGAGTCGCAGTCGCGTAAGCTTCCGGAAGAAGCTCCGGTGTTCAATGATCTCATAGTCGGCGACGTAAAGCAGAGCATTTACCGCTGGAGGGAGAGCGACTGGAGGCTTCTGGACAGTCAGGTCGAGGCTTCTTTTCCGGGACAGGTGGAAAATGATCCGCTGAAATGCAACTGGCGCAGCCTTAAGGAAATCGTCCGCTTCAACAATGGCCTTTATCCGTATCTCGCGAAGTGTCTGGACGGGATAAACGCCGTGCCTGAGAACAGCCACAGCGTGGAGGAAATATACGCGGACTGCCATCAGGACCTCGGCAGGGAAGACGGACAGCAGGGAGGATATGTGAGCGTGGAGTTCGTGGAAGGAAAGGAAGCGGAGCTGGAAAGGATACTGGAGACGGTAAATGACCTGCGTGACAACCATGGAGCCACTCTGGACGACATAGCCATACTGGTCCGGATGCATTCGGGCGGAACCGCGGTGGCGCAGTTCCTTATCGAACACGGCATCCCGGTTGTCACCAGCGCCTCGCTCCGTGTCAAGAACTCCCTCTGCGTGCGCCGCATGGTGTCGATGATGTCCTATGTGGACAATCCGGAAGACGCGGTGGGCGCCTTTATCGCACGCAAATACGGGATAGAGGACATCCCGGACTCATATCACAGTCTTCCGGACATAGCCGAGAAGATGTACAGCATACTGTATTCTAACCCGCTTTACAGGGAGGAATGCCGGAAGGAAGTGATGTACATCGCCTCCTTTATGGACTATATAATGGATTACAGCGCCGCGAACGGCAACAATCTCCATGATTTTCTTGCCTCATGGGCCGAGAAGGACCCGAACGTGAATACTTCCAGCGGCAGCGGGGCCGTGAGCATAATCACCATACATGCCAGCAAGGGACTCGCTTTCCCGTATGTGATACTGCCATTCCTGGAGGATATACCGCTTTACAATTCTAAGAATACAAAGGTGTGGGCGGCGCCTGGCAGCGAAGGTACGGCTCTGGAACCTTTCCGCAACAGCCTTTATTATGTGCCGCTGACTGAAAAAACGGCGGAAAGCCAGTTCCGGGCAAGCTATTTGGACGAGCGTTTCAATCAGGGCGTGGACGTAATCAATCTTCTTTATGTCGCTACCACGCGCGCCCAGAAGGGCATGACACTGCTTGCGGACACCTCGCACCGGTCTTTTTCCTCCACTGTGGCTAAACTGCTGCATGACTACTGCGGCGGCGGGGACCTCCGGATGGGAGACATATGCGGCATAGCTCCGCTGCATAAGGAAGAAGCGGCAGGGAACGGCCTGAGCGTCGGAATGGAGTTTCCGTTTTACGATATCGGCGGCAGGCTCGGCATGCGCCCGTATGCGGCGGATTTCTTCATGTCGCCGGACAATTCTTTCGAGAACCTCAGCTATCGGGAAAGGGGAATTGTGCTGCACGACATCCTAAGCCGCATCGTGAATCCCGGGGATCTGGAAGATTCGGTGGACAAGGCCGTGGCGGACGGTTCGTTAGGGGAGCGCAGCCGCGGGAAAGTGACCGCTTTCCTGCGCCGCCGCATAGCCTCGCATCCGGAGTTCTTTCCTCATCCGGCAGGTGCATGCGGTGCCCTCAGCGATGATGTTCCGGCATGCGGTACCGCCGGTTCAAATGGCTGCGATGTTCCGGCTGGTGAAGGCGGTTCTGCCGGTTATGACGTTTTTGCAGTACCCGGCGGAGCGGATAAAGCCGGGAACGGTCCGGCTGTAAAGATTTTTAACGAACGTAGCGTGATTGATACGGAGGGCAACGAGCACCGTCCGGACAGGGTGCTGGTGTACCCTGACGGCCGCGTTATGATAGTGGACTTCAAGTCCGGACATCCTGATGATTCATATACGGAGCAGATAGAGGGCTACCGCCGCCTGTTCCGCGAAATGGGATACACCGACGTTGAGGCCCACCTCTGGTTCCTCTACACCGACAAGGTCGTATAGGGAGGAAAGGAATTTATATCCGGAATTTATTGCAGGCACGAATAAATAATATAACTTTGCAAATATGGAGAATAATGAAAATATCGTAGGGATCCTGGAGTACAATACTCACAGGGAGAAGATGACGCTGCCGGAATACGGCCGTCTCGTGCAGAAACTTGTAGAAGACGTAAAGAAAATAGAGGACAGGGACAAGCGCAGCGAGCAGGCGAAAGCCGTAGTCCGCGTTATGGAAAGCCTTAATCCGGGGATTCACCAGCAGGAGAACTGGGAACATACCCTCTGGGACAACCTCTTTGTCCTGGCCGGATATGATCTGGATATAGATTCTCCGTATCCGTGCCCGCAGAAGGCCGTCATGGAGGCCGCGCCGAATATCGTTCCGGTACAGAAAAAGCCTCTGAAGGCCGCCCATTACGGCCGCAACATAGAAAGTATCATAGAACTTATCGCAGGGCGTGAGGACGGCGAGGAGAAGACAGCCATGATCCGCGATCTGGCCGTTTACATGCGCACCCAGTATCTTATCTGGAACAAGGACAGCGTAAGCGACAAGACTATTTTTCAGGATATAGAGAAGCTTTCAGGCGGAAGAATCACCGTTCCTGAAGGCATAGAGCTTTCGGAGCTTTCCAAGCGTGCCGTATTCAACCGTCCGGGCATCCTGAACCAGCAGAAAAACAACAATAAGGGACGGAACCAGAAACGCATGAACATGCACAAAGGAGGCCGCCGCTGATATGAAAAAGGCAAAAGAATGGGTACATGACGGTACCCTGCGCGTTATTGGCGGCCTGTTCGCCGGCATATTCGCTTTTTTCGCGACCCTGTCTTCAGTGTCGTTCATGGCGGGATGGAAGACGGACCAGAGTCTCAGGGACGTAGGATCTTTCTTTCAGGACGGGATCCAGGTGAACAACAGCGCAGGCGCAGCCGGTTTCCATTTGGGAAGTTTCCTTGTGGGCGACTGTTTCGGCATTGCGGCGCTGTTCCTGTGCGCCATGCTTTTTGTCATGAGCTGGAAGCTGCTTCGCGGCAAGGAGACTGACTGGGTGCGCGCAAGTCTGTGCACCGCCCTTGGAACGCTGGGGCTCGGTCTGATTCTCGCTTATGTGTCGGAACTGGCCGGCGGAGCCGTATCCACCGTGTTCGGCGGCGGAATCGGCGGCGGAGCATGCGCTTTCCTCATCACTTCGATGTTCGTTCTTTTCGGCAAGACAGTCTCTGCCGTTCTTGTGCTCAGCATACCTGTGACGCTCTTTTTCCTGCTTTTTGACAGAAACGGACGCGCGAATGCGGATTCGGAGCCGGAATGCGGGGAAGAAGAAGATGATGATGATGATGAACCTGTCTCAGGTGCGGATACCGGTGAAGAAGATTATGACGTGCCTGATGACGATGATGACGAAGAAGAGGAGCTCAGCGGGCACGGCCGTCCGGAGCCTGCGTATGATCCCGTGAATGAACCGGAACCTGAACCCTCAGAACCTGCAGATGCTGGGACATACGGCGAGGAGCCGGAGACAGAAAAAGACGTTCCTGTAACTATACAGGGCCCTGAAGACGAGCTATCCACCGATATTGACGAGGAACTTCCGCAGCTGGACATACGCAGCGATGTGGACCGTTACAGCTTCCCGTCCCTGGATCTGCTCGAAGACTATGCCGACAAGCGCTTTACCATTCCACGTTCGGAGATCGAGCAGAATACGGAGCGCATCAAATCCACTCTCGCCTCATTCAAGATTCCGGTAGAGAGCATCGAAGCCTCCGTGGGCTATACCGTGACCCTTTACCGCATCATACTCAGCGAGGGCGTGCGCGTGAACCAGGTCAAGAATATCGAAGAGGATATCGCGATGAAAATCGGCATCAAGGGCGTGCGTGTAGTCAATCTGGCGGATGCCGTGGGCATCGAGGTGCCTAACAAGATGTCTTCCGTGGTGCCGCTGAAAGCCATTCTCAACAGCGACGCTTTCCGCAACTCCAAGGCCGAGCTTCCTATCGCCGTAGGTTATACGATTACCACGAAGGCCAAGGTATTCGACCTTGCCGACGCCCCTCATCTTCTTGTGGCGGGCGCCACGAAACAGGGCAAGTCCGTAGGCCTGAATGCGATTATATCCTCTCTGCTTTACTGCAAGCATCCGACAGAGCTGAAATTCGTGTTCATCGACCCTAAGATGGTGGAGTTCCAGCAATACGGCAGGCTTATCCGCCATTATCTGGCCGTGCTTCCCGCTTCCGACGACGAGACCGAGGAGAAGAACGCGATCGTCACCGATCCGAAGAACGCGGAAGCCGTGCTCAGCTCCCTTTGCGTTGAGATGGACGAGCGTTACAAGCTGATGTCAGCCGCAGGCGAGAACAAGATCACCGGTTATAACGAGAAATTCCGCAACCGCCGTCTGCTGCCTTCCGAAGGCCACCGGTTCATGCCTTATCTCGTGGTTGTCGTGGATGAGTATGCGGACCTTACGAAAAGCCTTTTCGGCTCGGACAAGAACCTGGGCCGCAGCATAGAGAACAGCATCAACCGTCTCGCCGCCAAGGGACGTGCCGCCGGCCTGCATGTGATAATCGCTACCCAGCGTCCTTCGGTAGATGTGATTACGGGTACGATCAAGGGCAACTTCCCTACACGTATGGCATTCCGTACCGCCCAGCGTCAGGATTCCCAGACAATTCTCGGTATTCCGGGAGCCGAACGTCTGATCGGCAGGGGAGACATGCTCTTCTTCACAGGTGCCGAGGCCGAGCGCGTACAGTGCGCCCTGGTGGATACCGACGAGATCGAGCGTCTCACCAAATATATCGCTTCCCAGGACGGCTATCACCAGCGTTGCGTGACCCCGTATTATCTGCCTGAACCTGTGAATCCTGACGGAAGTTCCATGAACGGCGAGCCTGTTCTTGTGGACATGAAGAGCCTTGACCCTATGTTCGAGGAGGCCGCGCGTCTGGCTGTCATGAACCAGCAGATTTCCACTTCGTTCATACAGCGCAAGATGCAGCTCGGCTTCGCGCGTGCGGGCAGGGTGATGGACCAGCTGGAGTCAGCCGGAGTCGTGGGTCCTCAGAACGGAGCCAAGAGCCGTGAGGTGCTGGTTCCCGATCTTGCAAGCCTCCAGCCTATTCTTGATGCATTCCTAAAGTAGACCCTTGTTACCCATATCTTTGTCAGACGATATGAAAAAAGTGATTCTTATGTCAGTGATGTTATTCTGGGCGGGATTGTGTTCCTTTGCCCGGAATACTTCTCTGGAGACCTTTGCCGCGGTGATGGAATCTTACCGCGTGGAGCTGGACCTGGATTTTGAAATATCCAGGGGAGTGGAGAACATCGCCGGGGGAAATGCCGTGCTTCTGTATCAGGACGGCGATTTCCGCCTGACCTCCGGCGACAATGCCGTGTACAACAATGCGGAAGCCTGCCTGAGCGTGATGGGCGCCACAAAAGAGATAGTGGTGGACAAGCCTCTGTCCATAGACCTTTCGGAAGACCCGAAGAATATCCTGGACCTGCTGGGCGTCAATTCCAAGGGCGCTGACATGCGCTACGGCCTGTCTCAGGACGGCATGCTTAAGTCCGTGCAGGCATCTTTGGGCGACGGCACCCGGATCATGCTGCGCATCCGCTCCGTAAAAAAAACGCCGAAGTCTTCCGACCTCAGCGATTTCTCTTTCAATATGTCCGCCCTGGACAAAGGCTGGTCTATTGCCGACCTTCGTTAAGCACGAAGCCTGGCGAGCACCAAACCCCGTCCGATGTTATCAGGCATGCTTCAAGATCATCCCTGCTTTCTATAAAGGCGGAAGCCTGCCCGAACCCTATCACCATGCAGTATGTGGCCAGCGCGTCAGCAAGGGCCGAGGTCGGCGCCACTACCGTGGCGCTCAGGAGATTGTGGGTTACCGGCGCTCCGGTGCGCGGGTCGACAGTGTGCGAATATTTCACCCCGTCTTTAATGTAGTATTTCCTGTAATTGCCGGAGGTGACTACTCCGCACCGGCTGCCTGGAGTGATCGTGAATATGCCCTGGATGTTCTGCCCCGGGTTCATGTTGCCGTCTACCGGCGCATCTATTCCGATGGTCCAGCCTTTGCCTGCTGGATTCACGCCCGTGCAGAATATTTCTCCTCCCACGTCCACTAGCATGTCTGTGACTCCCTCCGACTGGAGGAAGCGTCCGAGAAGATCCGCGCTGTATCCTTGTGCGACCGCATTGAAATTCATCCTGCTGCGGTCTTCCATGGCCGCCGAGACCTCCGCTTCGGACGGCATCTCGCCTTTCTTGAATCCGAAGCCCCATATATCGAAAAGTGCTGCCGCGCGCGTATCCAGAGCGCCGCCGGTCTCTGCAAAAAGCGAGTCGCAGTACTCTGTGAGCTCGCGCAGGATCTTGTAACGTCTGCTGCCGTCGTCCGCTATCGTCTCTCCGGCGTTCTGCCGGCTCAGCAGGGATGCACCGTTATAGCCTGATACGGCGTTGTCTATGTCCGCGAGTATGCTGTCTATGCTGTCTTTTGCTGCGGCAGGCCAGCCGCGGCCCGCATTTTCCGGAACGCTGCATTTCACGCTGTATGTGCCTCCCTGGGCATAACCTGTGATCCGGACGTATTCCGTGCCCTTGCATGCGCACAGGCAGAGGATCGCCCCCAATATCGGAATTATTCTTTTATTCATGCTGTCAATGGCAAAGTATTTGTACAAAGGTAGCGGATTTTCGCATATTTTTTAGCATATTTGCAAGAATAAACAAGTTTGACAGTGAAGCATCGTAATAAAATTCCATTTATCCTGGCTGTGGCTGCGATGGCGGCGTTTTCCACCTCATGCAAAGACAAGGACGAGAATACAAAAGGATATCTTGACGGTTCCCTGAAAATGGAGAACATCTGCCCTATACAGAAGTCAGGCGCTTCTGTGAAGGTAGTCGCGGGAGGCGTGACCCACCCGAAAGGCAATAATCTGTACGTGGCCTATTCTCTGGCCGGAAAAAGGGATACCCTGGACCTGAAGTACGATCCGGAAAAGACTGAGTTCGAAGTCAGGATGCCGGAAGATGTAGGCGATTATACTCTCAGCGTATATGTGATTCCTGAGGATTCGTCCGACTATTACAGCAGCAGTACAAGCGCGTCATTGATTGTCGTGGATCCCGACCGCAGCGTGCCTGAGGTCCTGTATGACCCTGAACGTCAGAAACTCCTTTCGGATACGCGTGTCAGCCCTGCCGACGGGTATCCGTATGTGACGGCCGGCGGCGTGGACTGGATGTGCCAGAATCTCCGCTATGCGAAATCCGGCGTCTCATATTATTCTGACTGCATGGACAAGCCCTGGGGAAGGTTCTACACATGGGATGAGGCGAAGACGGCATGCCCAGCAGGCTGGTCGCTTCCCGGCGATGAGGATTTCGTGAATCTCGCGAAAGCGTTCAATCCGGATGGAAATTATGTGAAATACGCCGATTTCAACGGCGCGGCCGGCTATTTTATGGTGCATGCCTCTTTCAACGGCAAGACCCTCTGGCCTTACCATCCTTCAATCGTCATACCTGAGAACGCCATGTTCATGGCCATCCCGGCAGGCAGCGTGAACAGGAAAGTGGAGACTAATTCCAAGTATTCAGGTTTCGAGTCTTACGCAATGTTCTGGACCGCGGATTCCAATCCTGAAGATCCCGGGCAGGCCATGTACAGATATATAAGTCTGGATTCCAATATCCTGATGAGCGGCAGCGCTGACATCTCGTCTGCTTCGATGAGCGTGCGCTGCATAAGGAAACGTTTATAAATCTTTAATGTCATGAAAAAGAGTACGGTTATCATTATTGTTGTTCTGGCTGTGATCGGCCTTGTGTGCGGATGGGGTGTCGGAACTTATAACGGTCTTGTGGATTCGCAGGAAGATGTCAACGCAAAGTGGAGCAAGGTGGAGAGCGCATACCAGCGCCGCGCCGATCTGGTTCCGAATCTCGTGAACACGGTAAAAGGTTATGCGAAGCATGAAAACGCGACGCTCACAGAGGTTACCCAGGCGCGTGCCAGGGCTACTGCCGTCACAGTGGATCCGGCAAAGCTTACTCCGGAGTCTCTGGCGGAGTTCCAGCAGGCTCAGGACGGCCTTTCCGCAGCGCTCGGACGTCTGCTCGTCGTGCGTGAACAGTATCCTGAGCTGAAAGCAGACAAGATGTTCATGGAACTGCAGACCCAGCTCGAGGGTACGGAGAACCGCATCAATGTGGAGCGTAACAATTTCAACGGGGCTGTAAACGCATACAATGTGAAAGTACGCAAGTTCCCTGTGAATATCGTTGCGGCAATGTTCGGATTCGGCCAGAAAGCGTATTTCCAGGCATCGGAAAAGGCTGCGGAGGCTCCCGTGGTCAGCTTCGAGTAATATCAGACCGCTATGAAAAGATTTCTGGCGGCTGTATTGACGCTGTGCTCCTGCCTTATGGCGGGAGCATTTCCTGATAAGCCTGCCGTTGAAGGTCCGGTGAACGATTACGCCGGCATCCTTGATGCGTCGCAGACCGCGCGGCTTCAGCGTATGCTCGTGGATTTCGCCGACAGCACGTCCACGCAGATATGCGTCGTCACCGTATCCGACCTGGAGGGCATGTCCGCAAGCGATTATGCAATCAGGCTGGGACTTGCATGGAAGGTCGGTTCCGATGATTTCGACAACGGTGTGGTGTTTCTTGTAAAACCGCGTGCCGGGGATTCCTATGGCGAGGCGTTTATCGCAGTGGGGCGCGGTCTGGAAGGGGCGATCCCGGATATTACATGCCACAGGATCATCAACGATACGGCGATCCCGTATTTCAGGAACGGTGATTATTATGGCGGCATAATGGCCTCATGCCTCAAGATAATGGCGCTTGCCGACGAGGAGTACCACAGTCCTATCACTGACGGCCCTGACGACACCGAGGCCGTCATACTTGCGTTCATTCTCCTTATCCTGCTTATAATCGCCGTGACAGTCATCGCCAAGGCGGAGAACAACAACCGCAATAACGGCGGTTCCGGAGGAAGCAATGGCGGCAGGGGAGGCAGACGTCCGTTAATCGTCATCAATCCCGGCCGCGGCGGGCTTTCAGGCGGCAGTTTCGGCGGAGGCGGTTTCAGCGGCGGTTTCACCGGAGGATTCGGAGGCGGTTCCTTCGGCGGCGGAGGTGGCGGCGGACGCTGGTAATCAGGATTATATCGTGATTACCGTGCCGGCGCTGTTTCTGTTGCGGTGCCGGATCAGCATTTCTGAAACGGGATCCTCCACAATCTCCAGAATGGCCTTGCGCAGAGGGCGGGCGCCGAATCTCGGGTCGAAGCCTTGGGCTATGATCTTCTTGCGCGTGGCCGCTGTGACTTTCAGCTCGAATCCGTTATCCGCTACACGCGCCTTGATGCGTTTCAGCTCCAGGTCCACGATTTTCCTTATGTCTTCGAGTTCCAGGCTGCGGAAAGACAGCTTTTCGTCCACACGGCCCAGGAATTCCGGAGGGAAAGTACGGCTCATCGCCTTGTCCACTATCGCGTCCCTGAGTCCGTTGTCCGTATTCTGAGGCGCATGGAAGCCGACGCCGTTGCCGCGCTCGGCAATCTCTCGCGAACCTATGTTGGAAGTCATGATAAGTATCGTGTTGCGGAAAGACACTGTGCGGCCGTGGCTGTCCGTCAGACGTCCCTCGTCCATTACCTGCAGCAGGAGGTTGAAGATGTCAGGATGCGCTTTCTCGATCTCGTCGAGAAGCACGACGCAATACGGTTTCTGGCGAACAGGCTCCGTGAGCTGTCCGTTGTCGTCGAATCCTACATATCCCGGAGGCGCTCCGATAAGCCGCGTGACCGCGAACTTCTCCATATATTCGCTCATGTCTATCCGCACCATATTGTCCGTGCTGTCGAACAGGTATTCCGCCAGACTCTTGGCAAGATGGGTCTTTCCCACGCCCGTAGGGCCGAAAAACAGGAAACTTCCTATAGGACGGTCCGGGTCCTTGATGCCGGCGCGGCTGCGGCATATCGCGCGGCATATCTTCTCGATAGCCTCGTCCTGGCCGATGACCTCTTTCTTGAGCACCGACGCCATGTTGTTCAGCCTCTGGCTTTCGCTCTGGGCCACCTTGCCCACCGGAATTCCGGTCATTCCGGAGATTACGGACGCTACATCCTCCGCTTCCACGCAGGCGAACCTGTTGCCCTCGCGCAGACGGACCATCGAGCCGGCCTCGTCCATGAGGTCTATCGCCTTGTCAGGAAGGCAGCGCGCGTTTATATACCGCTCAGACAGCTTAACGCATGATACAAGGGCGTCTTCGCTGTAACTTACATTGTGGTGATCCTCATATCCCTCCTTGATCCTGCGGAGTATAGCCATGGTCTGTCCGAAATCCGTTTTCTCCACCATGATTTTCTGGAATCTGCGGTCCAGCGCGCCGTCTTTCTCTATGTATTTTGTGAACTCTTCCACTGTCGTCGCCCCGATGCACCTGATCTCGCCGCGTGCCAAGGCCGGCTTCATGATGTTGGCGGCGTCAAGCCCGCCTTCCGATTTTCCGGCGCCCACGATTGTGTGGAACTCGTCGATGAAGAGGATTATGTCGTTGCGCTCCGCGATTTCGTTCATGATGTTTTTCAGCCTCTTCTCGAATTCGCCGCGGAATTTGGTTCCTGCCACCACCGATGCCAGGTCCAGGCTGAATATTGTCTTTCCGAGCAGGTTCCCGGGCACCTGGCCGTGCGCTATGCGCGCGGCCAGGGCCTCCACGATCGCGCTTTTGCCCACTCCGGCCTCGCCGACCAGCATCGGGTTGTTTTTCTTGCGCCTGCCAAGGATCCGGATGATGCGGTCCAGCTCGGCCTCACGTCCTTCGACAGGGTCCAGCTTTCCCCGGCGCGCCATATCTGTAAGGTCCGTTCCGAAATCGAAGATGTCGATATCCTCCTCCATAGCAGGGTCAGGCGGCATCTGGGGCTGCATGCGGACTTTCCGCGGACGCTGCGGCTCCGGATGTTCTTCTTCCGGCGCCTCGCCCTGCTCAGGCGGATAGGCCGCCGCCATCAGCGCCTGTATGTTCTCATAGAATACGTCGTATTTCTTTTTCAGGTGAAGCATTCCGTAGCCCACCTCGCTTTTGGCAATCGCCAGCATAAGGTGTATGGCCGAAGTCACGTGGCAGCCGGTCTTTCGCGTCTCCAGGACCGTCAGCGATATGAGGTTGTGCGCGGAACGCGAGAAAACTATGCTGTCTATATCCGAGAACGGGATCATGGCGGGGCCGGAAATCTTGCCGTCGACGTAAGATTTCGTTTCTTCTATGTCAGCCCCCAGATCTTCCAGTATGCTGCATACCGAATTGTCCCTGTGGCGGAATATTCCCAGCAGGAAGTGGTCCGGCCCGATCTCGTAGCTGCCGGTGCGCAGAGCCTCCTCTCGGCTGTAGTTCAGTATCGCGTTCAGTTCGTCGGTGAGTCTTATTTCCATGTGTCGAAAGTGCTTGTTTTACCCGCAAAAGTGTGCGAAATTACGAATTTTTTTTGTATTTTTGTATGTTATTGAATTGAATGTTTAAATATGGAGAATGAAGTGAAAACAGGACGTATCGAGCAGGTGGAAATCGACCGCCAGATGAAGGCCGCGTACATCGACTATTCGATGTCCGTGATCGTTTCCCGTGCTCTTCCTGATGTGAGGGACGGTATGAAACCGGTGCAGAGGCGCGTGATCTTCGGAATGGATCAGCTGCATCTCGACTATTCAGTAGCTACCGTTAAATCGGCTTCGATCGTCGGTGAGGTGATGGGCAAGTACCATCCTCACGGAGACTCGAGCATATATGACACTATGGTCCGCATGGCCCAGAACTGGAACCTCCGCTATCCTCTTGTCAAAGGGCAGGGTAACTTCGGTTCCATGGACGGCTACAGCGCCGCCGCCATGCGATATACCGAGGCGAAACTCGAAAAGATTTCCGCCGCCGTGGTGGATGACCTGGACAAGGATACCGTGGATATGGTGAAGAACTTCGACGAGCGTTTCGACGAGCCTACGGTTCTTCCTACCAAGATTCCGCTGCTGCTTGTCAACGGTTCGTCAGGCATCGCCGTGGGTATGGCCACCAACATGGCTCCGCACAACCTCCGCGAGGTATGCGATGCCATCTGTGCTTATATCGACAACAAGGATATCACCGTCGACGAACTCATGCAGCATATCAAGGGTCCTGATTTCCCTACAGGAGGCATCATCCAGGGCATCAGCGGCATAAAGGACGCTTACGAGACCGGCCGCGGCCGCGTCGTGGTGCGTGCGAAGACCAATATCGAGACCGACGAGAAAGGACGCGACACCATCGTCGTTACCGAGGTCCCTTACATGGTGAACAAGAAAGACATGCTGGGACACATCGCCGACATGGTGGAGGCCAAGAAGATAGAGGGCATCACATACATGAACGACGAGACTTCCCGCAACGGCGTGCGCATCATCTTCCGCGTGAAGCAGGGCTATAACGCCAATGTGGTGCTTAACACGCTGTTCAAGTACACTCCGCTCCAGAGCAGTTTTTCCATAAACAACGTGGCTCTCGTAGGCGGACGTCCTTATACCCTTAACCTCAAGGACCTTATCGTCAATTTCGTGAAGCACCGCCATGAGGTGGTCGTGCGCCGCACGCGTTTCGAGAAGGCGAAGGCCGAGGCCCGCGCCCATATTTTGGAAGGCCTGCTGATCGCACAGGACAATATCGACCGCGTGATCGCGATAATCCGCGGGGCGGCAAGCACTGAGGACGCGAAGCGCCAGTTGCAGGCAGAGTTCAGCCTCGACGAGATCCAGAGCACGGCTATCGTCGAGATGCGTCTGAAAGCCCTTACCGGTCTGGAGCGCGAGAAGCTCCAGGCTGAATACAGCGAGCTGAAGGCGTTCATCAACCACTGCAACGAGATTCTCGGCAGCGAGACCCTCCAGCTTCAGGTGGTTAAGGACGAGACCATGGAGGTCAAGGAGAAATACGGCGACGAGCGCCGTACGGTTATAGAGCCTGCGGAAGGCGAGTGGAATCCTGAGGATTTCTATGCGGATGACAACATGGTCATCACGATCTCGCACATGGGCTATATCAAGCGTACCCCTCTCACCGAGTTCAAGACACAGAACAGGGGAGGTGTCGGAATGAAGGCCTCGAATACGCGTGACGAGGATTTCATCGAGCATATCTACATCGCCAACATGCACAGCACCATGCTGTTCTTCACGGTGCAGGGACGCTGCTACAAGCTAAAGGTATTCGAGATTCCTGAGGGCAACCGCACATCCAAGGGCCGCGCTATCCAGAATGTGCTCCAGATAGATCCTTCCGATTCCATCAAGACATATATCAAGGTGCCTTCGCTCAAGAAGGATGATGATTACATCAGGAACCATTACGTGGTGCTCTGTACCAAGAGGGGAATCATCAAGAAGACGACTCTCGAGGCTTACGCGAACATACGTGTCTCCGGTATCAACGCCGTTACCGTGAAAGACGGAGACGAACTGCTGGAGGCATCTCTCACCAACGGTACGGCCGAGATCATGATGGCTGCGAGAAACGGCCGCTGCGTACATTTCAAGGAGGACGATATCCGTCCTATGGGACGTACCGCGGCAGGCGTCAAGGGCATCAGCATCGAGGATGACGACGAGGTGATAGGATTCATCTGCCAGGACATGGATTCCGAGGATCTGGACCAGCGCACCATACTCGCCGTCAGCGAGAACGGATTCGGCAAGCGTTCCGATATGGGCGATTACCGTCTCACTTCCCGCGGCGCGAAGGGTGTCAAGACCCTCGACATCACGGACAAGACGGGCAGCCTGGTGGCTATCAAGACCGTGCGTGACGACGAAGACCTGATGATAATAAACAAGAGCGGCCTTACAATACGCATGGCGGTGGCCGACATACGTGTCGCTGGCCGTGCCACACAGGGCGTGAAACTCATCAGCATACGTGAGAAAGACTCTATCGCCGCGGTATCCGTCGTTCCTAAGAACGATGAGGAGGAAACTCCTGCAGCCGGCGGAGCGGAAGCAGGTACAGCGGACGGACAGCCGTCAGAAGAATAATAAATATTCACATTTTATAATTATTGCATTATGAAAAAAATCATGGTTCTCCTCGCGCTCGCGGCAGGTATTCAGCTTGCGAACGCACAGAAATCAGAAGAGGCGTGCAAAAAGGCAGTAGCCGCTGCAAAGGCTGCGAGCCAGGATCCCAAGAAGAATGTCAAGGTAGCTACCTGGATGAACCTTGCAAAGGCATCCATGGAGGCATACAACGCTCCTCAGCTCAACGGCATGCTCGGACATGGCCGTCAGGAGATTCAGCTGCTTCTTACAGGCATCAAGCCTGTTTCCACTACAAGCGAGACCGTCGGCTCTGTAGACTACATCGTAGATCACTACGCTTCATGCGACTACTATTATTCGCCGGAAGAGATTCTCCAGATGATTGTGGTTACCAAGCCTTACGTGGAGGATGCGCTTCCTACGGCTCTCGGAGCCTATGAGAAGGCTGCCGAAGTCGATGTGAAAGGCTCGAAGAAAAAGGATATTCTCGCGGGCATAGAGAATATCGTCAAGGCATATCAGGACGAGGCTATGAACGAATATCAGTTCGGCAGGCTCATGGCCGCTTCCGAGCGTTTCGAGCTGGCTGCCGATGCAGCCGCTACCGCTCCTCTGAGCCGCATCGACAGCGCATGCATCTATAACAGCGGCCTTACCGCCTATATGGCCGGCAATTACGAGCGCACCAAGACGATGATGGAGAAGTGCATCGAACTCGGCTACTACGAGGGCGGCGAGACATTCGCCAAACTTGCTGACAGCCAGAAACAGCTCAAGGACACCCTTGCATGCAAGGCTACCCTTGAAAAAGGTTTCGAGCTCTGCCCTGACAACCAGAGTATTCTCGTAGGCCTTATCAACCTTTATCTCGAGACAAACGACGATCCTTCAAAACTCTTCGCCCTTCTCGACATCGCTAAGACAAAAGAGCCTACAAACGCATCTCTCTACTATGTGGAGGGCAATATCCGCAAGCAGCTCGGCCAGATCGAGGAGGCGGTTGCGGCATACGACAAATGCGTGGAGGTAAATCCTGCTTATGAGTTCGGCTATATCGGCAAGGGCCTTCTCTATTATGACGAGGCTATCAAATACGTGGACGAGGCTCAGAACGAGTTCGACCAGAAGAAATACGAGGCTCTCGAGGAGAAGGCGGTGAATGCGTTCAATCTCGCGCTTCCTGCATTCGAGAAAGCATTCGAGATTTCCACCGAGATGCCTACAAAAGTCGGCGTGGCCGAGTATATCAAGAACATCAGCTTCCGTTTCCGCAGGGACGCTGAGTACCAGCAGATCTACGACAAATACAATGAGTTTGTAAAAGCCAACAGCTAATTGTTGTCAAGAATAATGTTTGAGGTGGGGACCTTGTTCCAGTCGAAAGACGGAATGAGGTCCTTTACCTTTACCGGCTCCGTATCAGGCCGCAGACCGCTAAGAAACGCGAGCATGCCCGCCGTCTGTTCAGGTGTGAAGCGCCTGCGTATCTCTCCCATGTCCATGTCTTTGTCACGCTTGCACAGACGGCGGCCGTCTGCGGCGCATAGAAGCGGAAGATGGGCGAATGACGGGGCCTTGAAGCCGAGCGTCTCATGCAGCCACGCCTGCTGAGGGGAGGAGAGCAGAAGGTCGTTTCCCCTTACAACCTCGGTAATGCCCATGAGCGCGTCATCGACAACCACCGCCAGCTGGTATGCTGCGGTGCCGTCGGCGCGTCTTATTATGAAGTCCCCGCAGTCAGACGCCAGATTGGCGGATACGGGGCCATAGTGGAGATCGTTTATCGTTACGGTCCGGTCGGGAGCAATTATCCTCCATGCCGGTTTCCTGCCGCCGTCTTTTGCAGTGGCTTGCGGTGCCTCTGCCCCTGCTATGATTCTTCCGTCCCGGCACGGCGGCCTGCAGGTCCCGGGATATATGATGCGTCCGTCGGACTGGTGTGGAGCTGAGGCTGCCATCAGGTCCGCACGGGAACAGTAGCACGGATATACGATGTCCATCTCCTTAAGTTTGCCGAAATAGTGGCCGTATATGCCTGAACGTTTGCTCTGGCAGTATTCCGGCCTGTCCATGCCGCCCTCATCCCATGCAAGCCCGAGCCATTGAAGGTCGTCTTCTATGAGGCGTGAGAATTCTTCCCGGCTGCGCCCCTGGTCCAGATCCTCTATCCTGAGCACCCATGACCCGCCCTGGCTCTTGGCCGAGAGCCAGGACAAAAATGCACTCAGGACATTTCCCAAGTGCATTCTTCCTGTCGGTGACGGCGCAAATCGTCCTTTCATGGCTATTTGCGTCTGCCCCTGTTTTTCTGGCGTTTGCTCTTTACGACGCGGCTGCGTATCGCGTATGTCGCCGCCAGTACGACCACTATGGCTATTACGATGATTGTAGTGTAATCAGCATTCTGGCCTTTGATGCGTCCCCACATGGATATGAGCTTCTCGGTGTCATTGCCCCAGTCGTGCTCCAGCGCGCAAAGCTCGATCGTATGCCTGTCAGGGTAGAGCACCGGATCAACGCGTACCTCGGTAGCATCAGGGAAGAAGTAGCTCACGTCAATCGGGTCGAACTCGTCGTCGATCTGGCTTTCGAGCACGCTGATGTCGCCGTTCGCCGATACATATCCTGTCTCCTCCATGTTGCGGATAGCTATGTCAGGACGGCACATGAAGTTGATGAAAAGGGTCGCTGCGGAAATGTTCTGGGCGTATTTCGGGATCACCCAGCCGTCGAACCATACTGTGGAACCTTCTTCCGGAACGACATACCGGAGGTTAAGGCCGACTTCGGCTCCCTCTTCCATCGCCCATACCGCATCGCCGCTCCAGTTAAGGCTGAGCCATGCGCGGTCCTGCGCCATCTGGTCTTTGCCGAAATCGGCCTCCCATCCTGCGACAAGTTCCTTGACCTGCATCATATATGCCTCCACATCGGCAAGATCCTGCTCAGTAGGCCTCTGCATAAGTTCGTCAAGTGTCGTCGTGCCGGCTTTCAGCTCTTCCTGGCGCAGCTTGATGATCACCGGACCGTATACGTCACGTGGCGCGTCCTTTATAAGTATCTTGCCCGCGAACTTCGGATTGCGTATCACATCCCATGTCGATGCCTCCTCGTCAGTCACCTTGTCGGCGTTGTAGAGTATGCCTGTCGTGCCCCACATGTATGCAACGGAGTAGTCGTTCGCGTTTATGTTCGGATTTATCTTGCTGAACATGTCATAGATATACGGCGAACGGTTGTTCACTATATAGTTGATGCTGTCCGGAACCGCGCTGAAATCCAGAGGGAGAATGAGGCCGGAGTTGAGCATGCGCTCGATGATATAGTCCGAAGGGCATACCACATCGTAATCCTCATGTCCTTTCTCGATTTTCGAGAGCATGGCCTCGTTCACGTCGAAAGTCTGGTAAACCACATGGATTTCTTCGCCTGTGTGTTCCTTGTACCACTGCTCGAAGTCGGAGATTACGTCATCGCCGATATAGTCCGACCAGTTGTACACTTTAAGGACCTTGCTGCGGTCGCCGCCGCATGAAGTGGCGAGCATGAGGGCTGCAGCCAGCCAGATAAAGATCTTTTTCATCTATTTGTTTGCATTTTGCGACAGTTTGGCCTGGCGCACGTTAATAATTATAAGTGCTATAAGTATAATAAGGAAGATTATAGTCATCAGAGGGCGCAGCTCAGGAGTGAGGCCTCCCTTGCGGGCGTCCGTGTAGATATATGTGCTGAGTGTGTCCAGACCTATGGTTCCTCTTGTGAAGAACGTCACGGCGAAATCGTCAAGACTCATCGTGAACGCAAGTATGAAACCGCTTATCATGCCGGGACGCAGCTGCGGGATCATCACCTTGCGCAGGGCCTGTGACGGCGTGGCCCCCAGATCCAGGGCGGCCTCATAGATGTTAGGGTTCATCTGGGACAGCTTCGGCAGCACCGACAGCACCACATAAGGGGTGCAGAACGTTATGTGCGCGAGGATTACCGAAACATATCCCTGCGAGATATGCAGGAACACGAACAGCAGGAACAGCGACACACCCGTGATGATGTCTGGGTTTATCATAGGTATGTTGTTCAGGAAATCCATGACATGGCGCTTGCGCCCGTGCAGGTTGAAGATTCCTATCGCGGCGACAGTGCCCAGGAGCGTGCTTATTCCGGCTGAGGTCAGCGCTATTACAAGAGTGTTCTTTATGGCGGACATCAGCGACGAGCCGCCCTCCGCCGAGCCCTGGAACAGATTCGCGTAGAGCTCGATGCTGAATCCTGTCCAGTTGCCCATCACGCGGCTTTTCGTAAAGCTGAATACCGCGATGAAGATTATAGGAGCGTAAAGGAAGAACAGCAGTATGTAAATATAGAATCTGGCGAAAAACTTTTTCATCATATAACCCCCTCCTCTTTCTGGCGTCCGTCCTCACCGCTGACAACACTGGTGATGCCTATGATTACCAGCATGATCAGTGCGAGGGCCGCACCGTAATTCCACATTGACGAGTTGATATTCTCCTGGATGATCGTACCGAACAGCTTGATCTTGTTGTTCGTCAGGAACTCCGAGATTGCGAAGGTGGACACCGTAGGCATGAAAACCATCATGACGCCGCTTATGATGCCGGCCTTTGACAGCGGCACGGTGATTTTCCAGAACACCTGCCATGGAGTGGCCCCGAGGTCCTCGGCGGCTTCGGCGTATGACTTGTCCATACGGCTCAGGATATTGTATATCGGATAAATCATGAACGGAAGATAGTCGTAGACCATGCCGAAAAGCAGCGTGCCCTTGCCCAGGCCTATGCCCATTGTATTGAAAAGCTCGGCCGTCGCCAGAGTCCTCATGAGGGCGTTGATCCACATAGGAAGAATGAACAGGACCACCGTGACGCGGCTGCGGTTGTATTTCCTGTTGGCAAGAATCCATGCCGCCGGATAGCCGAGAAGCAGGCATATCGCAGTATTCTCGATAGCGACCTCTATCGACACCGCGAAAGTGCCGAGGGCGTCGGCATCGGTAAAGAAGCGCGTGATGTTGGCGAAGGTAAAGCTTCCGTCGCCTCCCTGGAATGCATACACGGCAATCAGGATCAGTGGGAGCACCACGAATATCACCAGGAATATGAAGTACGGAAGACTCCAGCCGGAACGTTTGACAGTCATCTCTTAGCCAATGATTTTAATGTCCTTCGGAGCGATTCTCACGCCCACGAGGTCCCCTTTGTCCCAAATGTCGTCCGTATCCACGAGAATGTGCTCCTGAGTGTCGAGGCGCACGGTAAGGTGGTAATGGTTGCCTTTGTAGATGATGAAGTAGACCTCGCCCCACAGGGTGCCGTCCTCCTGGTTGTCCTGAAGGTCTATCCTGTCGAAATCTATGTTCACCTTCACCTCGGCGCCTGCCTCGTATCTGCCTCCGAGCGGCTCCACCTCGAATTTCTCGCCGTAAATCTCGAGATGGGTGTCGTCGATGACCCTTGCCGTCGCTTCGTTGGTCGTGCACATCTTGTGCATCACCTGTATGTCCTGCGGCTTGATGAGCATGCCGACCTCGCTGCCGGGCTCGAATGCGTTGTAGTCCTGGATAAGGAGCTCGTATCCTCCCTCCACTGCCACGGCAATGTCATAGAATACGCCCTTGAACGTGCAGGAGATCACCTTTCCGGAGAACTGCGCTCCGTTAAGGTGGTTCATTATATATATGTCCTCTGGACGCAGGACCACATCCACCGGTACGTTGCATCCGAATCCTTCGTCCACACAGTCGAACTCATGTCCCATGAATTCGACCTTGCGGTCTTCTATCATTGTGGCGTCCAGAATGTTGCTCTCTCCGATAAAGTCCGCCACGAACTCGTTCACAGGCTCGTTGTAGATATCGGCCGGAGTGCCTATCTGCTGTATCACGCCATCGTTGAATACCACTACGGTGTCGGACAGGGTCAGCGCCTCCTCCTGATCGTGGGTCACGAAAATGAACGTGATGCCCAGTTTCTTGTGCATTTCCTTAAGCTCCATCTGCATGTCCTTGCGCATCTTCGCGTCGAGGGCGCTGAGAGGCTCGTCCAGAAGCAGAACTTTCGGCTCGTTCACGATCGCGCGGGCGATGGCCACCCTCTGCTGCTGTCCGCCGGACAGGGAGTCGATGTCACGCTCCTCGTAGTCCGAAAGGCTCACGAGCTTGAGCACCCTGCGCACCTTCCTGTCTATCTCTTCTTCAGGGACCTTGTTCAGTTTCAGGCCGAACGCGATGTTCTCATAGACGTCAAGGTGAGGGAACAGGGCGTAGCGCTGGAACACGGTGTTCAGCGGACGCTCATACGGCGGAATTCCGCTCATGTCGTTTCCGTCCATTATGATTTCTCCCTCGTCAGGATTCAGAAAACCTCCTATCATCCGCAGCAGCGTGGTCTTGCCGCAGCCTGACGGACCGAGGAAAGTTATGAATTCCCCGCGGTTTATATAGAGGTTGATGTCCTTCAGCACCTGTTTCTCACCGAAACTCTTGCTGAGGTGGCGGATGTCGATGATGTGGTTGTTTGACATTACTTTGAAAAATTAAATATGCTGAAATCGATAAGAAGGCTGAGTGTGGCGCACATGCTGCCTGATGACGGAAGGCCGTTGCCTTGGAAGACATTCTGTCCGGCGAGGGTGCCGGCGATATGCAGGCCCTTGAATTTCTGTACAGGGGTCACGTTCGCGGTGATTCCGCCCCATACGCGGCTGTACGGGAACAGTTCATATCCGGCAATCTCGTTTTCAGTGCCGATCTTCTCATATCCGAGCTTCGCTTCCAGAGAAAGGTAATCGTTTATTTCCCAGTCTCCGAATATGTCGGCCTGCTGGCTCTGGCGGAAAAAGTCCTTTGCCTCGCAGCCGTTGTCTGCCTTGGTAATCCATTCGGCTCCTATATTGGCGCAGTCGCAGATATTTCCTGACAGGCCGAAAGCGAGGATGTGCAGGCCTCCTGTCTTCCTGCCTTTTTCAAAAGGGGAGCTCTGGAGGAAGTTGTATGAGTTAGAGGTCGTGAACGGACCGTATTCGCCGGTATACTTGAACGAGTATGAGCCTATGCCCTTGGCCCACGGATATGCGGGAAGCGCCTCGGCATCATCTTCTAAGGCGAGCCATGTGAGAGGCGAGGACTGCACCTGGAACACGAAGCTGCTCATCTCCGACGGAGTGGTGTATCCTATCTGTCCGCCCCACTGATAGCTGCAATTCGACATCCAGAAAGCGGATGCGGTGGCGAAATCCACCTCCCAGTCCCATTTGTCGTATTCGAATCCTCCGAGCGCGAGGCAGTCCTTGCCGAGCCTGAGATTGAATCCGTTGTAATTGAAGTCGAGGTACAGGAAATCGGTCCATGTGTTGTAGTCCGTATGGAAAGAGTTCACATACAGGTCTTTTGTCGGCAGGAATGCATCCTCTCCGTCTGCCGCGGGCGTACCGTAGAACGGATAAAGCCCTCCGTCGGTGGAAAGCCAGTGGCCGACCCATGTGAAATTGAAATATTTTGCGAAATTGCTTTCAAGTTTTGTGTATAACACGGAATTCCCGGAGTTATAGCCCGGTTTTTCCTCTTTGTCAAAAGGAAATTCGCCGACCGCATCGATACGGCCGTAGGCTTCCAGCGAAAGATCGAATGCCGTGTTTTCGTCTTCCTGAGAAAATGCGTTCATGCAGATAAGTCCTGCCGCAAGCGTGATAAAGAGTTTTTTCATTTTTTTTCAAAAAAAGACTTAAAGGTTATGGTTCAGTATATTTGGTTGATTTTCCTCGAAAGCTTTTACAATTTTCGTTACAAGCGGATGCCTTACTATGTCCTCTCCTGTGAACCGTATGTCCGCCACGCCTTCCACTCCCTGCAAGGTCCTCATGCCTTTCTGGAGTCCGCTGTCCTCCTTGCGCGGCAGATCCACCTGCGAAGGGTCGCCGGTGACTATGAACTTGCTGCCCTGTCCCATTCGGGTGAGGAACATTTTCAGCTGTCCCAGATTGGTGTTCTGCGCTTCGTCAAGAATCGCCACGGCGCTGCTGAGGGTGCGGCCGCGCATATAGGCCAGCGGGGCGATCTGGACCACGCCATCCGCGATGAAATCCTGAAGCTTCTTGGGCGGAATCATGTCTTCCAGTGCATCGTACAGAGGCTGGAGATACGGATCGAGCTTTTCTTTAAGGTCGCCTGGCAGAAAACCCAGACGCTCGCCTGCCTCCACTGCGGGGCGGGTGAGTATGATGCGGCGTATCTCTCTGTTCTTGAGGGCTTTTACCGCCAGCGCTATGGCTATGTAGGTTTTTCCGCTGCCGGCAGGACCTGTCGCGAATATCAGGTCGTTGCGCTCATATGCCTGCACCATCGCTTTCTGTGCGGCGCCGCGCGGCGCTATGGGCCTGCCTTCGGTCGAATACACGATAACATCCGGAACCTTTTTTTCCCTGGCGGCATGCTCCGCCTTGACTGCCTGCAATTCCTCGCAGAACCGCTCGATATCATCCTTGGTGCCGTCCAGTTTGATCTCATTGCCGCGCGCGACAACTTTCAAAGCCGGGAAAAGCTTGCAGATGCGCATGATGTCCGCATTCTGCGGGCCGTATATCTCAAGGGCCTTTTCGGGTTCCAGTGTAATCGTCCTTTTCATCACTTGTCTGCTGTCTGTTTAGAAAGCCATACCTTGTAATAATCTATCTTGAAGGCGTCCGCCTGCATGCGGTATCTGTCTATGTTGCTGCTGCTGAGCCATGTGACATATCCTCCTGTGAGGTCGGCGTCATAAAGGCCCTCGATCTCCTTCTTCATGTTGGCGGCATCATAGTCTATGCCGTTGCGGTCCACGTGCCTCATTACGTGGTATGCCTGGATCCATGTGCGCACGATCGCCGGCGACGGAGTCTCTTTCTGACGTTCCTGCACACGCGCTCCCCATGCCCTCATAAGCTCGTAAGGATGGTTCCACGGCTTCTGGATGCCATAGTATCCGTTGCTGAAATGGTCCGGATACGGCATGCCGCTCATTACGTCGGCCACATTGCTCAGAGCCGGCCAGTACTGGCCGTATGCGGTGGTGTATCCCGGATTGGCGGCCTCGCCGAATACGTCGACCGATACGTAGGCATGCAGCTTGTGCAGCTGATCGACGGCGTATGTGACGAAACGCTGTATGGCCTGCACCTTGCTCTCATTGTATCTGTTGCGCATCTCGATGGTGTGTTCGATGCTGTTCATCCTGTCCGGAAAGCGCACGTAGTCGAAGTTGATTTCGTTGAATCCGATTTTCTTCACGGATTCGACGGCCAGGGCGACGTTGTACTCCCACACCCTGCGGCAGTATGCGCTCGGCCAGTTGGACTTGTTGTGATACAGCATCTGTCCTTTTTCGTTGTCCCACAGCGCGCAGTCGGGATTGTCCTTCGTGAAATGGTAATCCTTGAACGTGACGATACGGCCCACGGCCCAGAACCCGTTGTCGTGCAGCTTCTTTACCACATCACGGTACAGCTGCTCGTTGTCAGGGGCGCGGTTGTATGCGGACGGCGCGTACTTTTTCATCGCATCGGCCTTGTAGCCCGGGATGCCGTCCTCTTTTATGTCTATGACGAAAGTGTTGATTTTTGTCTGCTTAGCAAGCTCGATATAGGCGTCGATGTTCCTGAGCACAGCGGGGTTTGCCGTAAGATACAGGCTGTAGCATGCCACGGGCATCACGTTGTCCTCGAATTCAGGCTTCACCCTCGGGTAGAAGTCGCATCCTAAGGGGTCTCCGCCTCCGAATCTGTTCTTGGCTTCCTTGTGAAGAGGGTCGTAGTAATCCGCCATGTAGCGCCGCTGCGCCTCGTTTCTGTCTTCGGTGACGTATTTCGCGTCCACGTAGCCGACGGTGCCGTCGTTCAGACGCACCTTATAGGTGTCTATGACCGTATTTTCGGTTTCGATGATGAAGGAAGGCCTGAGCACGATCATAGGCTCTCCTTTGCGGGCGAGTCCTGCAATTTCTGCGGATTGGGTATCTGTTAGTACATTGCAGGCGACCTTTGCATAAACCTGCCTCAGCACATGTTTGTACTGGGCACCGGCCTTATGGCAAAGGAATATGGGCAATGCAGCGATACATATTATTAATAAAGTATGCCTCTTCATCTTTTCAAATCAGGCAAATTATACTAAATTTGCATAAAGGATTGCAAAAATATGAAAAAAACGGCAACATACATTCTTTTGACTGCATTTTTTTTGAATATTACGTCCTGTGATTTTCTCCGCAGGGTCGCCGGACGTCCCACATCGGAGGATATCGAGGCGAAAGCCAAGGCTATCGGGCTGAAACAGAAACGTATGGATGATTCGCTCAGGCTGGAGGCCCAAATGGAGAAAAAACGTCTCGATTCCCTGAAAAAGATAGATTTCATAAAGGCGTGCGGAATCAAATTCTCGGAGGTGTTCTATTACGGCGAGCCGCTTGTTCCGCTGGAGCACAGGTTCCATCTCGTGACAGGCGTTTTCAAGACAGACAGGATGCTGGACAGACATGTCGCGGACATGAATGCGGCCGGTTATGAATGTACCCTGATAAATTTCGCAGGCGGTGCGAGGGCGGTCGCCATCTGCTCCACCGACAGCATAGATGAACTCTCTTCAACGGTAGTCAGGGCCGAAAACGAGAGGGCGACTCCGATAGACGCGTGGGTTCATGTAAACAACAGGAAATGAAAATCTTGCTTTTAATATTGCCGCTGCTTTTCCAGTATTGGGAGGAATCGGCTGCCGTGAAGTCGTTCCGTCTTCATGTAGAGGAGATCTGTCTGGCTGCAAATGAGGGCAGGGCGGCAGGCAGCGACGGCGAGAAAGCCGTCGCGGACTATGTGTACAATGTGTTCCGCAACAGCGGAATGGACGTGATTTCAGGCGCTGAAGGGGATACTTTCGGCGTCCTTGATGCAAAGGGCGATACCCTTGTCTCGAGAAACGTCATCGCTTTCGCACAGGGATACGACCCTGACCTGAAGGGCCGCTTTATAGTGGTGGGCGCCAGGATGGACGGCATGGGCACGCATACGATGACGGTTGACGGCGTGCCCGTGGAGCAGATCTATGCCGGGGCGAACGGCAATGCCTCCGGCCTTGCGATGCTTCTGGAGCTGGCTCCGATGTTCGCCCGTCAGTCTTTAGCGCTGAAACGCAGCGTGGTCTTTGTCGCGTTCGGCTCGTCAGGCCTGTCGTTCGCCGGCTCATGGCATTTCCTGCACCATACCTTCGGCAAGGATGTGAAGAATATCGACGCTATGATAAATCTGGATATACTCGGAGCGGACAGGGACGGCATGATGGCATATACCTGCGGCAACGAGGACCTGAACATGATGATAAATACGCTCGCTTCCAGCTTCCAGCCTGTAAAGCCGCGGATTGTCTCTTCGGAGCCATATCCTTCCGACCATCAGGTCTTCTACGCGTCCGAGATTCCTTCCGTGCTTTTTACCAGCGGACGCTATCCGGAGCACAATACGGTGAAAGACACTCCCGGCATCCTGGATTTCGATTTTATGGAGAGGGAGAAAGAGTATATATACAACTTTATCTGCGAGATAGCCAATGCCGCCGAAGGCATGCCGTCGTTCCGTTCAGTTGACCGCACGGCGAAAAAGCAGGAGGGCGCGCCTATGCCGTGGAGCGACTGCGACACTCCTCCTATGTTCCTTAACAGTCCGAACCCGTCCGTGTTCCTCGAAAAATGGGTCTACCCGTACCTGAAATATCCTCAGAGCTGCATAGCCGAAGGAATCCAGGGGCGCGTGATGGTGGAATTCACTATTCAGGCAGACGGCCGTCTGACTGACGCCCATGTCGTTAGAAGCGTGGACCCGCAGCTGGATGAGGCGGCGCTTAAGGTGATTTCGGCCTCCCCGAAGTGGAGACCGGCGCGCTTCAAGGGAAAAAAGGTGGCATGCAGCATGACGATTCCCGTTGAATTCCGGTTAAAGAAGAAAAAATAATAGTAAATTAGCGCAAAATTTTTGCAATGGAGTACAATTTTAAGGAAATTGAAGCCAGGTGGCAGTCCTATTGGGCTGAAAACCACACTTTCAGGGCAGTAGAGAAAGAAGGCGAACCGAAGTATTACGTTCTCGACATGTTTCCGTATCCGAGCGGAGCGGGCCTTCATGTCGGACACCCTTTAGGATATATCGCTTCGGATATATATTCACGCTATAAGCGTCTTTGCGGATTCAACGTTCTGCATCCAATGGGATATGACGCGTTCGGCCTGCCTGCGGAGCAGTACGCCATACAGACCGGCCAGCATCCCGAGAAGACCACCAATGACAATATCGCAAGATACCGCAGCCAGCTGGACCGCATAGGATTCAGCTACGACTGGGAGCGTGAAGTGCGCACATGCGATCCGGCCTATTACAAGTGGACGCAGTGGGCTTTCCTCAAAATGTTCAACAGCTATTACTGCAATGACAGCCGCAAGGCCCGTCCGATAGAAGAGCTCGTGCAGGCTTTCGGCCAGTACGGCAGCGAAGGGCTCAACGCCGCCTGCGGAGAGGAGATGTCCTTCACTGCGAAGCAGTGGAATGCGATGACCGACAAGGAAAAGTCCGACGTTCTCATGAACTACAGGATAGCTTATCAGGGCGAGACATCGGTGAACTGGTGCCCGCAGCTGGGCACCGTGCTTGCCAATGACGAAGTGAAAGAGGGCTACAGCGTGCGCGGAGGCTTCCCTGTGGAGCAGAAGAAGATGACGCAGTGGCAGCTGCGCGTATCCGCATATGCGGAGCGTCTGCTTGACGATCTTGACGATCTGGACTGGACGGACTCGCTTAAAGACATGCAGCGCAACTGGATAGGACGCAGCAAGGGCTGCGAGATGGTCTTCAGGGTGGAGAACGAGGGCAAGGAGTATGATGTGAAGATATTCACCACGCGCGCAGATACCGTGTTCGGAGTCACTTTCATGGTGCTTGCTCCTGAAAGCGAGTGGGTGGAGAAGCTGACAAGCTCCTCGCAGAAAGAGGCCGTCGCCGAATATCTTGACATGGCCAAAAAGAAGACAGAGCGCGAGCGCATGGCGCAGACCCGCAAGGTGACCGGCGTGTTCAGCGGCTCCTATGCCGTCAACCCGCTTACCGGCGACAAAGTGCCTGTATGGATCAGCGAATACGTGCTCAGCGGCTACGGTACTGGCGCGATTATGGCGGTTCCTGCCCATGACAGCCGCGACTACGCTTTCGCAAAACATTTCAACCTGCCTGTGATTCCTCTTATCGAGGGCTGCGACGTGTCCGAGCAGAGCTTCGATGCCAAGGACGGCATAATGTGCAACAGCGGCTTCCTCAACGGCATGAGCGTCAAGGAGGCTATTCCTGCCGCCATAAAGTATGTGGAGGAGAAGGGACTGGGTCATGCCAAGGTGAACTACCGTCTGCGCGACGCCATTTTCAGCCGCCAGCGCTACTGGGGCGAGCCGTTCCCTATATATTATAAGG
>CAYLQE010000020.1:0-45588 GCA_964385835.1 uncultured Muribaculaceae bacterium | reverse complement strand
CATGTGCCCAACGGCCATACGATACCCCATACCAGACGCACTGCCTGATTCTTCCTTCCTAAACTGTTCTCGTATCTGGAAAGGTCTATTTTTATATCTCCTTGCATTACAAATCAACAAATTCCGGTTTGGTATCAATATTCATCATGTCCTTTGCGATCCACTCATAAAGTCCTTTCATCATGGCGGCAGATTCGATCTTATCTATTTGAGTCTATCATTTGGTAGAAGAAACAAGTCATCACTATCTAAAGAGAAGGTGGCATAAATCTTTAAGACATTATTAACTTATGCTATACCATCCAATAATTACGCATCTAACCGTTTTTTGTTTTAGCATGCATCGGATACAAATAGCATTTTAATGTTTGACGATTCTTAAAGATCGCAGCGCTGATAATGAACTATATGTAAATTTATTCTTTACTATGGATTTTATGATCAAGGATGTCGTGAGATATATAAATGAAAAAAAGCTCATATTGAACAGTCGCATATTTAGAACATGCGGAAGAATAAGCAGCAATTACAGTTTCATGTTGCCAATCTAATATGCCTATATAAGCTGTCCAACAACGATTATAATCTTATTCTTGATGTCGCTACATATCTAAACATTAAATAAATGAGAATTGCCCCATATATGATTTGACGGATATTCGCGGCAATGAGGTTGGGAAGTCCGAAGAATCGAAGACATTCCGGTAGAAGAATAAGAAATACTGATGCATAAATACATCCGCAAAGATTATACATACCGCCTATTATAACAATTGACAATATGAAAATAGACTCTTCAATATTAAAAACTGTTGGATCTATATATGAAATATAGTAGGCATATAACACGCCTGGTATAGCAGCTAACATTCCACTAATTGTAAATGCAAGAAGCTTTGTCAAATAGACATTCTTGCCGAAAGATGCTGTAAAAATCTCATCTTCACTCAAGCACCTTAGCGTTCTGCCAAAAGCCGTACAAGTTATATAATGCAAAAAGGCAAAAACAAGGCATGCAAAAAATAGTGTTATCAATAAGAATGATATTTTTGTATCAATTGGCACTCCAAAAATCGTCAACGTTGGTATTCCTATTATCCCCAGCGGACCTTGTGTAACGGACATCCAGTTATTCATTATTGAAAAGATGACAATTTGTATTCCTAACGTGCAAATTATAAAATAATCATCCACTGTCCTTAATGCGATAGCTGACACCATTAGAGCGAATATACTGTTTAGCAATAATGCGATTGGTAATACTAGCACAAATGGCATCTGTAATTCCACAGAAAGAATAGCAGCAGTATAGGCCCCTATTCCGTAAAATCCAGAGTGAGCCAAAGAAATTAAGCCACCGAAACCAGCCGAAAGACTAAGACTTTGGGAAAGCATTATATAAATGCAGATTAGAATAAGAAGATGCAGAATATATTCCATGCCTATATTTCCTTCTTTTTGAGGCGTATGCCGCTAAATCCGAATGGTTTCCATAATAGGAAAATAATCAAAACAATATATGCCATTGCGTCCATCCATTGATTACCGATATAATATGCCGCCATGTGCTGAGCAGCTGCTAATAATAATGAGCCCCCAACTACTCCCCATATGCCATTGACACCACCAATTATCATTGCTACAACTCCATAAAGAAGTAGATTAAATCCCATAGTTGGAAATATGTCGGAATCAAATGCAACTAAGACTCCTATAAGTGCGGCCAAAGTAGAACTAATAGCAAATACCCAAAGAATAATTCCACCTGAATTAATTCCAAAAATATTACTTAATTCTGGGTTATTTGATACTGCCCGTATGTTTCTACCTATTTTATTATATCTAAGGAAAATTGTACATATAACTAGCATTATTAAACAAGTCACAATAGTAATAATCTGTATATCTGTGACGTAAGCTCCTAAAAAAGGGTAACCGACGTTAACTTCACCAACTCTGATACTCTTGGTATTATCTCCACAAATCATTGAAATAAAATTCTGGAGTAATGTATATAGCCCAATAGAAGCAATAAGTAATGCCATTGGACTCGCTCCTCGTTTTCTTAATGGTCGATAAATACAAAGCTCTGAGAGCATCCCAATGAGTGTAGAAAAAGTAATTGCTAATGGTATTGATACCCATAATGAGATTGATATTTGTACAGAGAATAAATAAACCAGATATGCCGAAGCCGTAATTGTTATTGCATGAGCAATATGGAAGAATTTTGTAATATTATATATCAACAGAACGGAAATACCTAATATACAATACACAACCGCAACTATAATAATGTTTATACATATTTGCATATTATTGTGGACTATATTCCTGACTTTATGTTTGTACATATTTAACTTATGGCGCAATTTCTCATGCATTTTTGATCACATTTACACATGTTAAAAACTAGTTTCTCAACATGTGTAATAAATTCTATCATCTTCACCATCTCTGCTTTTATAACGACCTTTCCTTTTTCTGCCTCTACATTATAATACATACCTAGAACGCATTCAATCTGCGATAGATAACCCACCATATTATTATGACGCCATTTAGAATTCCTTTTACAACAAATTATAACATTATTTTTACTCATTATATCATAAATATCCTGTATAATATTATCCAACACCGATTCTCTCTCTTTTTTTAGATTATATCTATCATAAAGAAATTCTAACATGGTGTCTTGCTTGGCTTTCTCAAAGAAGATATGTTTGTTTGATGTCGTTTTTTTCGAATCATTTATATATTTTTCTATCTTGTTCCGATCTATAGATTTACAGATAAATCTGAAAATAATATCTGGATTTGATTCAATAATTTTTATGAGTTCTTTTGTCTTATTGGTTCCTGCACCAAGATTTATATTAGGAGTTATAATATTTAATATGTTTATTTTATTAGTATTAGTCGGATTAGAATCTGCCGCACATGATGTGTCTCTGTCTTTATTCTTCTGTTGCTGTAAGTATAGACTTAATGCATAACAATGTTCAAATAGATTGTTCAAGAAATCTTCTCCCGTTTTAATCTCTCTAACTGACATGTTCAGTGCCAGCATGATAGTTACTATAAATGCAACAACTCCTATAGATATAGAATAATATGTTGAAGGCTGTACAAATAGTGATATCAATGGGCAAAACTTCCCAATTATCAGTGCAATAGTATATGGGGTAATGATATCAAATAACATTAAAGTGGAATACCCTATAACACTTTGAGGTGATGCAAAAAAACGCTTTTTAACATGGAATATATTATGTTGTTGATTATTAACTATTTTATTTACATGTTTTTTTAGCATCCGGATAGCCCGTGCTATTATACCTTCATGTTGATTATTATCGATTTTATTCACATGGTTTTTTAGCATCCGGATAGCCCGTGCTATTATACCTTCATGTTGATTATTATCGATTTTATTCACATGGTTTAGAATAAGAAAGTAAAAACATGTTTTAATGGGAAATAATAATAGTTTATATGAAAATATAATCTTATTCAGAAATGTCCCGTCATCTTTCATTGTATCAATGTTTAATTGCGTCTAGAATAATAGAAAATACTTTGGGATCTATGTTATATTTGCCAAACTCTTTGCTGAAATTATCTTTCACTATTTTAATAAAATTTTCACCGGACAGACTTAAAAAACCGATCTCAGATTTAATTTTGGCTAAAAAACTTTTCATGGTTTTTCCTTGAGCAGTTTTATCAAAATACTGTTCATCATTTAGAAGAAAAATTAATGTTTTTGACAATTCTGTCAACCTATAAATTTTATCGGAAATAATATTTATACTCTCAGATGATATATTCATTTCTTGTTTTATTTTCTCTTTTATACTTTTGAAGAAAGGCAAATCATATACGCTATCCAAATCTTCTGAAATAAAACTAACTCTTTCAATTCCGACACCACAACCGATGCCTTTATTCACTGTCTCTTCCAAATATGTAAGTTTATTTATATATTCATAAATATTTGAAGAGGCAATCTCAATATACTGACTACCCTTTTTTACAAATATCTCTATGTTATATCCAGCAAGCCTATCGATGCCTCTACTTAACATGAAATTCCGACGTCCGTATGTTTTAATAATATGTTCTTGTTTGATTCCTAAAGAGCGGAGAATGTCCAAAGAATCTACATCAGGAGAAATAATCTTATCTAAGTATTGTCCACCATTACAAATAGTAAAATAAAGATCATTCTGTTTAATATTACAAGACTTCAGAAAATCCAATAATAGCGATAATTGTCTGTACTCTTCTTGCTTTTTATCATCAATATACCCAAAACACCCCCAAACACCCATCTCAAATAACAAAAGATGAGAACTGCTAACACCTATTATCTGAGAATCTGTTTTTCTTATACACAAATCTAAAACAGCAATATCCTCTTTGATAATTTTATCATGACTTAATACAGCAGGAACTAAATGACTATGCCCACCGCTCAAATTAAATTCATTTTTAAAATATTTCGATATTAAACGACTTCTTTCAACCTCCTTAAAGCCATTTAGCCGAACAAATTCTATAAAACGTTCAGATATATCCATAATAATATTACTGTCCAATTAAAAACAACTCTGGTAATACATCATTTGTCCTTTTTATAAAGACTTTACTTCCCAAGATATCAATGCTATCATACTTTGATAGTTCATTGGAAATACCGATAGGCGTGACATCATTTATACTATTATAATATACAAGCCATGCACTATTAAAGAATATCAACTCTGAAGTACCTATCTTTTTATTGTATTTTTTTTCAAACTCTGATATAAATGTTTCAAAACATTTATTGAATTCAATCTTTTTAAAATCCACCATTGTAATATTCGGAATATCTTGTATGGCAATATGTGCTCCAGAAACAATAAATGCCAATGTTGTAATTATCTCTCCTTGATAGTTTTGCTCTTTAAGTTTTCTAATAAGGTCAGAAATATTCTTCCCTCCAGCACAAATAACAACTTTTTCGGGATTAGAGTCTATAATTTTTTTCGCAATTGTAGCGAAGTTAGACTCACTTGGTAAAAATGATATAGATGATTTTATTTGGCTCTTATTAACCATAGTATTAATGAGTTGATTAAAAGCAACCCCGTAATCGTCTTGCATATAACAGATAGTAAACGATGCGGAATCTATTCTCGGCAGAATTATATCAATCTCCTGTTCTACTGTTTGTGAATGTCGATATAATAACGAGCCAATATTGCTTAACTGAGGGTGTGATGAATGAGAAAACATTAAAAAACCGTGCTCTTTCTGAATAGGTACAATTGACAAGTCTACGGAACTTATGATGGAAAAAATAATGTCAGTTTTATCATACATAATTAGCTTATTCAAAGCATTAATCGATTTTGTCGGATTGCCTTGCCCATCCTCGTAAATAAACTGGACATTTCTCATATTTCCAGGTTGCGAGTTGATATACTCCTCCGCTAAGGTCAGACCTGCTTTAGCTGATTCTCCCAAAACAGCAAGATTTCCTGTAAGCGGTAATACAGCTCCTATCTTTAGAGAGTTTTGCGATTCATTCTCACATGAGTTCGCAAGTAACAATAGCGCCAATAAAAAAGTTATATATAGATTTCTGTTCATAATTCAATGTTGTTTTATTACTCCTAAGTTTAACTCGATTTCCTTGTATTCAATGTTATCAAATAGATGTCTCTTATGTTCGACTATAATAAACGTTCCGCCTTCTTTATTTATGCGTTTAATTATATTTAAAAGATATACACAATTCTTTTCATCAACACCGGCGAATGGCTCATCTAATAATAGTAACTGAGGGCTATGTAATAAAACACACCCCATGGCTAATAATTGTTTCTCGCCGCCACTCATAGAAAATGGGGTTCTTCTTCTTAATTTGGACAACTCAGGCAAGAGGGCAAAAACATTATTACTTCGAGTTCTCGCATCTTCTTTAGAATAAATATTGGCGGCAGTCAACAAATTCTCCTCAACGGTAAAAACGTCAAAAATATTCTTTTTTTGAGGCATATATGCCATTCCCATATTCAACAGTTGAAATGGAGGAGAATTTGTTATATCTTTGCCATTAAAAATAATTTTACTAGATGTTCCATCTTCATGTTCCCAAGGTGGAAGCAATCCATAGATAGCTCTTAGAACAGTGCTTTTCCCTGATCCATTCCCTCCTGTAAGCAATGTTATATCACCTTTATTAATTTCAAAAGAGATATCGTTTAAGACTTGCTTTTTGCCATAACCGGTTGTCAAATGATGCACTCTCAACATATTATTTTACCTCCGTCCATCATTATGACGTGATCACTTGTTTGATCGATATAATCCCTATTATGTTCAATTTGGATTATAGTCTTGCCATCTTGATTTAATTTTTTTATGATTCCAATAATCTTCAATATATTATTTCTATCAATGCCTGCAACCGGCTCATCAACCAGCAATACACTTGCATCGTTCGCAACTAAACATGCTAATGTCAATAATTTTTGCTGCCCATAAGAAATTTCACCAGCTAAAGAGCCGGCAACTTTTGTTAAAGACATTTGCGCAAGAATTTCATCCACTTTCCTAAGACCTTCCTTATGGGGATATTCGAACATATTCTTTTCAAGCGCCAACATGACATTTTCACGAACCGTCATCTGATTTGCTAAACGCAAATCTTGAAAAGTGCGCCCTATGCCAAGTCTATTTATTTTATATGGGCTTATACCAACAATATTATTTCCATTTAAGAATATTCTTCCTTGAGTTGGTTTTAGAAATCCTGATAAAATATTCAGTAACGTGCTCTTCCCAGAACCATTATCACCGACCAGTGTATATACCTTACCTTTCTCTATGCAAAGTGATACTCCAGTTAAAACAGCAGTTTCTCCAAAATTCATATACAAATCCTCAACAACAATTATGGGCATAAATCTTTTAATTAATATTTTAGATTGTCAATATACGACCCTATAGCGTAATAAACTTTATGTTCTTCGCCGAATCAATAATTCAGCACTATGTTATTTTATCAGTCTCTCATACATCTTAATAAACTGTCCTGCAACTATTGTACTTGCATACTTGTCTTCGACAAGCCTACGCCCGTTACGCCCCATTGCCTCCAATTCACCATCCGTACACGCAATAAAACTATTTAACGCTTCTACGGTTGCTTTAGTTCCTATTCCTGTCCACCAACCGCAATTATATTCTTCAAGTTCCTCCCATGGAGTACCTACGGTGGTAATCACTGGCGTACCACTTGCAAGGGCCTCCGGAACAACAATACCAAAATTTTCACTCCAAGTTGGGAGAACGAAAATATCGGCTTTACAATAGAGTGGCCATTTGGCATCTGCATACACAGGACCGATAAACTCTATCATATCTGCCACACCGCATCGTGCTGCGAGCTCCTTTAGTTCTTCGATGTATAAATCTTCCCCAGGACCGGCAATAGTGACGGAGTAGCCTTTAAGTTCGTTTTTCAATTGTGCGATGGCCTCTATCAGGAAATTAATACCTTTTTTAACATGGACCCGGCTAAGAAATAAGATATTTTTACGTCTTTCCCATGAAATCTTCATCTGGATTCCGTCTATTTGCACACAATTGGCAATAGCCGTAACTTTTTTATTCCAGCCGAGTGCAATAAGGTTTTCTTTCTCGCTTTTGGCCGTTGCATGAATCATATCGCACACCTGTAAACCATTCTTCTGGAATAACAAGATAGCGGGCAGTTTCTTTGTCCAATAATGTCGTTTCAAAGCCCACGGCTCCAGCATTCCATGAGGGGAATAGACGACTTTGAATCCAGCCTTTTTTGCCCACATAGCTGTTAAGGCGCTTAATGGCATCCAACAACAATTTGTATGGAATACATCAGGGTGAATGTCCTTTAAAAGTTGGTGGAACTCCTTTTTACAAGTATTCCACGGCCTCCACTCCGGAAGATAATGAACCGTGCAATTCTCAAGTCTACGCTCGTTCTCGCTTTTATGGGTTACAACGTAAAGATCAACAAGCTTCCCAAGATCACGTGCAAGCAGCTGCATATAAGCCCCCACACCTCCCGATGTTTCATCAAGGGACGGTATGTAGTGAAGAATTACCATCTTTCTATATACTGTAAGAAATTGTTAATCAAAATATTTATGTCATGCGGTTGACATAGATGCTGTTCATCTCGGGCCATATAATACCGTTCAATTTTATCGGCAAGTTGTTGAGGATTCCTGGGCTCTACCAACCATTTGTCATGTTCTTCATAAGACACACATTCAGAAGCCCCCTGATTATACACGCCAATGAATGGCACCCCACAAGCATACGCCTCCGTAAACACGCAACCAAATCCCTCAAAATAACTTGGAAGGACAAACACGTCGAGCGTATGATAGTAGGCAGGTAGTTTATCATGATAAACCTCTGTTGGCCATTCCACTAGTTCGAACAGGTCATTTTCTTTTAGAAATTTTTCAATTGTCGGACGTATTTCTCCACTGCCAACAAGAGATAAGCGCATATTTGAATATCCTTTATCAATAAGAATCTTGAACGCCTTAACAAGTGTCAAGTGATCTTTTAATTTCAGATAATTAGCAATACAACCAATCTTGAACAAGTTACTGTTCTTTTGTTTTTGGATAGGCCTAAATAAATTTGTATCCACACCATTATACAATATAAATACCTCTTTATGACACAAAGACGGCAATGTGCAGACAGGTTTTAGCGCATCTAAATACCTCTGGTATATCTCCTCTTTCCGAGCCTTAGGGAATGCGAGAAGATTGTCTTTTACTGGTGTACTAATACAAATATGTAAGTCAACATCATTAAACAGGCGTAGGCAATTCTTTGCTCTGAACAAAGCATTTGGCTTCCATTGCGCCAATTTGCCATTACAAATAGTATATGGGTCCAGATCGTGATGTTGTACGAACACCTTTATATGCTGGGCCTTTTTTCTGAGCGCAAGCCCATAGATTGCAAATGGCCCCGTATGGGTATGTATATATTGGACTCGATTTAGCTCTATTCCCGAAGAGTATACTGCTTTCACAAATGAATGTCCGTTATACCCATTAAACAAGCCATTGAACATATAAGATGGCGTGTTCAATGTTGGGAACAGATGCACTTTGATGCCATCCACCTCATAACATCTTGTCTTATTGCGAAGTGATGTCGGTTTGAAAACAATAACCTCATAATCCGAATTCCGCTGTATCGCTTTCACCTGATCCAGAACATAAGCTCCCCGCCAATTTCCTGGAGAGGGGAAAAAGGGAGTAACACAGATATATATTTGTTTCATATACTATGCTTTTGAACAAGGCCCTTCCATTATCGGAGTATCTTTACCTTGTTTCAGATTTTCAATCAACGTCAGTAGCGACTTAACCGCATTCCTCGGCGACCAGATTTCCTGCATACATTTGACGGAATTCTGCTGCATCTGTTTACGTTCCGCAGGGTGGTTAAGTAGCCATGCGACCCTCTCATAAAGGCTATCAAGAGCGTGCATATCAGGGTTGCCGAAACTTGTATTTGTCTTGGAACTGTGGAACATAAAACCGTTCTCGCCCTCCTTTATCAGAAACCGGGAACTTCCGATAGCATCGCTTGCCACAAGTACACAGCCACAAGATAAGCTTTCATTGGCTACCGCGCCCCAGCCTTCGTAGCGATCTGAAGTAAAAAGGAAAATATCGCTTTCCTTCATAGCCTTGCGCACAAAGTTATTAGGGATATTGCCATGTATTGTAATGCAGTCCCCAAGACCCAGATTTTCAATCAGATGTTCGGTCTTTTCACGGTATTCACCATCGCCATACATGTCCAAATGGAAGCTATATCCACTCCGTTTCAGTCTCTCAGCCAGCAATACCGGCAACTCCGGATGTTTCAACACCAGATATCTTGAGCACCACATAAGCGGTACGATATCTGGGATGGAAATCTCTGCGGATTCTTCAACACCAATTTTCCTTTCGCCCATTTCCACATGCGTAAAATATCCCCATTTGTAGCATTTATCCCTATACATCTCCAAGCGATGATGATCTCCCGCCGCAAAGGAACTGCAACAAAGTTTATACAGAGGCTTATTTTTCCAACCTCCTGACAGATAGGCAAGAAACATCTTGCTTATGGCAGGAGAGAAAACGTTCTTTAATCCCTGTTTCAACCACCGCTCGCTCATATCAAACGACAGCAGGCCCGATTTCATGCGTTCTCGCTGAAACGGCAGTGCCTGAACACCACTGAACACGCAGCACTCGGCTGTCCGTGCCAGTTCCATTGCCTTCCGGTAGCTATCCTCCGACTCCCAGGCACGAAGCAGATATGACCGGCAAGAGAAATCATCTCCGCCCTTGGTATCCCCTAAGTTTACGGACTCTACAAAGCAATACTTATTTCCAAGTAGTTTGTAGAATTCATCAGCAATAGGCGCCTGATGATGATTGAGTACGACACTGAAGAAAACCAATGTCATACTACCTGTATCTTCTATCATAGCAACATCCGACTACAAGCCAAAGAAAGAAAGAAACATAGCTACCTGCGGCAAATATATATCCTTCGGCAATCATGTGAATAGCAAAAAAAGCTAATAAACCAATTAATAGAGAGTCATATTCTTCTGCTCTTCTCTTGATGGTATTAAAAATACTAAGAAATAGTGGAATAATAATTATTGCTCCTATCAAACCAGTCATGGAAAGAATTGCCAGCCAAGAAGAACCAGGTTCTATCACACCATTCCCAGTTACAATGTCATATTTTTTATCTACTGCAGAGAAACCATAACCGAATACCGGATTTGATTTAAATTCAGTAATACGTGCGTCCCATTTACTTTCGCGACTGTCCAGCATGCCGCCTGAGTCTATATTAGCTTGTTGCTTTTCTATTATCATTGAAGTGAAATTTTCCCATAGCGGATATGTTATAGCAGCTATTAATAATATTATCAATGATATTTGAAGAAAACGAGCCTTACCGCCAGTAAGAGAGTATAACATGGCAGTAATTCCAACCATACAAGCAAGTAAGGCCACACGTGAAGCGCTTAGTAGCACACTAAGCAAACATAATGCTGCAACAAGCCAATACCATTTGTCTTTATGTAAATAGGCCTTTGAGGCGGTAAATATTGCCCCTGAAGCAGCAATCGGCCCCAAAAGCATTGAGTGTATTGTTGCCCCACCAAAGGTGCCGGCATGAATTGCTGCATCTTCAACTCCGTAGATGCGCATGCCATTGATACCTGTGAAATAGAATGCGACTGATATAATTCCTACAGCAGTAGAAACCCACAAAATTATATCCAAAAGTTGCGACCTGATCATCCTTAATTTGGCGCTTTGAATTATCGCCGAAGAACTAATAATTAGAATGGCAAATAATATATATCGTTCAATAGATTTAAATTCAGCAGGTGGCCCCGCTACCAGTATTTCTATTGGAAGATACGCTAATAATAAGAGAAAGGGTATAGCAATGCTCTGCATATTAGAAATAACGTATATGGCCATGATAATTTGAATTCCATATATGGCAATATCTGGGATATGCGGTATAAATGCCAAGAATTTTGTAATCATGGCAATAGCAAACAGCAACACTATAGTGTTGTATTGTTTTATATATGATATAGCTTTTTTAATAAACATGTCTTTGCTTATAACTTTTCGTTATATCTTATTCCGTCTCTAATAATTCTATTTCCCAAGAATAACAAACCTCAAATATTTATTGTGGTTTACAATATCACCAATAAAGCAAGAGGCCAAGACTATTGGAATCGCTAATAACAGCGAAAATAGTAATGTCCATATAAATGGATTTTCTACATTAAGAAAATCGTACATTACATTACTTACATCTGGTATGAAAAAATAGTGAAAGATGTATATATTTAAACTATTCCGTCCTATATGACTCAATATTTTCAAGGTGTGAGAGTCATTGACACGATAATAGAACCAGCTCTGTAATACGATAATTGCTCCTAAGGCACCTGCAAAAATGAGAAACATATTATGATAATCACAATAATGCCACTGTAACAAATAAACTATAAAAGCAAAAGGATAAACTATCTTGTTTTCAAGCAGGAACTTATTCATGTATTTGTACTTATGACATAGCCAACCGATGAGATAATACCTATAGTAGTTTACAAAATGATTTATTGGAATTAGACTGCCCCCCCCAATTTCAATATGTTTAATCTTCATAAAAACAAATAGACAATACGGGATAATCCACAAACCGGCATATAGATAACATCGTGAGAAGACTCGGGCAATTCTCTCAAATAAGATGAAAAAGATTGATAATATAGCTAAAACATAGAGAAACCAATATCCTCCAAAACCGGACTTTATCCACACAAAGATATCATTACCTTTGAAAATACAATATGCACTGCCGGCCACAAAGAGCGGTATCAATAACTGTCCTGCCTTCTGAAAGATACACATTCCCGTTTGTTTCCAACAGATTATGTTTTTATATGCAAAATAGCTAACATATCAACGACATCCGATGGATTATAACCCAAACTGAATTGTACGATATGACCTATCACCACCAATAAGATAGCGAGTCCCTTCATTTGGTCGAAATATGTGAGTCTTTGCTTTATCTCCATTTTTTTAGTGATTTACGATTGCCAATCAGATAGTTTTTTGCATTCAATATCTTAATATAAACTATCACAGCCGCAAAGCGCAATTTCTCATACAGCGTTTTATACATATGTTGCGACAGCCCGATCTCACCATAGCCATCAGGATAACTAATTACGTGAGGTACAACACCATATAGTTCTAGCCCCAATTTAATAAACTGACTCCATGCATCTGCTGTATACCTTACAGGAAAGATCATAGGTACAAGCAGTTTCACAGCAGCAAGGTTTATAGCATAGCCAGAAGTCATAACCCCAGCATTTAATTGATAAATTTTATACTTCGCATCTATATTTATGGCGTTCGCGTCTTTATGATACCAGAAATCTGGAGTTAGAAGGACAGCCACCGGCGCATCTACATCAAGTATTTGAGTAATACTATCCAACTTTAAATCTAAAGATAAAATTGCATCATCCTCAAGAATTAATGCGAATTTTGTATTAGTATTTATCATATCTTTGTATATGCCAATATGGCTAAGAGAACATCCTACCGCAGGTAGTGTCGCATTCCGGCCATAACGGCTAAAGAACTCCGGCAGAATCATCTCTTTTTGTTCTTGGTCAGAAAGTTTGCGTCCTTCAACAGCTTTGAATACCTGCCAATTCAGTTCTGGATGTTGCTTTAATTGCTTGGTGATGAGTTCACGCTTTTGCGTGTCCTTTTCCATATTTACTACGTATGTTTTCATAATTATCAAACGTGTTATTAATGTAAATATTTTAATCTCTTTCCCCACGGGCGTTTCTCACAATACAGAATTACTGCAGAAATCAAAGATATTATTACAAGACAAACAAACCACTTCGCAATCCCAGTGAATGTACATAGAATAGGCAGATTACGCATGTACACAAGGGTCATGAAATGAAGTAGATAATACAATATACTGCTATTTCTTAGATATATCCATATTTTTAAAGAAGGTAACTGAAGAGTATAGAAATAAGCACATAGAATTGGCACTATCACCATCCTAGAAAAAGAATTTAATGAGCTCGAATCTAAATACCCGTCTATCACGAGTAAGAATAAAATAGGAATCAAAACAATGTGTTTATAAGGAGATGCCGTGATCATTTCCAGTTTGGATATCAATCTGGGATTCGAAAAAACATACCCAAGATATACCCAAAATAAACCTCTGGGGAAAGACAAAGTTATGGGCCTCCCAATATATGTTTCATAAAACGTTACACCTTGTGTCCAAGAAATTACCCCCCCCCGATTCAATTATTTGGTATACAACTAATACCATTACAGCTATAATAAATTCAGGTATATGATATTTCAAAAGAACAAATATCGTCGTAATCGATAACGCCAGTGCACTTAAAAACCATGACCCCTCAAACGTGGATCTAAAAAATATATTTTTCACAAATTTCAATAGTTCAAAAGTTGTATGGTGCTGAGAATAAAAGATAGGTAGATTAATAATAAACCAAATACCATACATGATCGCTATCCGTTTTAAGTATAGGAGAAGGATGTCCCAATCTGTTCCACGCTCTCTCACTTTCTTCATAAAGAAAAATGAAGATAATAGAAAGAATGTTGGAACTGCCAAAGATTGCAGAACTTTTAGCCAAGACTGCATGATAAAGCCATCAAAGGCATTACAATGTATAGAAACTATCATTGTGGCCATGAAATATTTCAATAGATCAAGACCTGGAATAGATTTTGGCATAATACTATCTTACAAATTGATGACTTGGTACTTGCTTCTCCAATGGGGGTATCTTTTCCCAATTACCAAAAATTTCCGTCAAGAACAATTCCACCTTATTCGGTACTGGTAATATTATGTTATCAAATTTTACCATCCGGGGAGTTCCAAAGGTCTGTGCACTTAATACCCGATGTCGTAATCTTCGAGCATTAGTATTATAATCATCTACAGCAGGAGAACTGTCGTAATCCCATTTGCAAAGCCACTTCTCGAAAGATGTTCGATATTCCAACTTTCCTACAGGGGCCTTAAGGCATTTTGCCACAATCCACCAAAAAGGCCGAGTCAACAGGGGTTCACTATTTATATTTTGAGCTCTTTTCCATGCCATACGGCCAAGAATCCAAAGTCTAAACGGGATTTCCGCCTTTGGCATACCATCTATAGGTATAATGTCAATAAAGATACCCTGTTCCAGTTTTAAATTGGACTCATAAGATACCTTATTCAGGACCTCATCCCTTGTCTCATAAACTTTTCCAAACATTTCTGGATATTCCGAAGAATGCCTAAAGTCTATTGCTTTATATTCAGAGGGAAGCTCTTTGTGGCAGACCTCCATAAACTTGATATAGTCAGGACGGGGCATCACAAGGTCAAAGTCATCGTCCCATGGAATGAAACCGCCATGACGCATTGCACCAAGAGCAGTACCTCCAGTGGCATAGTATCGGAGGCCGTTCCTGTCACAGATCTCTGCAAATGCTTTATAAACTTCCAATATGGCATCCCAAAGAGGACGTAAGTTATAGTTCTGTTCCATTCTGTTCAACACATTTTCTAAATACCTTTATATTCTCTGCATACTTTTTCACATCACCCTTGAAGATAGCTGAGGTTCCGCAAACAAACATGCTGGCACCAATGTCCCGAAGCATCTTGGCGTTCTCTGGAGTAATATTGCCGTCCACCTCGATGATGATGTCCTCCCGTTCACGTTCCTTCAAGAGCTGAACAACTTTCTCTGCCTTCTTCAAGGTAGAAGGAACGATCTTTTGACCAGCAAAGCCAGGGTTAACCATAAGCAGGTTGATGCCGTCTATGTAGTCAAGAACCTCTTCCAGAGAACTTACAGGTGTCGCAGGATTGATAGCAAGAAAACGATTGCATCCGAATGGCTGCAACCAGTCCAGAACACGCTGCACCTGGAAACTGCTTTCGTAATGAACGCTTACGATGTCTGTTTCCTTTATGCCAATCCATTGAAGTTTATACTCTGGATCCTTGATCATCAAGTGAAGATCAAGCGGTATCTTGGTCAGTTTACGAAGGCCACGGATGTAGTCAACGCCCAATCCGAAATTAGGTACGAACGTACCGTCCATCATATCGATATGAAGGCGTTCAACGCCATTCTTCTCGAATATTTCGATTGTTTCACGCAGATCAATGAGGTCGGAACACATCATTGATGCGGATATCAGTGGTCTGTGCATATTCGTAAAGATTATTCGTTCCAAATGGTCATTACTTTGCAATAAGGTTCTTGATGATCACGCATCAGTTCAAGGCCCTTCATAAGTTCTTCCTGAGGGAAGCAATGGGATATAAGGGGAGCTATACTTAGTTCATTCTTTGTAAGTGCTTCGACAGCATCTGTCCAGTCAGATGGATTCGGTCCATCGTAAGTCGAATTCCACGTTCCGGCAATCTTGAGCTGTTTACGGAGAATACGCCAGTAAGTATTCTGAGCTAAGGTAATGTCGCCAGAAGGATTGCCCATGAAGACGCATGTGCCACCTGGACGAGTAGCATATATTGCAAGTTCAATAGCGGATGGAGTGCCTACGGCCTCCAGGACTACATCATACTCCCCAACAGTATCCTTGTCATTGCTAACCTTATAGTCGAGGCCACTGTTTTCAATGAGTGTACGTTTTGCCTCGCTGCGTCCAATTATAGTCACGTCCTTTGCACCCAACTTCTTCGACCATTGAGCTGCAGCAATACCAATCATACCCGTACCGATGATGCCCACTTTATCAGCTTCCTTTAAACCAGAAAGTTTCACGGCATGAAGAGCAACGGAAAGAGGTTCGAGCATAGCAGCAGAAGTAAACGGAATACTTTCGTCCAACAAGAGCAGGTTCCAGACAGGAACTGCTACATATTCGGCAAAACCGCCATCCCTTCGTGAGCCCACGTAATCGTAATTGGCACACATCTCATAGTGTTTTACTGCACACTGAGGACACTCCTGGCAAGGAATCAGTGGAAAAATACCGACATGCTTACCGACAAATGCAGCGTCACTCTCCAAGCCAACACTTTCAACGACTCCCGAGAACTCATGCCCAGGGATAATTGGGAAATGGTATGTGCCCTTAGTGAATACACGGGCTATATCAGAGCTACAAATGCCAGCAGCTTTCACCTTGATGATTGCCCAACCTTTTGGACACTCAGGAATATTTATATCATCGTAACGGAGATCATTTACTCCGTGAAGAGCGTATGCCTTCATTTTCTTATCTGTTTTTTATGATGCTCTCAAAGTTGGAGAGATCTTCTGGAGTAGTAATTTTAAAGTTCATAGGGTCGCCCTCCACCATCTGGCAGTCAAGGCCCACCTTATATGCGATCTCGGTACTGCCGTTTATCTTCAGCAGTTCCTCATGAGACATCTCATCATGTGCTTTAATATATTTGCCGAACTTAAATGCCTCTGGAGCCTGGCCAGCCCACAGATGTGAACGATTCAAAAGCGACTGGATGTGCTGGCCATCCTCACTCATATAGGTGGTATCCTTAACAGGAATCACAGGCAAAATTCCATCAGCATTTTTGCACCCCTCAAGACATCGATTGATCAAATCATTGCTTACGAGAGGACGCGCACCATCATGGATAATCACGATTGAATCATCGGCAAAACCATTATCACGCACCACATTGAGAGCGTTGTAAATGGAATACTGACGTGTCTCTCCAGGATTTGCAAAATACACAGGCTTCGTAGGATTCAACTTCGCAAGAAGTTCTGTGACAAACTCAAGCCATTCATCAGCCACACCTATTATTAGAGCGTCAATGTTCTCATTATTTAGGAAAGTTCGAAGGCAATAACTCAAGATTGGCTGTTCATTGACCATCACATACTGTTTAGGAATGTCCAAGCTCATACGTGAGCCTACACCTCCAGATAAGATTATTGCTATATTCATTGATAGATGTCTTTTAGCCAATTGCTTACAATCTCATTTATTCGATCTCTCAGAGATACATATTTGAGAGGATTGTTAATGATTGTCTTTCTACTAATTTTCCCTTGTGCAAGTATGTCCCTTAAATAATCGCCCTGAGCTTTCAAACCATTAGAAGTATATGTCAAGCTATTAAATAGATCCGAAATACCTTCAAATCTACCAGCTGGCCGATACGAGTCATTTGCGAGAGTGTCCGAGTTTATAAAGATAACAGGTGTTTCCAAAGCCAAACATGGGAGGCCACAATGAATACGAGATGTAATAACCAATGAAGCCTCTGAGTATTTTAGGATGAGACCTTTCGCCTTCTGCATCAATGACTCATTCGTTTCTATATCGTTTACAGCGATAACATGTGTAATATATTCGGCCTCAAGAAGTATATCGTCATTAAATACCTTGTGATACTCTTGATAAAAGCAAGCCGCTTTTAAGAATCGCTTAAGCATATAAAAATGTCCTCTTGTCACCAATGACTCATCTATAAATTTGGGGGCTATTTTACATACCTTGGAAAAGTGCATCAGTGCGAAAGAAACAATATGAGCCATACTCATAATTGATGTCTTTCCATTCTTTCTTCCGATATCATAATATGGTTCAACTATATAAACCTTTGAAGATCTGGTGAGTGATTTATATTTCTTACCTAATGTTAGGGTAAGACAACCAGAGAAATAACTTTCGATCCCGTGTCTTTGAAGCATGTGCATAGTTGAAAAGTCTCTTGCTCCGATTGGGTGAAACTTTTTCAAGTGTGCCACACCTTTCTCTGTAAGCATGCCTTCTGATGCCCTTGGCGAAATATGAAATGATATATATAACGGATTTATGTCCTCCGATGGCGGGAATGCATCGGGGTTCCACATAAACCATCCATTCATTATGGTATTTATTGTTCTCCCCCCCCCATTAAAAGAGTTTAAAGACTCTCGCTCAACATAAAAATCAATGCGGTCAAAGAAAGACTCTGCAGCAACACTCTGAATATAATCGCCAAGATTCTTTCTATCACTTGAGGGTTCACACACTAATATACCGTTCGACATAATGATACTTACAGTTGATTATTATTCGTTCGTAATTATTATATTATTAACACAGATATGTGTTTCTGTTTATATACCAACTCTGTATAAGCAACTTTTACATAATATTATTAAATGTCTTATAAGATGTCTTTTTGTTAAATACCTCAATGTAATTACTTTAACTTCATCAATCAAATCAAAATACATCTTCTCATGATCTTTCGTAAAATATGAGTGTGTTCTCCAAAAAGTCGGTATATATTGATCGCTTACAAAATTGTTATATAGTACGAGTATATTTTGGTCAATTGCGATTCTTCTGGCTTCTTTACAAAGTGCAAAACGTATGTTATTTCGCTGGTAAATATCGTACTTACTCATTGCAGAACCAGCTCTGATTTTATATATATATTGCCCAATATTTGAGAACCCCAATTTTTGCACCTTACTAACAATACTAAAAAAGAATAATCCATCTTCGCCGATAGGGATATTTAAACAGAATCTAGTATCTCCAATAATACTTCGTTTGATAAACTTATTCCATAATGCCATAGTTCGCTTCTGAATGAAAAAGCGACACACTGCGTCCTGCCCCTCTAAAAAATCATCATGTTGCATATAGATTTCCTCGCTACCATCGCCATACCTATTAATTGTCCCTTTTTGCAGAACATCAGAGTCAATATATTTTTGAGGGATAGTAAGGTAATCCGGTGTTATTTCGTCATCAGAATCAACAAAAACAACCCATTCACCTTGTGCATTGTCTAAACCCAGATTACGTGCAGAACTTACGCCTCCGTTCTCTTTGTGATATACATGAATGCGATCATCTATGCGAGCGTATTCATCGCAAATGACAGATGAACCATCTGTACTGCCATCATCCACGATAATGGCCTCCCATGAATTATTATTTTGAGATAATATGCTATCAATACAACGTTTAAGATATGGCTCAACGTTATACACCGGTATTATTATCGATATTAATGGTTTCGCCATAATATTCATTTATCGACAATCAGGTTTTGAAGTTTATTCATCTCCTTCACAACATTGAAATCTCGATCAACAACACAATGTGCTTTTTGTCTTATATGGTCGAACTGTTCCGTTGAAAGACGTTCTATATAGCGAAGTACATGAGCTATGCCATCTGGATCTTTTTCATTACACAAGAAACCTGTAACACTATTTTCAATCAATTCTGGAATGCCTGAATGGTATGTCGAAATACATACAAGTCCACGAGCCATAGCTTCCATAAGGGCCACAGGAATACCCTCCATGTATCCGTCCTTATCAGTTACAGAAGGGAGCAAAAAGATATTAGTTTTTTCCATTTCTTCTGATACAACCTGCTGAGGCTGGATACCCAAAAATTGAATATAATCCGATGCGTCTAATTCTGTAACGAGGGATTTGAGTTTTTCTTCCAACTCTCCACCTCCAATAATCTTATATGATACTTTTTTCTTTGCAGTCCTAAAATATTCAACAACTCCTTTAATGGCATATTCAAAACCTTTCTGTCCACACAATCTACCTACAGATAGAATATTAACGGTATTATCAATTATATTATTCTCAATATATTTAAACCGATTCAAGTCAATACCCATGCGAAGTACTTTCACTCTTTGTGGATTTGCTCCAGCAGCAATTAACTGTTTCTCCCAACGATGATTGATAGGAAGCAGCATATCATATTCATTGAACATAGGCCCATAAAAAGAAGCTGTTCTATCCACTGACATCCGGCAAATCTCATGAGCATGAAAATAGGTAAAGCATTTTACTTTTGGAGATATAATCCCTGCGTTGCGCATCGCCGTAATATAGATGCCAGTGTCACCGAAGTGTGAAATAATAGCGTCTGCCTGCCAACTCAGATGAAGAAAAGGCTCGGCAATATAATATTGCAGAAGGTTTTTCGAAGCTACTTGATGCCCATATCGTGGTAATGAAAGTCGTAAGACCGAACTTCCATATTTTAAAAATAGTTTTAAAATAATAGGAAATATTTTAAAAAATCGAGTTATATGTCTATGTGGGATCTTCAACTCCCTGTATATAATTCTTGATAGAAGGCCATATTTATTAATATCTTCATGAGAACAGTTATGATCATGGCTACCCCATGAGTATATGCGCACATCATGCCCTTTATCAATCATACTGGTAATTTGATTGAGCACAAAAGTTTCAGACACACATGGGAATTTGTTTACAAAGAATAATATTTTCATAACTATTTAATTAGATTTGCAGCCTCCATCGTATTATGTATATACTCAGCTACTTGAATGTTAATTTCTTGTCTTCTGATAGGGGTAAACAAATCTATAAAAGAGGCAATAGAGCTACATAAGGTCGAGGCTTCCAAAGTTTCCAATGTGTCCACATGATTATAACCTAATGACTGATAGAGTTCAATTGTTTTAAATTCATAAGCAATGGGGTAAACCGGTGTACCAGAAATTAAGCCAAGAATACTCATGTGAAGGCGTGTTGCAATAATAAAATCCATCTGTTGGAGTAATTCTATTATCCTAATAATGGACAAATAGCTATCATACTTAATGATGTTAGTATAATATGACTCCGGAATAAGGTCAATGATTTTATCTGCAATCTCATTATCGTCAGTATAGGCAGGAATACCTTGGCAGGTTGAGATAAAATGGATTTGATATCCCATATCAATAAGTGACATAACAGCGTTAGCTATACATCTGTAATAGTTAGGCATTATTTTTTCAGATATATAGCTCCACTCTCGCACAGAAATAGCCACCTTACCATGTGTGTTCATCGTTTCATACGTACGTGCCATTATTGCATTAATATCGCCAAGAGCAAAGGCCGCATCAGGGACAACGTGAACAATGGAAGGGTCCTTTAAACAGAGTGCTAACACATTATCTGCGGATTTCTGATCACGCAATAGAATAGTATGACAACGGTTGAAAATCCAGCGTAAACGATCTTGTGTGCGCTTACGAATGAATGGTCCCATTGATTGAGTGTACTGCACTAAAGGTTTCCCTAAGATGAGAGATATTCGGTAATCAATATACTGAGCATCAATTCCATATGGTTCAATGAGGTAGGTGCCTCCAGAACTCACTATATAATCTGAGGACGCATATTCATTGAGCGTTTCAGCATCATAACGGTTAAGAAATATTGTATAAAAAGGAATATGGAACTTACGCAAATACGCTGCAATATAGAAACGTCCATGTTTAAGCATTCTGGCAATACGTCCTATGATACGTATATGATTAAACTGAGTTGTATCAGCTTCTCGGCCTATAACTGTGCGCCACCTGATATCAGGATAAATTTGAGCACAGATATCGGGATACGTACATGTGACGATAAACTCAGTGTCATTCCCGAAGCGCTGCTTTAGTGCCTTTATCATTCCTAACAAGATTGCAGCATCTCCGCCATTAAGTGCGATATTATTTGTAACCGTTATTTTCATAACTTATAGTTTCAGTACCTTAGCAATCGCGATTTTTGCCTTGTCCAGAAAAAAAACGCGTTCATGTTTTGTGAACCCAAACACGATACAACATAGTATTGTCCATAGTACTGATACTGGAACATTAATAATAAATCTCAATAGTCCAGGCTTCATAATCTGACTTATACCTAAAGGAAGAATAAATGATGTAATTGAAACTACAATACACGGGATTATACACATTTTCAAATGTTCAAGGACAGAAAATGTCATAACTCGTTTTATTTCATTATAACGAAGCAGATTAAGCAACAGATAATCAATAATGAATATCACATATGACACCCATACAGGAAAGCCTAATAGATAGGCAATCCACACCATAGGAAAAATCAAAGCGGCTATCATACTTGATCTTATCGTGTAATGACGTATATTACCATTAGCTTGTATCAACCTATATAAATTTTGTCCGGATGTCACGGCTAAAGACTCAAACATCGCGAATCGCAAGAACAGCACAGACCATTCTGGCACTTTCCCCAACCACAATTTCAAAAGCGTTTCAGCCTCACAGCAGACTGGGACAAGGAATACATACATCATCAACCAAGCAAATTTTGTCCCCTGGTTACTAATGCGAACGGCATAGGCAGTATCGCCAGATGCATATGATTTTGTTATCTGTGGAGAAAAGGCAACGGTAAAGTTGTTTACAAAACTTTGTACAGCAGAATTAACCTGTGTCGCAATCCCCCTGGCGGCATTAAATGCAACACCAAAGAAAGCATTGACAAGCATATTAACACCACTCGTAGCGAATACATATGCACCATTGTTGAGCAGGTTCCACCCGCTGAACACTGTCAGTTCTTTAAGAAGCTGTTTGTCAAATACCATGGGGCTATATCCGGCTTCTTCAAAATTTTTACCGCAGTACCAAGCATAAAAGCCCTGAATCAAAAGTATGACGCCTATTTGTAATACGGCGTAAAAAATCAATCGGTCGCCGCCGTATGCCATAATAGCAAAACAGACAGCCAACTTTAGAATAGCTTCCACAATGCTGACATATGCGTAAATTCCCATACGCTCATGAGCAATAATGAGTGAGTTGTACGTTGAGCTGACGAGCCCAAGAACAAGACAGATGAGTGAACACTGGAATACCCAGAATGCAGCCGTTTCCCTACCTTCAGGAATCCGAGCGCCGCTATTAAGGAACCATAGACCAAATATCTCAAGAAACACAACAGCAATGACAGACATAACAATCTGCGCGTTCACCGCTGTGGAGAACATCACTTTCAATCTATCCTTATCTCCCTTGCCTATCGCGTATGTTATGTAACGTGAGATAGCCTGGGACATTGTAGCCGTGATAAGCGAAGACATCGCAACGATGCCGCCTACAACATTGTTTATGCCATAATTGTCAACTCCAAGCGCTTGAAGCATTACACGACCTGTGTACAGCCCCACTGTCATCGTTACGAAAGTGCGGAAGTACAAGGCAACAGTATTCCTGGCTATCCGTTCATTGTTCGCTATGTTATTATCTGTCATTTAATTGTTTTCAATATCACAGGGCATCTCGGGAAATTCCTCGTACCTGACCTGAATCCATTATTCCCCTCCTGTTGCTACGGGCGCTTGCTTTCCCGCAAAATTATCATCACAACTTCCGATAATTGGATATTATCGGTTGTTCGCGGAGAAAAATCATTCCACCGGCTCAAGCAGGGCGGGATGAATGTAGGATGTCGCCACGGCGCAGATTCCTGAAATCTGAACCAGAAGCCGTCTGTCCCCTTTTATGCGCTTGATTATGCCTTCTATACCTTTATATAGGCCTCCTATCACACGGACTTTCTGGCCCTTGAAAAATTCCGGATCGCTAACTTCGATACGAAGCAGATCGCTGTCTTTTACCGAATTGACCGCGATGAAAATTCTCATCTGACGGTCATCGATTGATGAGGGTTCGCGGGTACCCGGTTCACAATAAAACATCAGTTTGCCGTACACATCCTTACGGAACCCGTCGCATTGCAACACCTCGGCGGTACAGCGGATGAAAATAAGATTCGGAATTACCGGAGTGGCGAATTTCTCACTTACATGCCTTTCAAGAACCTTTTCAAGATAAGCATGCCCTCCGATGATACGCGCCGCATACCAATGCAAATCCATCTCTGAAAAATTATTCCGCATAATGTCTTTAACAATCAATCGCATTTTCCCGCTGTACGCAAGCAATCGGAGCCTGTCACCGTTCTGCCTGCCACACGGGCAACATCAATATATCCTGCCAGTTCTAACATACACAGGCTAAAGCAATTGGCCATGCGCACGATAATTGCCGGCAGGCATATTCGGAGCCGCTATTGCGCGACAGACGGTCTTCTCCTAATCCCTAGTGAGTCAGCCGAATCCGAGCGACGAACCATACAGTCCACCACAGTTTCCAAAGATACTACATTTTTTCCGAACCGGCAAGACATCACCACGTTTTAGACATCCGGCGAATCTGAAATCTCAGAATGGCTTTCCGGCAACAGGAACTTTACTATTGACACGCTATCTGACATCAGCGAGTCCTTAGGCATACGCTTGCTTCCTGATTCTGACATAAGGACAAAAAAGATTTCTACATTTGCTTCACATAAGAAAGTCAGAAAAAAAACGCTCTCCCCTTCCTTACAACATGTCTGGAGACTGTATTTTCAAATCTGCAACATGCGAATGGAACGTGTCAGACAATTGTACTCTTGCGATAGCTTAAAACTGAGAAATATGAATATTACGTACAGACTTGAGTCAATAAAAGAAACTGAATACAGATTTAATCAAGAAGCATTTATCCGCAACACAAACGCAGTTTCCTGCGTACCGGAATTATCCGGTATTCTATTCCCCGTACCCTTCCGGATTGTTTTTCTGGAAGTTCCAGCTGTCGCGGCACATTTCCTCGATGCCGAATTCCGCTTCCCATCCGAGTTCGGCCTTTGCTTTTGCCGGATTGCAATAGCATATTGCGATATCGCCGGCACGGCGCGGCTTGATGGAATACGGCACTTTCAGGCCGTTCACTTTTTCAAATGCCTTTACCACATCAAGGACGCTGTATCCATGACCGGTACCGAGATTATATATCGCAAGCCCCTTGTTCTCCTGGATTGCCTTTAAAGCGGCCACATGTCCCCTGGCGAGGTCCACAACATGGATATAGTCGCGGACACCTGTTCCGTCCGGAGTATCATAATCATTGCCGAACACCCCGAGTTCCTTGCGTATTCCTACGGCAGTCTGAGTGATATAAGGCATCAGATTGTTCGGTATGCCGTTTGGATTCTCTCCGATAAGCCCGCTTTCATGCGCGCCGATAGGATTGAAATAACGCAGCAGGACCACGTTCCATTCAGGATCGGCTTTCTGCACATCCGTCAGGACCTGCTCGAGCATGGATTTCGTCCAGCCATAAGGGTTCGTGCACTGGCCTTTCGGACATTCTTCGGTAATAGGGATAATTGCAGGATCTCCGTACACCGTTGCAGATGAGCTGAATATGATGTTCTTGCAGCCATGCCGGCGCATCACGTCCACAAGCACGAATACGCCGTTCATGTTATTCTCATAATATTCGAGCGGTTTCTCCACACTCTCGCCCACCGCTTTCAGGCCGGCGAAGTTGATCACCGCATCGATCCTGTTCTCCGTGAAAATCTTTTCCATTGCCTCTCGGTCACGGATATCAGCCTCAACGAAAGGCACCTCCTTGCCAATGATCAGTGCCACCCTTTTCAAGGCCTCCGGCTGGGAATTGTAATAATTGTCAACGACAAGAACGTCATGACCTGCCTTCGCAAGTTCGACAACCGTGTGGCTGCCGATATATCCGGCACCGCCTGTGAGAAGAATATTCATATGCTTTTCTATTTTTTATCTGTTTTATAAACGTATGCGCCGTATGCAGTCACGACGGCAAAACATATCATCGGCACAAAGAAACTTGTATAGATGTCAGAGACATCGGACAGCATTCCCTGCACCGGAGTAAGGAGCGCTCCGCCGAGAATGGCCATGATAAGGCCGCTGGCACCGACTTTCGCATCCTCCGGATTGGAACCGGAACTGATACGTCCCAGCGCTATACCGTAGATGGTCGGGAACATCAGTGACATGAATACGCTTATCATGACAAGAGCTCCGACCATGAACCAGCCGGTGCCGGCGCTGAGGGCTACCGTAAGCGCCATAGCAGCCGAAAGCACACCTCCTGCGACAAGAAGCGCCGCGGGTGATATCCATTTCATGAGCCACGTATACACGAAACGGCTGAGACAGAAGCCGGCCACGGTAATCAGGTAGATTGTGCTTGCCTGCGCCTCCGCGCACCCGAGCTCCTGCATCACCGTGCGTATGGTAAAGCTCCATACCCCGACCTGCGCACCTACATAGAAGAACTGGGCGATTACGCCGCGGACATAAAGCCTGTTGGACACAAGACGTTTCAGCGTCGCTTTCAGACCGTCCTGCCTACCGGTATCCTTGCCGTCGGGCATCTTTGCAAAAGCCATGATGACGAGTATCGCCAGCAGCACCGCCCCGAGGCTTGCATACGTGCCGCTGATGGAGTAAAGGCTAATATTGTCAAGTATGAAGAACTTGCTGAGAAGTATTCCGATTATGGACCCCACAGGATTGAAGCTCTGCGCTATATTCAGGCGTCTTGTAGCTGTCTCCTGAGAGCCCATGCTGAGTATATACGGATTGGCCGTGGTCTCAAGTACGCAGCATCCTGCCGCCATAATGTATATCGCCACCAGATAGAACGCGTATGCTAGAGCCTCGCTTACACCTGCGACTCCGGCGACCTTCGCCGCAGGAAAAAAAAGCATGGCGCCGCACGCATAAAGCAGGAGGCCCAGCGTGATTCCTGACTTATATGACCTCTTGCGGATGAACAGGGCGGCCGGAAAAGCAAAACAGAAATAGCTGAAATAAAATGCAAACTGGATGAGCGAAGTCTGTGTATCGCTCATGTCCATTATGTGCTTGAATGCCGCGTTCAGCGTCTCTGTCATGTTGTTCGCCAGTCCCCAGAGCAGAAACAGGCTTGTGACCAGCGCGAACGGCAGGATATGTTTTTTCTCGATAGTCTTTTCTTTCATTGTCATTTCTTTTTTCGCGCCATATGATACTTACGCGGCCGATATGCCGCTGGTGTCAAAGATAGCGTTTTTTCACGAGCCTGCAAAATTACGGTACATTTCAACCCTATCACCGCTGCAGTCCATTATGGCTTCATCATCCGGCACAGGACCGGAAATGCACAAAAAAAGGAGCCCGAAGGCTCCGTTTGTTATTTTTTCTTGTTGGCGTAGCGCTGGTAGAATTTGTCCACACGGCCTGCGGTATCAACAAGTTTCATCTTACCGGTGTAGAATGGGTGAGAAGTGTTTGAAATCTCGACCTTGATCAAAGGATACTCAACACCCTCTATCTCGATGGTCTCCTTTGAAGGAGTGCATGAACGGGTGATGAAAACTGTGTCGTTAGACATATCCTTGAAAGCTACAAGACGGTAGTTTTCGGGATGGATGCTCTGTTTCATTGTTCTAATTGTTTTAACGTTAAAAATTCAATTGAGCCGCAAAGTTACATTAAAAATTAAAAAATCACAAAATATTCGCAAGAATTTACAAAAGCACTTTAAATAACTTGACTCACTCCGGATAACGCCATACTTTCGCAAAAAATTAAGCCATGAGTATCGGAAACACAACTGTCACAAAAATCATTTCATCAGCGCTCGCCGCTTCCCTGCTGTCCGCATGTTCCCTGTTCGAGATTCCGGACAGTTCTTCCTCCGGCAAAAAGCAGAACGAGGAGCTTACTTTGGAGCAGATCGCCGCAATCGCGATCGAAATACCGCAGGCCATAGACTATATCGGCGAAAAAGAAGTATGGGTGCACGGGTATATAGCGGGCGGAGACCTTACATCCAAAAGTCTCAGGATACAGGGGCCGTTCACCTCTGCCACGAATATTGCCATCACTCCACGCAGGTGGCAGATTCCGGATAATGATACACCGGACGGCAGCGCCAGTGACAATGACACTTCCGGCGACATAAGCACGGACAAGAGCGGAAGCACAAACGTCACGGATCCGGAAATCATAGCGGCCATACGGGCAGAAGCCATGTCTGTCAGCCTGCCTCAAGGAGCGGTGCGCAACGGCCTCAACCTCGTGACGAATCCGGACCTGACAGGCGCTGAGGTCTATCTGCGCGGCGAAATCGTCGTGGCATACTTCGGGCTTACCGGCATCAAGCCGGCCACGGACTACCGTATAGCGGAACCGGCCCTGCAATAGCCGCATCTGCCAAAACAGACTTTATAGTCTGCAAAAACTCTCTCTAATATTAACCAGACCATCTGTCCCTTGGATGGCGGTAAATGAGACGTCGTCTGTTCCCAAAATACAGACAACGTCAAAACCGGGGTCAGTTGCGAAAACTCACCCCGGTTTGCTCTTTTGTCACCGGCCGTCCGGACATTTGCCGCCGTCAGGCCTGTTATCATTTACTGTTCATCCACAGTGTCGTCCTGTGCGGGACCTCCCTGAGCTCCTCCGCCGAAGCCTCCCTGAGCACCTGCCTGACCCTGGGCCTGAGCCTCCTGGGCAGCCTTTGCCATGTCTTCGGAAGCGGCATGCCAAGCCTCTTCAAGTTCCTTGCTGTACCTGTCGATATCGGCAGCATTTTTCTCCTTCACGGCATTCTTCAGAGCCTCGTTGGCTTTCTCGATAGCCTCTTTCTTCTGTGCAGGGATCTTGTCTCCGTAATCCTTGAGGTTGCGGTCTGTCTGGAAGGTAAGGGCGTCGGCATTGTTGATCTTGTCCGCAGCCTCTTTCGCAGCCTTGTCGGCAGCTTCGTTGGCCTTGGCCTCGTCACGCATACGCTTGATCTCATCTTCTGAAAGGCCTGTAGATCCCTCGATACGCACGCTCTGCTCTTTGCCTGTGGACTTATCCTTTGCCGTAACGTTCAGGATACCGTTGATATCCACATTGAATGTCACTTCGATCTGAGGTATTCCGCGAGGAGCCGGTGCGATACCGTCCAGGTTGAAGTTGCCGATAGTCTTGTTGTCGTTAGCCATCGGACGCTCGCCCTGGAGGACGCGGATAGTCACTGTAGGCTGGTTATCTGCTGCGGTACTGAATACCTGACTCTTTGATACAGGGATCAGTGTGTTCGCATCGATGAGTTTCGTCATCACGCCGCCCAGAGTCTCGATACCGAGTGACAGAGGGGTTACGTCGGAAAGAACCACATCCTTGACATCACCGGAGATTACCGCTCCGTCGATAGCTGCGCCTACGGCCACTACCTCATCAGGGTTCACGCCCTTGTTAGGCTCTTTGCCGAAGAACTGCTTAACGATCTGCTGGATAGCAGGGATACGGGTCGAACCGCCTACGAGAAGCACCTCGTCGATATCAGATGTAGAAAGTTTCGCTGCAGCGAGAGCTTTCTTGCATGGCTCGAGAGTACGCTGGATAAGGGAATCAGCAAGCTGCTCGAATTTCGCGCGGCTGAGAGTCTTCACTAGATGTTTTGGAATACCGTCCACAGGCATGATGTAAGGCAGGTTGATCTCTGCGGAAGTCTGGCTTGAAAGCTCGATCTTCGCTTTCTCCGCAGCCTCTTTGAGACGCTGGAGAGCCATAGGGTCCTTGCGCAGGTCGATGCCGTGGTTCTCTGCCGCGAACTCGTCTGCGAGCCAGTCGATGATGACCTGGTCGAAATCGTCACCGCCGAGGTGGGTATCGCCGTTGGTAGACATAACCGTGAACACGCCGCTCATAAGGTCGAGGATAGAGATATCGAATGTACCGCCTCCGAGGTCGAATACAGCCACCTTCATATCCTGATCTTTCTTCTCCAGACCGTATGCGAGAGCTGCCGCGGTAGGCTCGTTGATAATCAGTTTCACGTCAAGGCCTGCGATCGCGCCCGCCTCCTTGGTAGCCTGGCGCTGTGAATCCGAGAAGTACGCCGGAACCGTGATGACAGCCTCCGTAACGCTCTGGCCCAGATAATCCTCAGCGGTCTTCTTCATCTTCTGGAGAATCATAGCCGAAATCTCCTGAGGAGAATACAGTTTGCCGTCGATGTCAACGCGCGGACTGTTGTTGTCGCCCTTTACCACTTTGTACGGTACGCGGCCGATCTCCTGAGCCACCTGATCGAATGTCTCACCCATGAAACGCTTGATTGAGAAGATGGTCTTCTGAGGATTGGTGATGGCCTGACGCTTTGCAGGGCTGCCGATTTTACGCTCGCCGCCTTCCGTGAAAGCGACTACTGAAGGAGTGGTCCTCTGACCCTCGTTATTGATGATAACGGTTGGCTGGTTACCCTCCATTACTGCGACACAAGAGTTTGTTGTGCCAAGGTCAATTCCGATAATTTTTCCCATAATATTCAATTTTTAAATTTTACTTCATTTCCCGTCATCCGCCTTTGCGGTTCCCTTCCTCTCCGGAAGCCCTCCGCTGCGGTGACGCTCTACCGATAGGCGAAACCCGTGCCAATGAAAAATGCCGGCTTTCGGGCCGGCATTCTCTGCCAATTTGTCAGTCATGCGCTTTATTCGAGCCGGAAACCACGCTCCACGAGTGACATATTTTCACCAAGTGCATTCTCATTGCGGCCGATCACCACGATCACTGCCAGCACGCCCTTTTTGATTTCCTGGGTAAATATCTTCAGAGGCAGGTTCTCCTCGCTGAGCCCGTCGAAGCCGAATGCGTTCCTGTTATTGAAACGGAACTTCCCGATAGGATTGAAATCCTCAGGATCATCATCGTAAAATCCTACGCTCTCTGCATAATTGGCGAAAGCCTGGTCCTCGGCGGTCTCGCCTTCCGGCATAGGTCCCACGTAGATATCCACATAGTCACGTCCTGCGCACGCGGTGATCCTGCTCACCTCCACGCCGTTGTCGTCATTGAACACTTCAGATTCCACCGTCCACTCCTGTGGCAGTTTCAGTTTGATGTCGTATGCCATAATCATATAATTTCTGCAGCCAGGTCGTATGAATCCGCGCTGACTATTTTTACTTTTATTATCTGTCCCGTAAGGTCCACGGAGCTTTTCACCAGTATCTCGCCGTCGACATCCGGAGACTCGTAACGGCTGCGGCACACCAGAACGCCGTCCTCATACGAATCCACAATCACCTCTTCGGTGCTGCCGACGCGGGAAAGGTTGAACTCGTAAGAAATCTGTTCCTGGATCTCCATCAGACGGTCATAACGCTCGTCCTTGACTTCCTGAGGAATGTCATCCGCATAATGCTTGGCCGAATACGTATCCTCTTCCTCGCTGTAAGTGAATGCGCCGAGACGTTCGATGCGCATGTCCTTCACGAACTGCAGCAAGCGTCCGAACTCTTCCTCGCTCTCGCCCGGATGTCCAACTATCATCGTGGTCCTGAGAACTATGCCAGGCACACGCTGACGGAATTTCTCCACCAGCTCACGCGTCTGCCGCTCGTCCACTCCCCTGTGCATCATACCGAGGATTCTGGTCGAGGCATGCTGCAGAGGAATGTCCATATACTTGCAGATCTTAGGGTTGGAGGCCATCTCGTCCAGCACGTCTTCAGGGAATGACGAAGGATATGAATAATGGATCCTTATCCATTCTATCCCCTCCACCTTGCCAAGCTCGCGCAGAAGGCGTGCCAGCGCCCTTTCCTTATATAGGTCAAGGCCGTAATATGTGGAATCCTGGGCTATGATTATAAGTTCCCTCACTCCATTCGCAGCCAGACACTCCGCCTCACGCACCAGGTCCTCTATAGGCACCGATCTGTGCGCGCCGCGGATAAAAGGGATGGCGCAGTATGAGCAGCGGCGGTCGCAGCCCTCCGAGATCTTAAGGTATGCGTAATGCGAAGGCGTGCTGAGCACGCGCCTGTGCTGGGCCAGTTCCGTTCCGGCGCCGAGATATTCCGTCAGCGGCCCGAAATCCCTTGCTCCGAACCACGCGTCAACCTCCGGAATCAGCTCCGGCATTTCCGGGGCATAACGCTCTCCGAGACAGCCGAACACGACAACGGAGCCGTATACGCCCTCCTCTTTCAGCGCCACGGCCTCCAGCACGGCATCGATGCTCTGCTGTTTGGCGTCGGCGATGAAGCTGCATGTATTTATAAGGCAGACATCCGCAGGCCCCTGAGGCACGATCTCGTATGTGCCTTGCAGCGCCGCTGCGACATGCTCCGAATCAACGGTGTTCTTGCTGCAGCCCAGAGTATTCAGTACAAGTGTCTTCATTGCCACCGCACCCGGCTACTCCGCGGTTTCTTCTTCAGTCTCCTCCTCAGGATTCACGAAGTCCAAAGAAGCGTGAGCCTTCAGCTCATTGTACCATGTAACCACCTTCTTCATGTGTGAAAGATAGAAGCGGCTGCCGTCGTAATCAGGCACGGCCTTGTCGAAAAGTCCGCGGATCTCCGTCTCCAGAGCTTTCGCCGCAGGGGCATCGGCATCGCCGAGAACATTCTTGAGAGCCTCGAATACCTTGCGGAGGCGCATTTCCTCATCTTCAGTATAGATCGAGATATCTTCCAGGGTGGTTATTTTGCCGTTCGCAGGAAAATTCATGCGCGCTCCGTTGGAGAGACTTTCCGCAATCACGCCTGTGCGGCTCTGCGCCACATAACGGTAAAGTCCCGGATAACCTGTCACTGCCAGGATTCTTGAAAGATCTGTTTTTTCAGTTGCCATGATAATTTATGCTTTTTAAAAATTTATCTGTCTGAGCCTCCGTATCCTTTACGGAAGCCGAATTGTCTATTATAAAGTCTACGCGCGGATTGCCGCGTTCTGACGGCTGCAGGGCCATTCTGCCGCGCACATCGGCGCGGATCGCCTCTGTTTCCGCAGCTCCCCCTGCTGTTTCCGGGCTTATTCCGGCTTTCGCCGCCGCCCGTTTCACCGCCCTTTCCAGGCGCAGTTCTTCCGGTGCGTCCACCAGCAGCGTCCAGTCTCCGAATCCGTCGAAATAGCGTTTCTGAAGCACAGTGGCCGATTCAAAAGCAACGACAGTCCCGCCATCCGGAAGGGCTGCGCCGCCGGCCGCTTTTTTCTCCGCCTGCGATGCCCATTCCCTGAAATCCTCCATAAGCAGAGGGAACAGTTCATTCTCCAGCGCCGCCAGCGCGTCAGGCTTCTCAAAGATTCCCGGTATCACCAGACTGCGCAGATGCCCGTACCTGCCATACAGGGCCTTCGCCCTCGAATCACAGTCATACACAGGAATGCCCCTGCTCTCCAGAATGCGGCAGACCTCGCTTTTTCCGCTGCCTATACCTCCGGTGACTACAATAACCTTCATGGACATCATTACTGCTAAAGTACCGGACCGGTATCAGAGAGACTGCCTGTCGGTTTCCACAAGGCAGTCGAACACCTCAGGCACAAGTTCATACGATATCACCTCCGCCGGCATGCCGGCCACCTTGCCAACGCACTTGCCCTTGATGCTGCTCACAAATTCCGAATATTCGATAGCCACATATACCCGGTTCATCTGCGCATCGGCTGGAAACTTCATGCGGTAGCGCAGGGTCGCCGTAAAAGGGAACGCCTTCAGGTTCACTCCCGACGGCACATGCAGGACCTTAACCGGCACCTGTACCTCCCGCTGCACATAGCGCACCACGTTAATCGAGTAGTCCACGCTCCGGGAGGAAATGCGCACTCCCTTGACCGGCTTCAGTTCCACCTGTCCGTACACCTCCGTATCCAAAGAATGCAGACGCACGACATCAGTCGTCACGACATTCACGGCATCTATCAGTTCCTTGTTGCCGTATATCAGCACGCTGTCCGGCGTGACCCTCAGCCCGCCCACGGACATGTACTGAGGCTTGTAGGTGATGTTGGCGGTGACGCGCACGGGCACTTTCTTGTATTCTACGCTGTTGAAAGTAAAGAACACGGTATCGGTAACGAAATATTCCAGACGGCTCTTGTCAGAGAAAATGGTGTGGAAATACTTCGTGGCCTCCGCCGATGTCATATAAAAAAGATCCCCGTTTTTCTGATGGATGTCATCGCGGCTTATCTCTATCCGTACGGGATTACGGCGCCTCAGCCTCATGCCAAGCAGGTCGAAACCTGTCAGCTGACAGCTGGCGGCGATCCCCGAAGGACCTGCGGACACATTGGAATGCCCGTCTATCTCGCATACCGCGACCACGTTTCTCTGCACCAGCGCCGAATAGTCCAGCGAAAGGTTATGCACGAGCCACACAACGAAAGCCAGCACCAGGGATATCCCCAGTGCCAGATAATCACGCACGGTAAGGGTGGACCTTCTGTCAAACATCAGAAAGCTGTCTCCTTATTTTTACAGCCCGGCTCCTACTGCTGTGCCTGAGGAGACTGGGTCTCGTAATCCTTGACCACAGAACTCTTGGCGACGCGGATCTTCACATCCCTGTCCACCTCCAGAAGAAGGCTGTTTTCCTTGACTTCAACGACCGTGCCGAAGATACCGCCGATCGTAACCACCTTATCGCCTTTCTTAAGGCCGTCGCGGAACTGCTGCAGTTCTTTCTGCTGCTTGCGCTGCGGACGTATCATGAAAAACCACATCACGACGAAAACAAGGATAAGCATGACCCACATGCTCCATGAGTTCTGTGCCGCTCCTGGTGCGGCACCTGCCGCCTGAAGAATTGTAATCATAATCTTTTATAGTTTTTTAAATTCATCTTTCTTGGACAGGTTGTCCAGAATGCCGTTTACGAACACGCTGCTCTTCGGCGTTCCGTAATATTTGCTGATCTCCACATACTCGTTGATCGAGACCTTGACCGGAATGTTGGGAAAATGCACGATCTCGGCAAGGGCGGTGATGATCAGGGCTATATCTGTACCCACGAGACGGTCGCTGTCCCAGTTTGGAACCGTCTTCGATATCGCCTCATAGAACCTGTCATAATTCACATAGGCCTCCTGCAGAAGTTTATGGACGAACACGCAGTCATCCTCCATAGAATTGACTGAGTCGCTCAGATAAAGATCCGGCATGCGCCATGCGCGTCCTTTCGCTATGTTTTCCAAAGTCTTGCAGCAATAGGTCAGCGCATAAGCGAGGTCATCATTCCAGTACAGGCTCATATCTTCCAGAGCCACCTCCAGATCCTCTCTGTCCACGAACTCTTCTTCAAAGATACGGGTAAACAGGGCGCAATCCTCCTTGAGCGAGGTCTGCGGGTTGCTCATATACGACCGGTAATATTCCTTGGTCTGCACCGAAGCGAATATCTTGCGCAGGATCAGATCGAACGCGCCCCAGTTGTCAAGCCCTTTTTTCTTAATGGCTTTCTGAAAGTCAGGGTCTTCTGCAAAAACCTTGGCAAGGGCGTTGTTCACGAACTTGAGGTTCGGATTCTTCTCTTCTTCTGTCTTGTTGATTTTTTTGCTGAGCTGGTTTATACGGTCTTTGGCGACCGAGGTCAGAGGCGCGATGACGGCCAACATGAAAAGATAGAGATCGCGTGTGCTTTCCAGCGAGGCATCCAGTTCTTTCCGTGCCTGCGCCAGACTGCTTCCTGCCGTCATCTCTATTGCAAAGAGCTCTTTAAACGCTTTAATCCTGAGGATTCTTCTGTTAAGCATCGATTTTCATATTATTTTTGCAAAGATACCCCAAAATTACTGATTTTTATATATATTTGTCCATATTTATTAAAATAAAATTTATGTATAGAGATGATTACGGTACGCCAGCGCACCGGGAACGTTCAGCAGAGGATGTTTTTTCAAAACCGGTCCGTGCCGGCAAGAGGACTTACTTCATGGATGTAAAGGCCACAAAAGGCAACGATTATTATCTTACGATCACAGAGAGCAAAAAAAGAGTAGAGGCTGACGGACGATTCTCATTCGACAAACACAAGATCTTTCTCTATAAAGAGGATTTTGAGAAATTCACAGAGGGTCTGCAGGAAGTCATCGATTATATCAAGGCCCACTGCGACGTACAGGAGTCCCGCCATGAAGACAAGGGATTTTCCGATGTAAATTTTGAAGAGCTTTAATTACCGCCCATGGCAAAGAAGCCAATCGTAGCGCTTATATATGACTTCGACGGCACATTGTCTCCGGGCAATATGCAGGAGTTCGGTTTCATCCAGGCCATCGAGCAGAGCGCCCCTACTTTCTGGAGGCGCAGCGATGAAATCGCCATAGGACAGGATGCCAGCAATATCCTGGCGTACATGAAGCTCATGTTCGACGAGGCCCACAAGAAGGGCATACCTCTGCGCAAACGTGATTTCCGCCGTTTCGGCTCCAAAGTGGAGCTTTTTCCCGGCGTAAGGGAATGGTTCGGAATGGTGAACAGATATGGCGAAGAGCACGGCGTGACAATAGAGCATTACATAAATTCATCCGGGCTGGCCGAGATGATTGAAGGCACGCCTATCGCATCCGAGTTCAAGCGCATATTCGCATGCTCCTTTCTCTACAATGACATGGGAGAGGCCGAATGGCCTGGAGTTGCCGTGGATTACACGGCAAAGACACAGTTCCTCTTCAAGATAAACAAAGGCATACTGAGTATCCGTGACAACAAGCTTGTAAACGAAAGCCAGAGCGAAGACAAGAAGCGCGTCCCGTGGACCAACATGATTTATTTCGGTGACGGTGATACCGATATCCCTTGCATGAAGATCGTTAAGATGTTCGGAGGCAACGCAATCGCGGTCTACAATCCTGAGAAGCCGCAGAAAAAGGCACTTGCCCAGAAACTGCTGCGTGAGGACAGGGTAAATTTCATCTCCCCCACCGACTATGGAGCCGACAGCCGCACATACGCCATAGTCCGCGCGATAATCGACAAAATCAAGATCGAAGATACAATATCACGCCTGCAGCGGGGCAGATAGTCCTCCAGGCAAAATACGTTCGCAGTCTGCGCCATCGTCGGAGCTCCGTTCGGCCTTGCCTCACTCCGGCCCCTCCCACAATCTCCTTCGTCATCGCAACGCGATAACTTGTATCTTGCGGGCCCGTCCCCCTGCCCCTGTCCGAGGGTGGACAGGTCCTCCTCAAGGCGCAGCCAGCCTCATACACGCACAAAATAAAGAGACCGACCAAAAATTGCTTTTTGGTCGGTCTCATTGTTATAGAGGTTATCCAAGCTTATTTGATAACCGCCGAACGGTTCTTCCAGATAGGATAGTTGACGAACTTCTCTGTAGCGGAAGCGGCAACAGGAGTAATCTCGCCTGTAAATCCGTTCTCCTTGAGGAGGTTAGCAACATACTCGGAACGATCCTTGCGGAGTTTCGCATTGATTGCAGGAGTACCTGTCTCCTTATCGGCATAACCGGTAACGGTGTAGTTTGCTGTCTTGTCAAGTTTCTTGATAGACTTCTTCCAGTTTGCGAGCTGTTTCTCATTGAACTGGGACTTGCCGATAGTGAAGTAGCCGACACCGTCAGAAGCGGTCTCTTTGTCAAGGTTCTGTGCTGCGGCAGTTGCGTTCTTGTCCTGAAGAGCCTTGCGTGCCTGAGCTTTTGCGAGCTCCTCGGCAGCAGCCTCGGCATCAGCCTTAGCCTGGAATGCAGGGCCGTAGATATTGTCTACCATCCAGTCATTCTTCTGCTCTGCTGTAAGTTTCTTGAATTCCTTAGGAAGGATATCCTTGTGAGCCTTGATCCATGCGCGTGTCTCTTTCTTAGACATCTTGGTGAAATCAGGGCAAGCCTCTGTATTTGCGAGGTCAGCATAAGCCTGTGCATTGGCTACGCCCGGATAAGTTGTAGGGAGGACGTTGCCGTTTGCATCTACACGTTTGGCAGCATCGTCAACGAACCACTGCGCGAGAGCAAGAGCGTCATCGCAATCCTGGCCTGCGGCCACGATAGCCTGACGGCCCTCTGCAACCTGATGAGCGGCAGCCTCTTTCTCATCGACCGCAACCTGTGCAGGTGTATAGATTGTCTCGTCTACCCAAGCCTGTTTCTCCGCATCTTTCATCTTCTTCCAGCCTGCAGGAAGGATATCTTTGTGAGATTTTGTCCAGGCATTCTTCTCTGCCCTTGTCATTGTTGCGAAATCAGGGCAATCCTCGAAGTTGGCCATATCTGAGTAAGCGGAAGCGAGCTCAGGATCAACGTCGTAAGCGGCAGGAGTAACGTTACCGTCAGCATCTACCTTTACTGAAGCTGTCTCGTATGCGGAAACCGCAGAATTGTATTTGGCCTGTGAAGAAGCTACGCTTGCATCAGCCTTAGCCTGAAGGCTCTGGAGTTTGGCGTCTTTCTTGGCTGCACCGATGTACTCGCCGAGAACAAGACCGGCAGCGCCTGCGGCGCCGGCACCGGCAACAAGGCTCTTGTCAGCATTCTCGGCACGAACCCAGCCTGTCTCGCCGAAGTTGTAGGTAACGCCTACGAGACCGGTGGCAACACCGCCAAGCTTCTCCTTGAATGTCTCACGTCCGCTGGCTTCCTCGATACGCTTTACATAAGTTGTACCCATGATAGAGTTGCTGCAAAGAATTGCGCGGAGGTCGAGAGAAAGTCCCCAGTGGTCTGTAAGACGGATCTTATTGTAGAGACCTACACCTACACCAGGTTTGTTGAGAGCTTTATCATAACCTGTCGCAGGAGTGTAGATCCAGCCTGCATGCAGATAAGGAACGAAATCCCATACACGTGTCTGCTTGTAGCCTGAAGCCCAGTTGGAAACGTTTACAAGGAAATCAGCGTGAGTGTAGCTGAAGAAGTTTTTCTCCTTGATCTTTGTTGAACCGGGATAATAGGCAGTGTTAAGGCCCTGCCATCCCAGCCTGAGACCGAAGTTAGGGTTGAACCATTTGCCAAGGTCCACTTCAAGTCCGAGAGCAGGCACGATTGATTTTGCGCCGTTACCCTGGCCCATGTGGTTGGCACCCATGAGGTTCACACCGCCCTGGAGCTGAATGAAGGTATTATCCCAGAAGCCGTTGGTCACATACGGACCACGTACGATATTACCCTCGGCATCACGGTTGCCGTCCTCCTGCGCGAAAGCGGCAGTTGTAAAGGCAGCAGCTAATGCAAGAATTGAAATAATTTTTTTCATAATAATATTAGAGGTATAATTAATATTACTTGTTAAGCGCCTGAGCGACATCCACGGCGCAAGCCACGGTACAGCCTACCATCGGGTTGTTGCCGATACCGAGGAAGCCCATCATCTCCACATGTGCAGGAACTGATGACGAACCTGCGAACTGAGCGTCGGAGTGCATGCGGCCCATTGTGTCCGTCATACCGTATGAAGCAGGACCTGCAGCCATGTTGTCTGGATGAAGGGTACGGCCTGTACCGCCGCCTGACGCTACGCTGAAATAAGGTTTGCCTGCAAGCACGCGCTCTTTCTTGTAAGTACCTGCAACAGGGTGCTGGAAACGTGTAGGGTTTGTAGAGTTGCCCGTGATGGATACATCCACGCCCTCTTTCCACATGATTGCCACGCCCTCGCGTACGTCATCGGCACCATAGCATTTTACCTTAGCGCGCGGACCGTTGCTGTAAGCGATCTCGCGTACGACCTTAAGCTCGCCTGTGAAATAATCGAACTCGGTCTGAACATAGGTAAAGCCGTTGATACGTGAAATGATCTGTGCGGCATCCTTGCCAAGGCCGTTCAGGATACAGCGGAGAGGCTCCTTACGTACCTTGTCGGCTTTTGCAGCGATCTTGATGGCGCCCTCAGCGGCAGCGAACGACTCGTGGCCGGCAAGGAACGCGAAGCATTTGGTCTCCTCCCTGAGGAGCATGGCTGCGAGGTTTCCGTGACCGAGACCCACCTTGCGGTCATCGGCTACAGATCCCGGAATGCAGAATGCCTGAAGGCCGATACCGATAGCCTCGGCAGCTTCAGCGGCAGTCTTGACACCTTTCTTGAGAGCGATGGCAGAGCCTACCACGTAAGCCCACTTCGCGTTCTCGAAGCAGATCGGCTGAGTCTCCTCACAGGTTTTGTAAGGATCAAGACCGGCTTTTTCACAGATCTCGTTTGCTTCCTCGATAGAAGCGATACCGTTCTCGTTAAGAGCAGCGAGGATCTGCTTGATACGACGATCCTGGCTTTCGAATTTGACTTCTCTAATCATAGTCCTGTCTCCTTATTCTTTACGTGGGTCAATGTATTTAACTGCACCGGCCTCTTTTGAGAAACGGCCATATGTACCTGTAACAGCTTTGAGCGCCTCATTTGCGTCAACACCTTTCTTGATCTGTTCCATGAATTTGCCGAGGTGTACGAACTCGTAACCGCAGATCTCGTCATTCTCGTCAAGAGCGATAGTCTTGATATAGCCCTCTGCGAGCTCGAGGTAGCGCGGGCCTTTGGCGAGAGTACCGTAAAGGGTACCTACCTGGCTGCGGAGGCCTTTGCCAAGATCCTCAAGACCGGCGCCGACAACAAGGCCGCCCTCAGAGAAAGCGGACTGGGTACGTCCGTATACGATCTGAAGGAAAAGTTCGCGCATGGCCGTATTGATGGCATCACATACGAGGTCTGTGTTCAGAGCCTCAAGAATAGTTTTGCCCGGGAGGATCTCAGACGCCATTGCGGCGGAGTGAGTCATGCCCGAGCAACCGATGGTCTCGACGAGAGCCTCCTGGATCACGCCCTCCTTTACATTGAGGCTGAGCTTGCATGCACCCTGCTGTGGAGCGCACCAGCCGATACCGTGAGTGAAGCCCGATACGTCTTTGATCTCTTTGGACTTGATCCATTTGCCCTCTTCAGGAATTGGAGCCGGACCGTGATTCGGTCCTTTCTTAACGCAGCACATCTGCTGCACTTCGTGTGAATACTGCATGATATAATTTATAATTATAATAGTCTAATTCTCAAAATATTTAACCCACAAATTTACGAAATATATGTTAGTATCGCAAATTATTGAAGTTTTTTTGCGAGATTTGCAAAAGGAAAGTTATGGTATTCAAATTAGACTCACAGTTTCAGCCTTCAGGCGACCAGCCTGCTGCAATCAAAGGCTTGTGCGCGGCGTTGAATGACGGCGTTGACGCGGTCACTCTGCTCGGTGTCACAGGCTCCGGCAAAACCTTCACCATGGCCAATGTGATCGAGAAGCTGCAGCGCCCGGCGCTGATTCTCTCACACAACAAGACACTTGCCGCGCAGCTTTACGGCGAATTCAAGAATTTTTTCCCTAAGAACGCGGTCGAATATTTCGTATCATACTACGATTATTACCAGCCGGAAGCCTATATACCGTCCACGGACACATATATAGAGAAGGACCTCAGCATCAACGACGAAATCGAGAAGCTGAGGCTGAGCGCGGCGTCGGCCCTCCTGTCCGGACGCCGCGACATAATCGTGGTCAGCTCGGTATCCTGTCTTTACGGCATCGGCAATCCGGAAGATTTCCACGCCCAGACAATAAAGGTGAAGGCAGGCCAGCAGATCAGCATGACATCACTTCTGTACAGACTTTCAGAGGCGCTGTATTCACGCAGCGAAACAGAGCTGAAAAGGGGAACTTTCAGGGTTAAGGGCGACACGGTCGACATAGGGCTGGGTTCTTCTGCCGACGGGGTAAGGATAGAGTTTTTCGGAGATGAGATAGAGAACATCAGCATCATCGATCCAGTGAGCGGAGCATATCTCGAGAGCCTGCATGAAATAAGTGTTTTCCCTGCCGGAAACTTCGTCACAACAAAAGAGCGCACGACACGGGCGGTAAGCGAGATACAGGATGACATGAAGGCCCAGTGCGACTGGTTTACGGAGATCGGCAAGAATCTGGAAGCCAAACGCTTGCAGCAGCGTGTGGAATACGACCTCGAGATGATCAAAGAGATGGGATACTGTCCCGGAATCGAGAACTATTCACGCTATTTCGACGGCAGGAAAGAGGGCATGCGGCCGTTCTGTCTGCTGGATTATTTTCCGGATGATTTCATTACTTTCATAGACGAAAGCCATGTCACGATTCCGCAGATACGGGCCATGTTCGGAGGCGACCATTCACGCAAAAGCGTGCTTATAGACTACGGATTCCGCCTGCCTGCCGCCGCAGACAACAGACCGCTGAAATTCGATGAATTCGAAGCGGTGACCGGGCAGAAAGTATTCGTTTCGGCTACTCCAGCGGATTATGAACTGGAGGTATCGCAAGGGCTCGTCGTAGAGCAGGTCGTCCGTCCGACAGGATTGCTCGACCCTCCTATCCAGGTGCGTCCTACAGAAGGCCAGATCGACGACCTCATGGAAGAAATACGGGTGCGCGGGGAGCGTGACGAACGTGTCATGGTGACAGCGCTGACAAAGAGGATGGCCGAGGAACTGGAAAAATACCTTACCCGCATGGGAATCAGGTGCCGCTACATACATTCGGATGTCGATACGATGGAACGGGTCGGAATAATAGAGGATTTCAAGAACGGGCTGTTCGATGTGCTGGTGGGAGTCAACCTGTTGCGTGAAGGCCTTGACATACCGACCGTGAGCCTTGTCGCGATCCTGGACGCCGACAAAGAAGGTTTCCTGCGCAGCGGGCGCGCCCTCACGCAGACTGCGGGACGCGCCGCGCGAAACGTGAACGGGCTGGTGATAATGTACGCCGACAAAGTGACGGAGGCCATGCAACAGACAATTGACGAGACGAACAGACGCAGGGCCAGACAGATGGAATACAACGAATTACATGGCATAACGCCTACCCAGATATCTATAAAGCGCAACGCCCTGATAAACACGGTGGGCGGCAAGGTATCGGCGGCGAACGCATATGATGAACCGCAGTTCATACCGGACCCTTCCGGCCTCGGCAAAGGCAGGATTTCAGTTGGTCTGGGACATGATTCGGTGCGCGACAATGAATCTGCCATAATAAACGGCTATATCAAGGCCGATCTGGCAGCAGTTTTGCAAGACCCTGTGATCAGGGCCATGTCGCGCGAGCAGGTGGAAACACTTGCAAACAACGCAAAGGCAAATATGAAAAAGGCCTCGGCGGAACTGGATTTTGCTACAGCCGCAAAATTCCGTGACGAGATGTGGGCCCTGAATGAATATCTTAAAGTATGGAAGGACAAGTAAAAAAAGCCAGGGGAATCGCCCTGGAAGCGCTTCAGGGAATGACACGCGGCAACGGCGCGCCGTTTATCGAACATCCGGACAATGTAGCGCAGATTATCAGGACTGAGATCGGCCTGTCAGACGAGAGTGTCACAGCCATGTATCTGCATGAAGCGTCTCGCGTGAAAAGCGAACTGCTTCCATACATACGCGAGACTTTCGGACCGGACATATACACGGCTGTAGACGGTCTCAACAAGATCTCGCTCATCCATCCCAAGGACACAAGGCTGGAAGCCGAGAACTACAAGAGGCTGATCATAAGCTATTCCCGTGATCCGCGAGTGGCAATCATCAAGATTGCGGACAGGCTGGAGATCATGCGTTCGCTGGAAATGTTCCCGAAGGCAGAGAGGGAGCGCAGGGCGCTCGAGACACTGCTCCTGTACATTCCTCTCGCGCATCAGCTGGGCCTTTACAATATGAAATCAGAGCTGGAGAACATCTATCTCAAATATGCGGACCCGGAGATTTACCGAAGCATAACCAACAAGCTGAAGGTAGGCGAGGCGGCACGCGAAAAAATAATGCAGGAATTCATCGAGCCTCTGAAGCAGAGGCTTGCCGCCGACGGCGTGAAGTACAAGCTGAAGATCCGCACCAAGACCGCATATTCCATCTGGAAAAAGATGCAGGCGCAGAAAGTGGAATTCGAGGGCGTGTACGATGTTTTCGCAATACGCTTCATCATAGACTGCGAGGATGACAGGAAAGTGGAGAAAGAACTCTGCTGGAAAGTATTCTCATTGGTGACAGAGGAGTATGAGTCAGACACGAAACGTCTGCGCGACTGGATATCGAATCCGAAACCCAACGGATACGAATCGCTCCACATCACTGTCAAGAACAAGGACGGGGCGTGCCTTGAGGTGCAGATACGGACGAACCGCATGGATGAGATAGCCGAAAGCGGCCTTGCATCGCACTGGTCATACAAAGGTATCAAGAAAGAGGCCACGATCGACATATGGCTGAATTCCGTGCGCAGCATGCTGGAAAACAAAGACAGCATGAAAGCGGCGGATGAAGAAGAGATAGCGCTGGCGAACAAGGACATATTCGTATTCACGCCTACCGGCGAGCTACGGAAGCTCCCTTGCGGGGCAAGCGTGCTGGACTTCGCGTTCAGCATCCACAGCAATCTCGGGCTCCGTTGCGCGGGAGGCATTGTCAACGGCAAGGCCGTTCCTATACGTGAGAAGCTGAACACTGGCGACTATGTGGAGATTATCCGCAACAAGAACCAGAAACCTTCAGCAGACTGGCTGAACTACGTGGTGGGAAGCAAGGCAAGGTCCAAGATCAAACAGTTCCTTAAGGAGGAAGAATATCAGAAAGCCAACGAGGGCAAGGAACTGCTCATGTCAAAGTGCCGCAAATGGGAGTTCGAGATAAGCGATGAGGACATGTCCCAGGTAATGAAGAAATACCGCTACAAGACCCTTTCCTCGCTATATGAGGCAATCGGCGACGGACGCATCGACCCTCTGGACATACGGAAGTACGTGGAGTTCCTGCATGAATCGCACCGCGTGGACATTCAGGCGGCCGTTCCTGCCGCAGAACCGTCCATGGAAAGCGGAATAAGCCAGAAAGACAAGGAGAACGTACTGATCATCGACGCAAAGCATATAAAAGGCCTCGATTACAAGCTGTCGAAATGCTGCAACCCCGTATATGGTGATGATATCTTCGGGTTCGTCACACGCATGAGCGGAATCACGATACACAAAATATCATGCCCGAATGCAGCCCGTCTGCTGGAACAATACCCATACAGGATCCTGCAAGTAAAATGGTCAGATAAATAATCAGGCAATACAACGCTGAATAATAAGGCCGGCAGACAGGAAAATTCCCTCTGGCGGCTTTATTGTTTCTACCCATATCCAGATCTTACATACTGTCCACGCCACTCTGATGCACGGCCATTCTTACGGGCCTTATCCCGCGCCGCCATGCGTCGTGACAGTTGATACACGATCCTGGTCTTCAGCCACTCTGATCCACAGTCGCCATTCCAGTCTGGCACACATGTCCGTATGCCCGAACACATGCAGTCCCAGCCAGCCGGCCATACCGCCATACATGCGCACCGGAGTCCATGCAGGCCACATGCCGCCCTACGCAGAGACCGCCCCAAACGAAAAGAAGCCTGACCAATTCAATGATCAGGCTTCTC
>CAYLQE010000019.1:0-47250 GCA_964385835.1 uncultured Muribaculaceae bacterium | reverse complement strand
CCTTTGGGCTCGTAAAGAGTCCAAAGTGCCCCATTTTTTTAACTATGAGCTCATGAAAAAGCTCAATGGTGGTACTCAGATGCGTGATGTTTGGAGACTTCCAGCAATCGCTTCGTGGGAAAAATCGTGTGGAAAGCACCCGACACAAAAGCCACTATGTGTCCTATCGCGAATCATTCAGGCATCGACACTTCCTGGTGCATGGATTTTAGATCCATTTACAGGTAGTAGCACAACAGGTATTGCCTCGAATCTTTTGGGGCGTCGTTTTCTTGGTATAGACCAAAATGATGAGTTTCTAAAAATGAGTAAAGCACGTCGTGAGGAAATTAATGATATCTCAAAACGTACTTTATATTTGGGAAAACTTCAAAAGCAAGCACAACTATTTGAGGATAAAGAAATCTCTATACTAAATGAACCTTTGGTACAATATGGGGAGGATTTGCCGTTCTAAGATAGACGAAGGTTGAGACTGGATTCAGGCATGTCAATAGGTTTTACCCCAGTTGAGATTGCCCCTCGTATAGCATAGCACATCTACTTTTATTCCATTAGGTTACATCGTGTTTTATAAATAACCATTTTAGGGATTTGAAAATAATTTCAACTGAATGTCCTGTTGTAAAAGAGCAGTTATTATATTTAATACCTTGAATTGGTTGATAGTTGCATGTGTTATTCAGAATGAGATGCTTAAATCGCATCGGACAGAGTGTGGGTAGCAAAAATCAAGTCATTAGCAAAGGATTTGACGGTGCATTACGGTAGAGTTTTAATAAGATCAGTTCTTACCTATTTATACTTTTCTGCTTGCTCATTCAGGCTGTTCCAAATCAGTGACTGGAAAATTATAAGACAAGTTGCAAAACAACATTTTCCACGCAGCGAGTGGAAAATCTGCATCGGCTCTTGATATTTTGCAATCACTGAGCGAAATCTCCTATTAGATAAATTATCTTGGACTCATTGTCGCATCACTAAGCTGGAACTTATAGCCGAGGAACGTCTTATTCCACCATGATCGTGTAGCTTGCGCTGAAGGTGTCGCCGGGGGCTATGCAGTTGATCCACGGCTTTTCTTCGTAATCGCCGGAGAAGCCTACGCTGTCCGCGCGTCCGTACCACGGTTCGATGCATACGAAAGGTGCGTTTTTGCCTGGCGAGGACCAAAGTCCTACCACAGGAGTGTCGAACGAGAGCGTAAGATACGGTATGCGGTCTTCTCCGCACAGCGTGACGGCGTTCACCTGGCCGTTTTCATAGACGAGCGCATCGCTGTCGAAAGACGAGGTGCCGATATGAAGCATGTAGCCGTCATCCAGAGTGTCATAGCCGCCGTGCGCCTCATCAAAGCATCCTCCGGCTCCGATTACGGATCTTGCGAGTCTGATGTCTCCGTCCTTTTTTCCTGCGCAGTCCTCTTTTCCCGGCCCGCCGCCATACGGATGCACGCGAAGTCCGAATCGGAAATATCCGCGGTCCGTTGAACCCGCAAGCTCGCGTTTCATTGCCTCTGTACCCTCGGCGATCGCCTTGTCGGACAGCATCGGCCAATGGAATGCCGGGTGCGCGCCGATCTGGAAGCTCATGTTCTTATCGCCGCTGTTGTACACCCGCCACATGACCTGTATGCTGCGGGCCTCCCTGCTGTCAGTGCAAATTCCGTTGTCCTGCCCGCCGCTGCAAATCCCGCCGGCCTTATTGTGTGATTCATTGCTGCCGGCACAGACCCAGTTACCGTCCGTTTCATGGCCTCCCGGCTCACTGTTGCCAAGCCCATCTCTGCCCGTTTCTTCATTGCTGCCAAGCCCATCTCTGTCCTGCCCGCAACTGCCAAGTTCATAGTTGTCCTGCCCACCGTTGCTCCGGGCGCAGCCGTTCCCTCCTATGCGGTAGCCTATTTCCAGGACGAAAGGATACGGATATTTCTCCAGAGTCTCCCCGGACGAAGCGAGACGGTACCATATCTCATTCCCGCTCTTGCTTATAAGCTCGAAGTCCATGTCACGTGCAAAGCCGTGCTGTCCCATAGGATAAATCTTGCCGTGGCTGCGGAATTCCTTGTTCCACACGTTGCCCACGATAGGGAAGAGCACAGGAGAGTGCCGTGCCCAGAATTCTCCGTCAGCCTGCCACAGATATTCGCGCCCTTTGTATTTCAATGAAGCCAGCTCGGCGCCATGTTCCTTAACCGCTATGCTGATTATGCCGTTGTCAAGCGTTTCCATTACAGCCCCAGTTTTTTAGCTTCGTTCCAGTATGCGTCCATCTCCGCCAGGGTCATGTCGTGCAGATCGCGGCCCTGCCTTATGGTGTTTTCTTCAAGATATGTAAAGCGCCTGCGGAATTTCTCGCATGTGCGCTCCAGCGCGTTGTCAGGGTTCAGCTTGTAGAGGCGCGCGGCGTTTATGATGCTGAACAGGAAATCGCCGCATTCGCCCTCGGCCCGCTCCAAAGCCGTCTTTTTTGCGGCCTCCGCTTCGTCTGCGCTGATCTTTCCGGCCGCCATGTCCGTATCCGCCGCTGCCGCCGCATCCAGTTCTGCCCTGAATTCTCCGAGTTCCTCGGCCACCTTGTTCCATACATCCTCGCGCTTCTCCCAGTCGAAGCCAACGCCCCGCGCCTTGTCTTGCATGCGGTATGCCTTCAGGAGCGTCGGAAGTCCCCGTGTGCCCTCGAGCACCGTCTTGTTGCCTCCTTTTTCCTTTGTCTTGAGCATCTCCCAGTTGGTGATCACCTGGTCCGCGTCATCGACCTTGACTTCTCCGAAAATATGCGGGTGGCGGTAAATGAGCTTGTCGCAGATTCCGTTGCATACGTCCGCGGCATCGAAGGCCCCTTCTTCCTGTCCGAGCTGCGAGTAGAACACTATGTGCAGGAGGACATCCCCCAGTTCCTTGCATATCTCGGCGCGTTTGCCGTCCATTATGGCTGTTCCCAGCTCATAAACTTCCTCCACTGTCTGCGGACGCAGGGACTCGAATGTCTGCTTGCGGTCCCACGGGCATCCCGTGCGTACTTTTTCCATAATGTCCAGCAGTCTGCCGAACGCTTCCATCTTTTCTTGTCTGCTATGCATAGAACTTTGTTTTATATATTGAATAATCTCTGTTTCCGAGCGGCAAATATACGAATAAATTGAAATTAATTACGTACCTTTGGAGGTTGGAAATCCGTTTAATGTCCGTTTTGATTTCAAGAAAAATCCGGACGGTTTCCAAACTTACGCTGAAATGGAGAACTGGCAGGAAAGAACCGCATTGCTTTTGGGCGAGGAGAGGCTGGGCCGTCTGCGCTCGGCTTCCGTCGTTGTCGTAGGTGTCGGAGGAGTCGGCGCTTATGCGGCCGAGATGCTGGCGAGGGCCGGCGTAGGACATATAATCCTCGTGGACAGCGATATAGTGTCTCCGGGCAACAAGAACCGCCAGCTGCTTGCGCTCGACAGCACCGTCGGGCTTCCAAAGGTGCAGGTCATGTCACGCCGTCTGCTGGATATAAATCCGGAACTGCGTATAGAGACAGTCGGACGCTACCTCGATCCGGAAAACATCGGGGAGGTGCTGGGACCGCTGGAAATAGATTATCTGGTGGATGCGATAGATACCCTCGCGCCAAAGCTCGCCCTGATAAATTACTGCGTGAAAAACGGCATCCCGCATGTCAGCAGCATGGGAAGCGGCGCCAAGTTCGACATCACGAAAGTCAGGATAGCGGATATAGGCAAGAGCTATAACTGTCCGCTCGCATATACGGTGCGCAAGCGTCTGCGCCGCGAATACGGAATCAGCAAGGGATTCAAGGTCGTGTTCAGCGAGGAGCTTCCTGACCGCGGCGCCGTCGTCGCCGAGGAGGGGAGGAACAAAAAGTCCAATGTCGGCACGGTTTCATACCTGCCGGCAGTGTTCGGCTGCGCATGTGCGCAGGCCGCGATTTTATTTTTGACGGAAATTCAGTAAATTTGCGCACGTTATGAGAATTGTAGAGGTAAAATCACGCCGGGACCTGCTGAAATTCGTCAGATTTCCTGATTCCCTGTATGCGGAATGCCCGCAGTACGTGCCTGCGCTTCACATAGACCAGATAAAGACGCTCACGAAAGACGCGGCTCTGGAATACTGTACCAGGAAGATGTGGATGGCGGTGGATGAGAGAGGCCATGTGTACGGCCGCATCTGCGCCATTATAAACCCCCGCTACAATGAACGCTACGGCAAGAAATGCTGCCGTTTCGGCTGGTTCGACGTCGTCGAGGACTACGATATAGCGCGGCAGCTGATAAGCCAGGCGGAGAAATGGGCCAAAAGCTGCGGCATGACCCGGATTCACGGCCCGCTGTTCTACAATACCCTCGGCAAGCAGGGCATGCTGGTGGAGGGATTCGGCAACATGTCCCAGTCCACTACAATATACAATTACCCGTATTATCCTGAGTTCATGGAGAAGATGGGCTTCGTGAAGGAGTGCGACTGGGTGCAGAACAAGATAATGCAGAACGACGCCACTCCGCGGCTGAAAGCCATAGCCGAGCGCCTTAAGGAACGTTACCGTCTCCATTCCGAGCCGGTGGAGGAGCTGAAGAAGGATCCTGCGCGCGTAAAGCAGTTCATGCAGGCGTACAGCGATATTTTCGGACGCTCCGTATACAATTTCATTCCGTTCACCGAGGCGGAGATGGAGCAGGAGGCCGCGATGTGCATCCCGATGCTCCGGAACGAGTATTGCTCCGTCCTGTGCGACGAGAATAATGAGATCGCGGGCTTCGCTATATGTTTTCCGAATCTCAGCGAGGCGATGCGCAAGGCCGGAGGGCGGCTTTTCCCGTTCGGATGGTATCACATACTCAAGGCCGCCAGGGGACACGGCAACAAGGTGCTGGACCTGATGCTGATCGGCGGCGCGGAGAAATGGGAGGGCAAAGGCATCACGGCTCCCGTGCACTGCGATCTGGGCGCGCGCCTGAGCGCCATGAACATAAAATACGGCATAACCAACCCGCAGATAGAAACGAACAAAGCGGTCAATGTATGGGCCGGTTACGAGCACGAGCCGTACATGCGCCGCAGATGTTATATAAAAGATATAGACTGATGGCAGATAATTCTCTTGTTGAAAAGATCCTGGGATTGCAGGAAAAACATGAGTCGCTGCAGGCACAGCTTTCCGACCCTGCAGTGATCTCGGACATGAAAAAGTATATCCGGCTTAACCGCGAGTACAAGGAGCTGGATCCGGTGATTGCGGCCGGCAATGAGTATAAGAAGCTCCTTGACGAGCTGGAGATGGCCAAGGATATCCTGGCCAATGAAAAGGATGAGGACCTGCGCGAGATGGCGAAGGAGGAGATCGCCGAGATCGAGCCCAAGCTCCCCGCGATGGAGGAGAACATAAAGATCCTGCTGATTCCTGCGGACCCTGAGGACGCCAAGAACGCGATTCTTGAGATCCGCGGCGGTGCGGGCGGCGACGAGGCGGCTATTTTCGCCGGCGACCTTTTCCGCATGTACAGCAAATATTTCGAGTCCAAAGGCTGGAAAATGGAGGTCACCGACTACAGCGAAGGCGCTGCAGGCGGCTACAAGCTGGTGATATGCAAGGTGAGCGGAGACCATGTGTACGGCACTCTCAAATACGAGTCCGGCGTACACCGCGTGCAGCGCGTGCCTCAGACCGAGACTCAGGGCCGCGTGCAGACCTCGGCAGCATCCGTGGCGGTGCTTCCGGAGGCCGATGAGTTCGATGTGGAGCTTAACATGAACGATATCCGCAAGGATACTTTCTGCTCATCCGGTCCGGGCGGACAGAGCGTGAACACCACTTACTCCGCCATACGCCTCACCCATATCCCTTCCGGCATAGTGGTGCAGTGCCAGGACGAGAAGTCGCAGCTGAAAAACTTCGACAAGGCGCTCGCCGAGCTCCGTACGCGTCTGTACAATCTCGAATACAGCAAATATCTGGACAGCATTTCTGCAAAGCGCAAATCTATGGTTAGCACGGGCGACCGCAGCGCCAAGATCCGCACATACAACTATCCTCAGAGCCGTGTCACCGACCACCGCATCAACTGGACAATGTACAATCTTCCTGTTTTCATGGACGGAGACATTCAGGAGGTCATCGACCAGCTGCAGATTGCCGAGAATGCCGAGCGTCTGAAATCCGCCGGAGAATGATAATGAACGGAAATCCCATACATAAATAATAAGTCATGACAAGAAACTGCTTGATCATCGGCGGCGGCCCCGCAGGCTATACCGCCGCAATATATACCCAGCGTGCAGGCCTGCAGCCTGTGCTTTTCGAGGGACTGCTGCCGGGCGGCCAGCTTTCCACCACCACCCATGTCGCTAATTATCCCGGTTTTGCCGACGGCATAGACGCTAACGCGCTTATGGGAGCGATGCGTGACCAGGCCGTGAACCTCGGCGCCGAGATCCGCACGGGTACAGTGACATCCGTTGTCCCTTCAGGCAAGGACTATGTCGTGACGGTCGACAGCGGTGAGCAGATCACTGCAAAGACCGTGATCATAGCGACCGGCGCTTCGGCAAAATATCTCGGGCTTCCTTCCGAGGAGAAATACAAGGGAATGGGCGTCAGCGCGTGCGCGACATGCGACGGCTTCTTCTACCGCAAGAAAGTTGTGGCTGTCGTCGGCGGCGGCGACACGGCCTGCGAGGAAGCTTCGTATCTCGCTTCCATCTGCAGCAAGGTGTACATGATTGTGCGCCGCGACGTGCTGAGGGCTTCGACGGCCATGCAGCAGCGTGTCCTCAATACTGAGAATATCGAGATTCTCTGGGAGTGCAACACTCAGGAGGTGCTCGGTGACGCTCAAGGCGTTACCGGAGTGCGCCTTCTGCGCAAGAATGGCGAGGTTTTTGATGTCAGGATCGACGGCTTTTTCCTCGGCATAGGCCATCACCCGAATTCGGAGCTTTTCGCCGGTATAGTGGAATGCGACGAAAACGGTTATATAAAGACAGTTCCGGGCCGTACCGCCACGAGTTCGAAAGGTGTGTTCGCCGCAGGTGATGTCCAGGATACCGTGTACCGTCAGGCCATTACGGCCGCGGCGAGCGGGGCGAAGGCCGCTTTGGATGTAAAGGCATATTTGGATTCGGAATATGAGACATTGTAAATTATTTTTTCTTTTGACGGCTGTTCTTGTCAGCGCGGGAGCCTGCAAGTCAAAGTACGAACTGCTGCTCTCCAGCAATAACGTGGAGGAGAAATATAAGGCCGCTTTCGAGCATTATAACGCGAAAAAGTACAAAAAGTCCGCTTCTCTCTTCGAGTCGCTTGCCATGCAGACTAACGGCATGGACATAGACGATACGGTCCGCTATTACTGGGCGCTGAGCAACTACAAGAACAAGGACTACATGAGCGCGGAGGCCAATTTCGGAAGCTTTACGGAAATGTATGCGAGAAGCCCGTTCACAATGGAGGCCCGTTTCCTTAAGCTGGACTGCATGTACCGCAGCACTCTCCGCTATGAACTGGACCAGAATCCTACGCGCATGGCCTTGCTGTCGCTTACAGAATATAAGGCGGAGTATCCGGAATCCCAGTATATCGAGCTGTGCAACCTGATGATGGACGACCTTAACGAGCGCCTTGACAAGAAGGAGTTCGAGAACGCGCGCCTCTATTATAAGATGGAGGATTACATTGCTGCGAAGACAGCCCTGAAGAATGTACTGAAGGACCATCCTGACAACCGCTACCGCGAGGACGTGATGTACTATCTCGCAAAGGCCAGCTACAAATATGCCCAGAACAGCGTGGAGAAGAAGCAGAAGGAAAGGTACATGGACTTCGTGGACTATTACTACAACTTCGTGGGCGAGTTTCCGGAGTCGCGCTACCGCGCGGAGCTGGACCAGCTTTACAACAGATATCAGCGCAAGAGCGATTCCAAGGAGTCTGCAAAGGCTCTGCGCCGCCTGGAGAAGAAGACGGAAAAGACCGTAGAGAAGGACCTCAGGGAAAGCGAGAAGGCTGTCGCTAAGAAGAAAGAGGCCGACAACAGGCATAAAGACGATAAGCTTAAGTAGAAATATTGAAGATTTTGAAACTCTTTGCATCGGCCGACGGTATAAATAGATGTAAAGAGTTTAATTTTAGCATTTGAATATAATTATGGCAACAGAAAAGAAAGTTCCCGTAAACACCCAGACCCGCGATCTCTGCGACTTCGCGGCTCCGACAGGAAACATTTACGAATCGGTGGTAATCCTTGCGAAACGCAGCAACCAGATCGCTCTGGCGGAGAAAAAAGAGCTCAACGAGTATCTCGACGCCGTCAAATGTGACCGCGACACTATGGAGGAGATCGTGGAGAACCGCGAGCAGATTGATGTTTCAAAACGTTTCGAGCGCCGTCCTAAAGCCACTCTTCGCGCTATCTCCGAATTCGAGGACGGACAGATCTTCTACGAGGACATCAAGTCGGCGGAGGAGAACTATTAGGAGCATTCATGCTTGAATCCCTGCACATACGCAATTACGTGTCTATAAACTCTCTGGATATAAGATTTCCGGAGGGTTTGGCCGTTATTACGGGCGCTACAGGAGCCGGCAAGAGCATTCTTGTCGGCGCGCTGGGGCTGCTGCTCGGCCGCAAGGCCGATTCTTCCGTAATCGGCGCCGGTGCCGACAATTGCGTGGTGGAAGGGGAGTTCGTCAGCGACAATGCGTCGCTGCGCGGCTTTGCCGAAGAAAATGACTTCGAATACGAGGACGGACATTTCACCGTGCGCAGGACCGTGGCCCGCAGCGGCCGCAGCCGCGCCTTTATCAACGATACGCCGGTAAACCTGTCCGTACTGGAGGAGTTCGGCGCGTCGATGGTGGACATCCATTCCCAGCATGACACGCGCCTGCTTACATCCAAGTCATACCAGCTTTCCGTTCTGGACGCTTTCGCCGGCAATGCCGCGGAGCTTGAAGAGTGCCGCAGGCATTATGACATGCGGCGCACCCTGGCATCGTCGGTCGCTGAACTGAAAGCAAGGATAGAGGCCGCCGAGGCCGAATCCGGATACAACCGCTCCGAATACGAGCAGTTGCAGGCTGCCGGTCTCTCCGAGGGCGAGATGGAGGCGCTGGAGGCCGAGCAGCTCCAGCTTTCCAATGCGGAGGAGCTTAAGGAACTGCTGTCATCGTCGTCCGGACTTCTTGACGGCGACGGACAGACGGAGGGAGTCAGCGCGGACCTTGCCCGCATATCGCGGAATTTCGCCAGAGTGTCGCGCTATATCAAGTCTTTCGAGAATTTCTCGGAACGTCTGGAGAGCGTGCGCATCGAGCTTGACGATCTTGCGGAAGAGGTCGGGAACGCTTGTGAGGCAGTTGTCGCCGACCCTGAGCGCCTGCAGATCGTGGACGACCGCATCAGCCTGCTGACTGGCCTGATGAAGCGCCACAAGGTGCCGGATATTGCCGGGCTTGTCGCAAAGCGCGATGCCTTGAAAGAGCTCGTGTTCGGCACCGAAGATCTGGCGGACGAGCTGGCTGAACTTGAAAGGAGATACTCGGAGACATGTGCCTTGTACGACGGCGTATGCGATGCCATCCGTTCTAAAAGGAAGGCCGCTGCCCCTGCTTTCTGCCGGCAGATAAAGGAAAAACTCGCTTTCATGGAGTTGGAAAGGGCTGATTTCGGTATCGAATTTACGGAGACTGCTCCATCTGCTTCCGGCAAGGACGAGATATGTTTCATGTTCAATGCGGCCGGCGGCAGGCCGGCGCCTCTTGCAAAATGCGCTTCCGGAGGTGAACTCAGCCGCATAATGCTGGCCCTCAAGGACCTTATGAGCGGCTTCATGTCCATGCCTGTGATAGTGTTTGACGAGATCGATACGGGCGTCAGCGGCAGCGTGGCCGACAGGATGGGCTCCGTAATATGTTCGATGGGGTCACGCATGCAGGTGTTCGCCATCACCCATCTTCCTCAGGTCGCAGCCAAAGGGCAGGTCCATTATGTCGTGGAAAAGACACTCAGCGGCGATACGGCCGAGTCCACTATCAAAAAACTCTCCGCGGAGCAGAGAGTTCTTGAAATCGCGCGTATGCTGAGCGGTTCCGCATTAAGCCCTGCGGCTATCGAGAATGCCCGCGCTCTGCTGTCCTGATCTTTTTTCTTGTCAGGAAGTTTCTTTCCTGAGATTGAGTTCCAGCCTTGGCAGGAATTTTCTGTCCGGAATCTGAGTTTCACCCTTGGCCGGAGCTACACTCCTGAACCGTAGTTTCTTCTGGTCCTGGAGACGTTTTATTCTTCCGGCTGATTTACCAGTTTCACCTTATAATCACGCGTGTACTCCACTTTGCGTACTGCCGTGTTCACAAGTCCGCCGTCCTCGAGCCTTCTGAGCTTGAAGCTGCTCTGCAGCAGGTCCATCTGAGGTTCGCCGGTTACAAGGTATTCCCATGCCTTGCCGTATTTCCTGAAAGTCTTCGCCAGGAAAACCGTAAGGTCGTGTCCCTGGAACGCGAACTGGCTCGGCTCGCTCTTGTAAAGAGCCCTGTATTTGTGTACGAAGCCAAGGGTAGCCGGATCGCTGTAGTCCACATAATATGAACCGAGCACGCGCATGTGCGCACGGTGTATGTTCTCTACCGGAATGGATTCGTATGATGTCACCTTGTTCGGAGCGTAGCATATCACATTGCCCTTGCTCTCCTCTATGCACATGTTGCGCACTGCATTGTTGAGCACGGCCTCGCCCGTGATCGCGAGGATCACTTTGTTCACGCCGCTTTCGCTGTATGCCGTGTCCCAGCCTCCGATCTCGTTCTGCACTGAACATGAGCACTCCTTGTACGGTATGCCTTCTTTTTCAAGCGCCGCTTTCGCATCATTCAGGACGGTGGTGTCGCTCTCGCAGCTTATCAATATGTAATTGTCTCCCTCCTCCCATCCGGGAACCGCTTCGAAATGGTAGCTCATGTTCGACGGAGCCTGCACCAGCATACGGTCCGTGGCCGCCAGAGATGATGTCTTCTGGTCGAGAGGGGATACCAGCAATACATTTTCTCCCAGCGCGTCCCTTAATGCCGTGAGATCCGTATATCTGAACGGGCCTATGACGATATCGTCGCTCCCGTATGGTGCCGTCTGCATTTCGTCAGCGGCGCTGTCCCTTACGTTCAGGCTTATGTCCATGCCGTCGAGCCCCATTTCGCGTACGGCCATGAGCACTCCGCTGTAAAAGTCAAGGACATTGTTTCTCTGCGCCTGCGAACCTGCCGAAAACGGCAAGACAAGGCCGAGACTCATTCTCTCCGACGGCATTGCCGTCACATTGACGAAGCGCCTGCCTGACAGGCTGTCCGCCATTTCTTCCGCATTGCCGCCGTAGACCTCCTCTATCGCCGGCCAGTATTTCTCGTCAGTAGGGATGAGCAGCTGCTGACGCGTGCTTACAACCGGCTCCTGAAGCCCGTTCACCGCAACGATGATATCCACCGGCACTCCGTATTTCGCGGAAATGCTGTTGATTGTCTCAAACCATTTTACCGTGTGCGTAACATACGCGTTTTCCTGCGCATGAAGCCCGGCGCAGAGAAAAGCGGCTGTAAACAGCGATGCCAAGAATCGTTTCATATCTTATAATGTTCGGATAAAGCCGATAAGTTTCTTTGTAAAATTGCTCCAGGACAGCCTGTCCTTTTCTTTCCTTATGCTATCTATGCATCTGTCCTTTATGCCCGGGTCGCTGAAATATTTCTCTATTCCCTCCTTTACGGCTGCGGGACTTATGGCGGAGGCGAGCATTCCTGTGCCCCTGTCCGCTATCGTGGCTTTCAGGCCTCCGGTGTCAGTCACCAGCATAGGCACCTCGAAGTGGAATGATATCGCGCTGACCCCGCTTTGTGTCGCGCTCCTGTATGGCAGTACGCACAGATCCGCTCCGCTGAAATATCTGCTTACCTGGCTGTCCTTTATATAATGCAGGTTGCAGCTTGTCCTGTGTTCCCGGTCCAGCGCGTCGATCTGCCTTTGATATCTTTCGAAGCTTCCGTACGGCTCGCCGGCGATTATCAGCTGGTAGTCGGGCCCGAGCATGGAGAACGCATCCAGCAATATGTCCAGACCCTTGTATTCGCGTATCAGGCCGAAGAAAAGCAGTGTTTTCTTCTCAGGATCGAGCCCCAGCGACTCCAGCGCCTCCGTGCGGTCCGTCTTTGCGCCGAAGTGCGAATAAAGAGGGTGGGGGATTACGGTGTATTTCGCCTGTGGCTTGAGTTTCAGCAGGTCCCGGGCCACCTCATCGCACATCGTGACATGTCCCGTGCTGCCGCTGAGGAAGTACCGGTTGAGCGGCGCGTCGAAGAAATGCGGCTCATGCGGTATCACGTTGTCCAGTATTGAAATGACCTTGATGCCCCTGCGTTTCAGATATCTGGTCACGAAACCCAGGGACGGGGCGAACCAGCTCATCCAGTAGCGTACTATCAGGACATCAGGATTCCATTTCATGATGGCCCTTGCTGTACTGAAATACGTCAGCGGATTGATGGTATCGAGAACCGCTGTGCTGTGCACCGGCTTCGCCTCATCATCCGCTGTCACGTATTGCGTCTTGCCCGGAAACAGGAACTCCGGATACTGACGTCTGAAATTGAATGCCTTTACCTCGTTATCCTTTCCCAAATCTTCAAATAAAGCAGCGTTGAATTGGGAAATACCGCCTCTGTAGGGGTAGAAACAGGATAGAATGGCAATCTTCAATTACTCGGCTTTTTTGGTCTTGACGTATTCCTTGTTAAGGCCTGAGATGATATCGCTTGTGATATCGAGGGCAGGATCAGCTACGATTACCGGAACGCTCGCCTGGTTCGTAAGGATCATCGCGAAGCCTTTCTCCTGGTTGTAAGCCTCCACGTAGGTTTTGATAGCGTCGGCGATGATGTTCATCATAACCTGCTGCTCTTCCATGATCTCGGCCTGCTTCTGCTGCGCGAACTGCTGGAAAGCCTGCTCCTGCTCGGCGAGCTTCTGCTGCTGCGCCTGCGCCGTAGCGCTTGTCATGAGGCCTTTGTTGATCTTGTTCTGGAAATCGGCGATGCCGTTCTCAAGGTTTTTCTGGCGGCGGTTCACCTCTTTCTGGATTGAGGCAACCTTAGCCTCCACCTCGCTTCTCTTGTCGTTCGCCATGTCATAGGCGTCGAGCACGCGGTCAAGGTCGAAGTAGACGATGCTTCCCGCAACTGCGGTCACCTCTGCAGCTTCCTCTTTGGTCTCTTTATTCTCTGTCGTTGTTTTGCAGCCTGTGAAGCTGGCAAGGGCCATGAGGCCGATGATGAATGAAATCTTTTTCATATTGTAAAATTATTATAAACTTTTTATGTGTACGGACGTTGCGTGTCCATGCACTGAACGGCAAATATACTAAAATTTGTTTATCTCCCCAAGATATGCGGCAATGGTTTTCTCCAAACCCATGTAAAGTGCGTCGCATATCAGCGCGTGGCCGATCGAAACCTCGTCTGTCCAGTGGATCCGGCTGATGAAATGGCCGAGATTATCCAGGCTGAGGTCGTGCCCCGCGTTAAGTCCGAGCCCGCATGCTTTCGCGGCGCGCGCCGCCTCCATATAAGGTGCGATCGCCCTGTCCGCTCCGGAGGGGTAAAGCCTTGCGTAGGCTTCCGTATACAGTTCCACGCGGTCCGCGCCGCATTTCGCGGCACCCTCCACCATCCGCGGGTCCGGATCCACGAAAACCGATACCCTTATGCCCGCCTTGCGGAAGATTCCGCATTTTTCTTTCAGGAAGCCGTAGTTTGCGATAGTGTCCCATCCGGCGTTTGACGTTATCGCGTCGCTTGCGTCGGGCACCAGCGTCACCTGGTCCGGCCTGGTTTCCAGCACCAGGTCCGTGAATGAATCTATAGGATTGCCCTCGATGTTGAATTCGGTCGTGATTGCCGGCCTGATTGCCCTTACGTCGCTGTACCTTATGTGCCTCTGGTCAGGACGCGGATGGACCGTGATCCCGCCGGCACCGAACCTTTCGCAGTCCGCGGCGCATCTCAGCACATCCGGCATGTTGCCTCCGCGCGCGTTGCGTATGGTCGCGATTTTATTTATATTGACGCTCAGTTTTGTCATCGTATCTGTATTTAATGCAAAAATACTCAAATCTCGCCTGATTTTTGCAATTTTTCTGCCAAAAATCGCTAAATTTGAAAGTTTAAAATCAGTGTATGAAAGTTGTTGCAGTCATAGGCTACCGCAAAGACGAAAACACGGACAAGTTCAGGCAGTTGCGCGAAGGCATCATTAGCAGCGGCCATACTTTCGAAATAGCAGGCGAGGATGCCGGCATTCCGGATTCCGGCGCCGACGTCATCCTCAGTGTCGGGGGTGACGGCACCTTTCTCCGCTGCGCCCGCATAGCTGCGACAAGCGGCATACCTGTTCTGGGCGTGAATTTCGGCCGTCTGGGCTTCCTGTCGGAGAATTCCGTGGAGGCGGCTGTCGGCGCTTTCCGCAGCGGAGACTTCCGCTGCAAGGAACAGCACATGCTCTGCGCCCATACGCCGCATGGGGATCTTCTGGCCCTGAACGAGATTACAGCAAGGCGCATCGGACCCGCGATGCTCGGCATCGTGGTGAGCATCGATGGCCGCGAGCTCCCCGCATACTGGGGCGACGGAATCGTAGTGGCTTCCGCGGCTGGCAGCACCGCATATAATCTCAGTGTCGGAGGCCCTATAGTGTTCCCTTCGTCCAAAGTGCAGATCATAGCGCCTATCGCTCCGCACAACCTGAACGTGAGGCCTCTTGTGATTCCGAATGACAAGAGCGTATCGCTGCGTTTCCTGAGCAGGGACGATTCGATATGCCTGAGCGCCGACAACCAGTCGCTTGCGATAGACAAAGGATCCGTGATTGATATTTCCATGGCACAGTTTTCGCTAAAGCGTCTGTGCCTCGAGGACTCCAGCTTTGTAAAGGCTTTGTGTGACAAACTCTCATGGGGTGAAGATTTAAGAAATGAAAAATGATGTTTCAATAGTGCCTGAGCACGTTTCCATTATAATGGACGGAAACGGCAGATGGGCGAAAAACAAGGGCCTGAACCGTTCCGCGGGCCATATCGAAGGGGTAGAGACCGTAAGGGTCATACTCCGCGAGGCGGCGAAATCCGGCGTGAAGTATCTGTCGCTGTACGCTTTCAGCGAGGAGAACTGGAACCGCAGCGACGATGAGGTAAGGGCGCTGATGGGCCTTATGCTGAAATCCATGCTTGATGAAATGGACCTTATGATGGCCGAAGGCGTGCGCTTCGTGGTTCTGGGCAACCGCGAGCGGCTCGGCGTGGACCTTAACCGGACAATAGACGAAAGCATGGCCCGGACAGCCTCCAACAAGACGATTACCCTGATAATATTCCTCAGCTACAGCGGCAAATGGGACATTCTTCAGGCTGCGAGAAGGATCGCTGCGGATGCAGTGGCGGATCCGGGACTCGCCGGGCGGCTCACTATGGAGGACTTCGACGGATATCTCGTGACATCCGGCATTCCGGACCCGGACCTTATCATACGTACGTCGGGCGAGCAGCGCATAAGCAACTACCTTCTGTGGCAGGCCGCGTATTCGGAATTTTATTTTACAGAGACTCTGTGGCCTGATTTCAGGGAGCGGGAATGGCACGATGCGCTCGATGCCTATGCCAAACGGGACCGCAGATATGGAAAAACCAAATAATTAGCGTATATTTGCAGGATGTTTTTTCAAAGAAATACCAGATTGAAGTTGGCGGCCCTCGCCTTCGCCATGCTTGCGGGCATCTCCGCACGGGCGGATGAAGTGCTTGTCAATTACAATGCACCCAGGAAATATATTGTCGCCGGAGTGGATTGCGAGGGGCTCAGCTATTTTAACAAAGACCAGATAATTCAGATCACAGGCCTGCGCAAGGGCATGGATATCACGATTCCGGGCGAGGACGTGTCCAATATCGTGCGCCGTCTGTGGATGCAGCGCTATTTCGAGGACGTGTCGCTGAGCATAGACCGCCTGAGCGAGAAAGGCGATTCAGTGTATCTGATGATCAACATCACCGAGCGCCCGCGTATCTCGCGCTTCTCGTTCACCGGAGTCAAGACCTCGGAGGAAAAGGACCTCAGGGAACGTCTTACCCTGAAGAGGGGACAGGCATATTCGGAGTACATGGCTTCCGCAAGCTCGGACATCATCAAGCGCTATTACAAGGAAAAGGGCTTCCAGCTCTGCGAGGTCAATGTGCAGACAAAGAAAGACACGATGGTGCGCGGCGCCATACGCCTGAACTTCGCCGTGAACAAGGGTGAGAAAGTGAAGATCAAGACCATCACTTTCGAGGGCAACGACAATGTCAAGGACGCCAAGCTGATGCACAGCATGAAGAAGACCAGGGACAGACGTCTGCAGAACTTCTTCAAGAGCAAGAAATTCGATGAAAAGGAATATCCGAACGACAAGAAGAATCTGATCAGCACTTTCAATGAGGCCGGATACCGCGATGCGAGGATCGTCAAGGATTCGATGTATTACGTGGAGCCTAACAGGCTTCAGATCGACTTCAAGTTCGACGAGGGCAAGAAATATTATTTCAGGAACATCACATGGACAGGCAATTCGGTATATCCTACCGAGACCCTGAACGAGATCCTGAAAATCAACAAAGGCGACGTTTATGACGTCGTTACGATGGAAAAACGTCTGTACGGCGGCGGAAAACAGTCGGAATACGACATAAACAAGCTGTACCGCGACAACGGTTACCTGTTCTTCAACATCCAGCCGGTGGAGGTGAACATCCAGGGCGACAGCGTGGATGTGGAGATGCGCATCGTGGAGGGCAAGCCTGCATATCTGGACCATATCGTCATCAACGGCAATGACCTTACGAACGAGAAGGTCGTTCGCCGCGCCCTGTTCACACGTCCGGGTTATCTGTTCAGCCAGAGCGATTTCGAGCGCTCCGTGCGTGAGATCGCATCCATGGGCCAGTTCGACCCAGAGGCCATCATGAAGGACGGCGGCTACTCGCTCGTCCCTAACCAGCTGAACAACAGTGTGGATATCATCTATAACGTGACGGAGAAGCCTTCTTCGCAACTGGAGCTTTCCGGCGGCTGGGGCGGCAACACTTTCGTGGCGACCGTCGGCGTTTCGTTCAACAACTTCAGCACCCACCGCCTGTTCGACAAATCGGCGTGGAGGCCGGTGCCTCTGGGCGATGCACAGAACCTTTCTTTCCGCTTCCAGACAAACGGTACCTATTATACAAGTCTGTCGGCATCGTTCCTGGAGCCTTGGCTCTTCGGCAAAAAGCCTACTTCCCTGAGCCTGTCGCTGTACTATACCCGCCAGACCAATTCCTATACCTACCTGAACATTCTCAACAACGATGAGTTCATGGAGGTTTACGGCGCGGCAGCAGGCATAGGCACGCGTCTCAAATGGCCGGACAACTATTTCGTGCTTTACAACCAGCTGAGCTGGCAGACATACAACCTGCAGGACTGGAACTACAACTTCCTGTTCAATACGGGACGCTCGCACAACCTGTCCTACACGATCTCCCTGTCACGTACAAGTACTGACCAGCAGATTTATCCGCGTCAGGGCGGCGAGCTCGAGATGTCGCTCTCGCTCACTCCTCCGTACTCGCTCCTGCGCAAGAAATACGTATCTTCCGACGGCGTGACTCATCACGTGGACAGCTATAAGGATGTAGATTACGACAGCATGACGTCGCAGGAAAGGTACAGGTGGATCGAGTATCACAAATGGACATTCAAAGGCGCGTTCTACGCCAAGCTCGTGGGCGACCTCGTGCTCATGGCGCGCGCACAGTTCGGATATCTCGGATACTATAACAGAAACTGGGGATATTCCCCGTTCGAGGGCTTCCTCGTGGGCGGTGACGGCATGAGCGGCTACAATACTTACGGCTCCGACATCATCTCCCTGCGCGGTTACGAGAACTATTCGCTTACACCTACCGCTGTGACCCCTTATTCTTCATCGGCGGCTTATTCGGGTAACGTTTACGACAAGTTCACCGTCGAGCTCCGCTATCCTGTGATTCTCCAGCCTCAGTCGACGATCTTCGTGCTCGCGTTCCTCGAGGGCGGCAACTGCTGGAGCGATATCCGCAACTTCAATCCTTTCAATATCAAGCGTTCTGCCGGTGTCGGCGTGAGGGTGTTCCTCCCTATGATCGGTCTGCTCGGCGTGGACTGGGGCTATGGTTTCGACGACTCGCAGAAGGGCAAGAGCCAGTTCCACTTCGTGATAGGCCAGCAGTTCTAATGTTAAACGACAATAATTTAATAACAATATTTATGAAAAGATTTTTTCTTGTAGCTGCCATGACTGCAATCTGTTCGGCAGCATTCGCACAGAAATTCGCACATGTGAATTCCCAGGAGTGTTTCCAGCTTATGCCTGAGATGGATGATGTACGTACACAGATGGATGCCATCGTAACCGAGAATCAGGAGGTGATGAAATCCATGTATGACGAATATCAGTCGAAAGTCCAGACCTATCAGCAGAAAGCCGCTACCTGGACACAGTCTATCAAAGAGAGCAAAGAAAAGGAAATCATGGAGATCGAGAGCCGTATCCAGGAGACTCAGCAGAATATGCAGCAGGAGATCCAGGCTATCCAGAACAGGCTCACCGCTCCTGTAATGCAGAAATTCCAGGAGACCCTCAACAAGATTGCCAAAGAAGGCGGTTATGTATTCGTAGTGGATTCATCTTCCGTTCTCTATATCGATCCTGAGCAGAGCACAGATCTTACCCCTGTGGTACGTAAGGCTCTCGGAATCAAGGAGGACCGCACTCTGGAGTCACTCGCGGCAGAGATGCAGGCTAAACAGATGGCCGCACAGAACTAACGGAAATTTTAATCAGGCCGGCAGGAAAATCAATCCGGTATGAAATATTCAGGACTTTACTATTCCCTGGCGGCAGTATCGGCCACAGGAGCATTGGTCTCATGCACGGACAGGCATAAGAATACGGACAAAAGGTGCAACATCGTCTTCATCATGACGGACGATCATACGGCACAGATGATGAGCTGTTATGACAGCCGCAATGTCCATACTCCCAACCTCGACAGAATCGCAGATGACGGCGTACGCTTTACCAATGCTTTTGTGGCCAATTCATTGAGCGGGCCCTCCAGAGCCTGCCTGCTCACCGGCAAGCACAGCTGTGCCAACGGTTTCTATGACAACTCGACATGCGTGTTCGATTTCAGCCAGCAGACATTCCCGAAACTTCTTCAGGATGCCGGCTATCAGACGGCTATGGTCGGGAAACTTCATCTGGAGGCGAATCCGACCGGATTCGATTATTGGGAGATTGTTCCCGGACAGGGGGACTATTACAATCCGGACTTCATCACGATGGACGGCGGTATCCATACCGAGAAAGGCTATCTTACAAACATCATCACGGACAAGAGCCTCGAATGGCTTGAGAACGGTCGCGACAAGACGAAGCCTTTCTGCATAATGATCCATCACAAAGCCATCCACAGGAACTGGCTGCCTGAGATCAGATACCTGCGCGAATATGAAGACAGGGTGTTCGGGCTGCCTGACAACTTCTACGATGACTATGCCGGCAGGATTGCGGCCGCGGAGCAGGAAATGGGCATCGATAAGGATATGGACATCGTATATGATACCAAGATGTATCATGACGGTGCGGCCACGAGGCTTACCGATACCTATAAATATTATATAGGGCGTCTCGATCCTGATGACCGCAAGGCTTACGATGCTTTCTATGATTCCCTTACCGTGGATTTCCTCAGGAAGGCCCCGCAAGGAAAGGAACTGGCCGAATTCAAGTTCCAGAGGTATATGCGAGATTATTCCAAAGTCGTGAAGTCGCTCGATGACAACGTAGGGCGCGTGCTGGATTATCTCGAGGACAATGGCCTGCTGGACAATACGCTGGTCGTCTATACTTCCGACCAGGGCTTCTATATGGGCGAGCACGGCTGGTTCGACAAAAGGTTCATGTATGAAGAATCGATGAGGACGCCTCTCGTGATGCGTTTTCCAAAGAGTTACAGCAGAAAAGGCGATATCGGCGAGATGGTGCAGAACATCGACCTTGCCCCTACTTTCCTTGAACTTGCCGGCGCGGATGTTCCGGAAGACATGCACGGAGTGTCGCTGCTGCCTCTGATGCGCGGCGAGCATCCGGCTGACTGGCGCAGATCCCTGTATTACCACTTTTATGAATATCCTGCCGAACATATGGTGAAACGCCATTTCGGCGTGCGTACGGAAAGGTACAAGCTGGTGCATTTCTATTATGACAAGGATTTCTTCGAGCTTTACGACCTTTATGAAGATCCCCGCGAGATGCACAACCTGTATGGCGCCGCAGGATATGAGGCTCTTGCGGATTCCCTGAAAGCCGAGCTTTTCAGGCTGCAGGAGCAATATGATGACCCTGTCCGCTTCGGCTACGGCATTCCGGGCGCGGATAGCCGTGACTGAACCCGCGCCTCCGCGGCTTTTTACAGCAAAAAGACAGCCGCGCGCAGCTGACGGAAAGTTCAGGACAGCGCTTTGAAGACATTGTTAAATTTTCAAAAAAGTGACCCCGAGGGTCGCTTTTTTTTCGTATCTTCGCGCCCGTTTAAAAAAATGTGTTATGAAGATAATACCTATATACAAATGGAACGACAGCACTGTCCAGTTTAACGTGAAAGCCGGCAAACTTAGGAAACAGCCGTGGTTTCAGGGCGTTTTCCTGCTGTGCTGCGTCGCCGTAGCGATGCTTCTGGCAAATCTGCCTTTTACCTCTCATCTGTATCACAGCTTCCTTGAGACAAGTTTTCAGATTCAGTTCCTGAACCAGGAAAGCGGCTTCGAACTCCTTTTCCCTAAGGAAATGACCGTTGAGAAGTTCATCAACGATGTCCTGATGGTGCTGCTGTTCTTCAGCGTCGGGCTGGAGATCAGGCGCGAGGTGTCATCGGGAGAGCTTTCTTCCGTAAAGAAAGCGCTTATGCCAGTTATCGCAGCTTTCGGCGGTGTCATCGTGCCGGCATTGATCTATTTCGCAGTGAACCGCGGTACGCAGGCCGCAGGCGGCTGGGGTATCCCTACCGCCACCGATATCGCTTTCGCCGTCTGCATCCTTTCGATGATGGGCAAGAAAGTGCCTGTGTCATTGAAAGTATTCCTGACCGCCCTTGCGATAGCTGACGATCTCATCGCCATTCTTGTGGTCGCCATATTCTACGGCGGCAGCATAGATTTCACCCTCCTCGGCATAGCCGCGATTGTGATCGCGCTTATCTTCCTGATGAAGACCATGGGCGAGACGCGCCTTTTCCCTTATATCGTGATGACGGTCATCGTATGGATCCTGTTCTACTATTCAGGCATACACGCCACGATGTCCGGCGTCGTCATGGCATTCCTTATCCCGTCCAAGGCCAGGTATTCCAAAGACCAGTACTATTCGAAGCGTACCCATTATATCGCCAAGCTGGATTCTTACAACGACATTGATGAGGAACCGTTCCCTAACGGCCCTCAGAAACATTGCCTGCGTGTGCTGCACGAGGTCGCGCAGAATTCCATGGATATGAGCTACAGGGTGGAGCATGCCCTCAGCGGCGTCGTGAACTACATCGTCATGCCTGTCTTCGCCCTTGCGAATGCAGGTGTCACGATCCCGGATCTGTCGTATTTCAACATATTCGCTCAGACAATCGCCTCACATCCTGAATACGGCATGGTGGGGCTCGGCATTTTCCTCGGCCTTGTAATAGGCAAGCCTGCCGGCATCACTCTTTTCAGCTATCTCGCGGTCAAGACCGGAGTGGGCGAGATGCCTCACAAGGCCTCATGGCCTATGTTCTTTGCCGTGGCCTGTCTCGGCGGCATAGGATTCACCATGAGCATCTTTGTCGATACCCTGTCTTTCGGCGACGTCGACAGCGCCGTGGTTATGAACACCATGCGTGACGCCGGCAAGATCGCCGTACTTCTTGGCTCCGTTACGGCCGGAATCCTGGGTTCTGTCCTTGTTGATGTCGTATACCGGATAGAGAAAAGATAAAATTATGTATATTTGTCTCCATGAGACGTATACTGCTGTTGTTTCCGGCCTTGCTTCTGTCCGCGTTCCTTTCGCGGGCGGCCGTGCCTGAAGGAAAGGTTGTAAAAAGCGTGGATCCGGAGGGAGACCGGATCGCTTTCGCCAGATACAGGGCGAAAATGGATGAGATCAGGAAGAAACGCCCTACTGTCGCTCTCGTGATGTCCGGCGGCAGTATGTACGGACTTTCGCATATCGGTGTCCTGAAATATCTGCAGGAGCATGATATTCCTGTGGATATGGTATTGGGTACCTCCATGGGCAGTATCGTGGGCTTTACCTATGCGCTGGGCTACAATCCGGGACAGATAGACTCGATAGTCAGTTCCCTCGACTGGAGCATGATGATGTCGGATAAGGTGGATATGGACCTGACTCCGCTGAAAACGAGGCGTATGGACGAGAGATATACCCTGACACTTCCCGTCCTTTATAAAAGGGGAATGTACAATACCGGCTTCGTGAAGGAGGACAGGAAAAAGTTCATCGCTACGGCGGATGTCAACAAGGAACTCCGCAAAAAGGCCTTTGACCTGCTTCCTGACGGCTTTGTATGGGGCCTTTCCCTTCAGAACGAACTTACCTCCCTGTCCGTGGGATATCACGGTTTCGACGATTATGATTTTTCCGAGCTTCCGGTGCCGTTCGTATGCGTGGCATCGGATCTCGCCACCCTGAAGGCCAAGTACTGGACGAGCGGAAGCGTGGTGGAGGCCGCGCGTTCTTCGATGTCGCTGCCTGTATTCTTCAAGCCGGTGCGCAAGGACGGCCTTATCCTGGAAGACGGCGGCATGCGCAATAATTTTCCAGTGGATGTGGCCAAGGCCTGCGGTGCCGACTATGTGATAGGCGTAAATGTGCTCCCTCCTGTGGATCCGGAGAACGTGACCAGCATAGGCAGTGTCCTCAACCAGATTATCCTTCTGACCAGAAACGAGAGCGACGAATATTCGCGGGCGAATTCATCCGTACTTATAGAACCGGACATGACCGGCATTCCGAAATACGGATTCAATTCGGCCAACGTGAGGCGTATCATAGAGCAGGGTTATGCCACGGCCGCGGAACATGCGGAAGAACTCGAGGGCCTCAAGGAAAAACTGGGCTGCTGCGATACTTACAGGACCCGCAGCAAGGCCACCGATATAAACGGCAGAAAGGTAATGGTCAACGATATAGCATTCGACGGGCTGGATCCGAAGGAGATACGCTATTTCATGAAGAAAGTGAGGCTTAAGCCGGGCCGGGAATACGGCAGGGAAGAACTGGAGGAGATGGTGTCCGTCATATACGGTACCGGAGCCTATACCTCAGTGACTTACCGCCTTTACGGCAATGAGCCTTATTCCCTGCATTTCTCGTGCATGAAAGGGGCAAGCCATCTGCTGAGCGTAGGGCTTAAGGCCGACAATGAGGAGAAAGTGTCTGTCGGCGCCCGTTTCGGATTCAATGCGAACAAGCTGATAGGCAATAAATTCGATGCGGAAATCGCGATAGGCGACAATAACTCATTCTTCTTTGACTATCACTTCGATACCATGTATGGCCCGAGATTCGGCGCAAGCGTCAAGACGAAGTACACCTCCTGCATATATTTCGATCCTTCGGAGAGCGTCTCCGGCGTCAACCATTACAGCTGGAACAACTATCTGAAAGTGTATATGGCCGACACGAGATTCAAGGTCGTGGACATAAGGGGCGGTTTCGAACTGGAGAACATGCCTTATGCCCTGCAGGTGGCGGAGGACCCGATATTCGGCAGCGGCGAAGACATGAGCACTACCCGGAAGATCGGCACGTTCAGACCCCATTACGGCCTTTTCGCCGAGTTCGCGACCGATACTTTCAATGACGGATATTTCCCTACCAAGGGCATAAACTTCGCTTTCAGCTACCGCTTCAAGTTCGCCGACAGTTTCAAGGACATTCCTTGCCATATAGTCGCCGCGTCCGTGAAGGCCGCGCTTTCCTGCGGACAGTATTTCGCTATACTTCCGTCCGTGTCCGCAAGGTGGATATCGACCTCTCCGGGCTTTATTCTCGACAATAACGTTATCGGCGGAATCGTCGCAGGCCGTTATCTGGACCACCAGATACCTTTTGTAGGCTATACCGGCCTGAGGGTGGTGAGGGAGCCGTTCGTGGCCGTGGCAGATGTGGACTTGCGCGGCTCCATAAATGCCAAAAACTTTTTGACCCTCACGGCTTGCGCCATGGAGGGTCTTGGTGATTTCAGCCTGAGGAATGCCATGATACCGGTTTATTCTTTCGCCGGATCCTACGGTCTCAAAACGATCGCCGGCCCGCTCATTATAGGCGTGAACTGGTCCAGCGACCTCAAATGGGGCTGGTTCGCCAGCTTCGGCTATTATTTCTAAGCGTTACGGCGCGGCCTGCCCGCTAAATTATTCGCTTAGCTTGTCAAGCACGAGCTTCACGAGGCCCTCTACGAGAGGCTTGTAATCAGGGTTGCTGGCCTTGTGGTAGCGGTGCGCGATTGCACAGCATACCGTGCCGCACTCGTGTCCGAGGTGACGTCCCATGGCCGCGATAGCCGAGCCTTCCATCTCGAAGTTGGTGATACGCTCGTCGCCGTAGCGGAACGATTCGAAATCCTCGATCATATCAGGAAGCGCGAGAGGCATGCGCAGCACGCGTCCCTGAGGACCGTAGAAGCCAGGAGCGGCGATAGTCATGCCCATGACGGTGCTGTCCTTGAATTTCTCTATCAGCTTATCGCTCGCCTTGGCGAAATAAGGGGTGCCGATATGAGGCGTCGCGCCGATGTGCTTCTTGAATGCCTCTTCCATGCCGACATCCGTAACCGCCTCTCGGTTTGCGTACCAGTTGATGATGCCGTCGGTGCCGATGGAATACTTGGAGAAGATATACGCTCCGATAGGGATGTCCGGCTGTATCGCGCCGCAGGTGCCCAGACGCAGGATCGTGAGAGTCCTGTGCTCCGGTTTAATCTCTCTTGTCTTGAAGTCGATGTTGGCGAGTGCGTCGAGCTCGTTCATCGTGATGTCGATGTTGCCTATGCCGATACCGGTCGAGAGCACCGTCATACGCTTGCCGTTGTATTTTCCTGTCACTGAGACGAATTCCCTCGATGAGGTCTCGCTCTCGATGTCGGTTAGGTATTTTCTGAACATTTCCACGCGTGCGCGGTCTCCTACGAGAATGACCGTGTCCGCGAGATGCTCGGGCAGGATGTGCAGGTGGAACACGCTGCCATCGCCGTTGATTATAAGTTCTGATTCTGCAATTCTCATGATTATAAATTCGTATGTACCTATCAAATATAAGAAAATTTATTAAAAAATGTTATTTTTGCACCCTATTAATTCATTTGACCTTATTATGTGGCAGAGAATTCAGACCTTATATCTCGGAATAGCATCCCTCCTTATCGTATCGATGTTCTGGTGCAGCCTTTCCTCCATCGTCATGCCCGATGGTTCCTCAATGTATATAAGATATACTGACAATACTTTATTCACGGCGTGGCTCGTCATCCTGACGGTGCTGCAGGTCCTTGCCTTAGGCGGATACAGATGGCGCATGAAACAGTTCAGGGTAGTAATTTTCACGGCCTTGGCGAATCTCGGTTTCCTGGCATGTCTTGTCTTCTATTGTTTCCAGGTCATAGACTCGCAAATAATGTCGTGGACCTCCCTTTTCCCTCTTGCCGCGGCCATTCTTGACTTCTCCGCCGCCAGGAATATTCTTCTGGATGAGGCTATCGTCTTTTCAGCCAACCGTCTCCGCTCCCGCCGCAAGAAATAGGACGGGCGTTTCCTGCCTGCACGCGCGCTACAGCCCTGCGTCAGCTCTATGATGCCACGGAGCCAGTTCAGCGGATATTCCAGTATATGTATCGCCGCCGTCGCCTCCGGAAAGATGGCGGACACGCAAATGCTCAGGATGCTGCATATCATCGCCAGCGTCATAAGCGGAGCGGCAGCCAGATTCGTGATCAGGAAATATTTGGGAAAGGTCCCGAAATAATACAGGGCAACCGGAGCGGTGAAGGCCTGCGCGCATATGCTCAGGCTCGCGGCCTGCCATATCTTCGCACCGGGGCTGTCACCCTGATACCACTCACGCACCACGGGCCATACATACACTATCCCCAAGACTGCGGAGTAACTCAGCTGGAATCCGGGTTCCGTTATGCTTGCGGGGCGGAAAACAAGATGCAGTGCAAGTGCGGAGCAAAAGACATCGCCAGCTTTCTGCGGCCTGCCGAGTATTTTGCCGGCTTCCGCCAGACTTATGAAAAGCCATGCGCGCATAAGGGACGGACCTGCACCGCACATCATGGTATACAGGCCTGTCAGCGCTATGACAAGCGCGCTTCTCGATTTGCGAACGGCAACGGAATTGCCGAAGACGGCCAGAATGCGTGTGATGACGATATAGATTATTCCAAGGTGCATGCCGCTCAGCGCCAGCATGTGCGATGCCCCGGATGTCCTGAACGCTCCTGTCGTGCCGCGCGAAAGGGAACTCCTGTCCCCGAGAATCAGGGCCTGGACAAGCGCGTTGTTCTCACTGTCCCTGAACGGTATGGCCCGTACCGTCTCTTTAAGCCCGAGGGCCGCGCTGTCCATGATTGAAAATGGAACCATCGCTCCGGACACCGTCCTTTGTGTGGCGTAACACAAGGCTCCGAGCAGGAAAAACATCGCTATCCAGAGCAGGGGAGAGTGCAGATGACGGCTGTAACCCATCCGTCTGCGGCACCATATTGTCCATGCCAGGCTCCAGCACAGCAGCGATACCGTCATCGTGCAGACATGGCAGCAGCCGGCCGTGCCTGCGAGGGCCATTGCAAACGCCGCGCATGATGCTCCGGCGGCCATAGGGACACAGACCCTGCATATATCCTTCTCCACATTCATACCCCTCCAAATATTTTTCCAAATGTAATGATTAAATGTTATATTTGTCCATAATAAGCAAATATTTTCAAGCAATGATAGTACTTGTAGTAAACTGCGGCAGTTCTTCTCTGAAATACCAGCTCATGGATATGAAGAACGATAAAGTGTACGACCTTCTTGCCAAAGGTCTTGTAGAGCGTATCGGCATGGATGAAGGCCACCTCAAGCACACTCCTTCCGGCGGCGGGTCTTTCGAACTCGTATGTCCTATCACGGACCATACCCAGGCTATCCGTCTCGTTCTGGACGCTCTTGTGGATCCGGAGCACGGCGTGCTCAAAAGCCTTGAGGATATAGAGGCGGTGGGCCACCGCGTCCTCCACGGCGGCGACAAGCTGTACCGCAGCACCCTTATCACGCCTGAAGTCGTGGAGCAGATCACCCTCTGCTGCGACCTCGGCCCTCTGCACAACCCGGCCAACCTCATGGGTATAGATGCGGTAAGCAAGAACCTTCCTACGGTTCCGCAGGTGGCGGTGTTCGATACGGCATTCCATCAGACCATGCCTGACTACAACTATATATACGGCATCCCTTACGAATATTACGAGAAATACCGCGTACGCCGTTACGGCTTCCACGGCACGTCACACAAGTATGTCAGCCAGCGCGGCGCTGAGTTCGCGGGCATAGACCTTGACAAGAGCAAGATCATCACCTGCCATCTCGGAAACGGCAGCTCCATCGCGGCGGTAGAGAACGGCAAGTGTGTAATGACGAGCATGGGACTTACTCCTTTGGAGGGCCTGCTCATGGGAACGCGCTGCGGCACCATAGACCCTATGGTCATGTGCTACCTTATGGACAAGGAGGGCCTTACCAGCCAGGAAATGAACAATATCATGAACAAGAAATCCGGCCTGCTCGGCATAAGCGGAGTAAGCAGCGACTGCCGCGACTGCGGCGATGCGGCATCCGCAGGAAATCCGCGCGCGAAACTGGCCCTGAAAAAACTCACGCATGATATAATACAGACAGTAGGAGCTTATGTCGCTGAAATGAACGGAGTTGACCTTATTGTCTTCACGGGCGGCATCGGCGAGAACAACGGCCACATCCGCCGCCGCGTATGCCAGAATCTGGAGTATCTCGGGGTGAAGTTCGATGTCGAGGCCAACGACTGCCGCGGCATTGAAAGGATGATATCGTCCGCGGACTCCAAAGTCAAGGTCGCAATCATCCCTACCAACGAGGAGCTGATGATCGCACGCGATACCATGAACATTGTAAACGCACTTAACGATTGATCCACAATATGGCACTTATAGACAACATTATCGCGCGCGCGAAATCGGACAGGCAGCGCATAGTTCTCCCTGAGTCACTGGAGGAGCGTACAATCACGGCGGCGGACAAGGCGATCGCCGACGGACTTGCTGAAATCATACTGATAGGCAACAGGGAAGAGATCCTTGCCTATGCAGGCAAGCTCGGACTTGAGAATATAGACAAGGCGGTTATAATCGATCCCGCTACAAGTGACAAGACTCCGGAATATACGGAGCTTCTGTACAACCTCCGCAAGGCGAAGGGCATGACTCCGGAGCAGGCTGCGAAACTCGTGCAGAACCCTCTGTATTTCGGATGCCTTATAATCAAGAGCGGCGATGCGGACGGCCAGATCAGCGGCGCCCTGTCCACAACAGGCGACACTCTGCGTCCCGCGCTGCAGATCATCAAATGCGCTCCCGGAATATCATGCGTGAGCGGTGCCATGCTCCTCATCACCAAGGCGGAGCAGTACGGAGAGAACGGAGTTCTGGTAGTCGGAGACGTGGCGGTAACTCCATCCCCTGATGCCAGCCAGCTCGCGCAGATCGCCGTATGTACCGCACAGACAGCCAAGAGCGTCGCGCTTTTCGACGAGCCTAAGGTGGCGATGCTTTCATTCTCTACAAAGGGTTCGGCAAAGCATGAGGTCGTGGACAAAGTCGTTGAGGCCACACGTCTTGCAAAGGAGCTTGCCCCTGAACTGAAAATAGACGGTGAGCTTCAGGCGGATGCGGCTTTAGTGCCTTCCGTCGGCAAGAGCAAGGCTCCTGGCAGCGATATCGCCGGCAATGCCAATGTGCTCGTGTTCCCTAATCTCGAGGTCGGCAACATCGGCTACAAACTGGTCCAGAGGCTCGGCGGCGCCGATGCGATCGGACCTATCCTTCAGGGTATCGCACGTCCTGTGAACGATCTGAGCCGCGGATGCAGCGTAGAGGATATCTACAGGATGATAGCGATTACCGCATGCCAGGCCCAGGATGCCAAATAAGAGATGAAAAAGTATAAATTAGGAATTGTGTTCAGTGGCGGCGGCTCGAAGGCCGCCGCTCACTGCGGCGCATTGCAGGCCCTTAAAGAGTTCGGCATCGAGGCCGATGTCCTTGCCGGCACAAGCGCCGGCTCGCTGGTAGCGGCTTTCCATTCGGCCGGCCTGTCGCCGAGCGAGATGATTTCCATGCTTTCGGGAATGAACTTTTTCCAGGATGTCGTGACTCCTTCGGTGCCGAGGGGAGGATTCTTCGATTCCACTCCTTTGGTAAACCTTATACATGATCTGCTACCGTACAAGAACTTCGAGGAGCTTCCGATTCCGGTGTATGTCGCGGCTTCCGATATGGACAACGGCAAGACCGTGATATTCTCCAAGGGCGAGCTGGCGCCGCGCCTTGTGGCCTCATGCTCCATTCCGGTGATATTCCAGCCTATGGTGATAGACGGGGTGCATTATATCGACGGAGGCGTGTTCATGAACCTTCCCGTCACTCCTCTCAGGGAAATGTGCCGGAAAATCATTTCCATTTCCGTGCGCCATGTCGGGGCCGACCCTTACAAGGACAACATCATACATGTAGCCAGCAGGGCGTATCAGATGATGTTCATGGCGAACCTTATCGACGATGCCAAGCTGTCGGACCTGAATATCGACCTGGACACTACGGGCTACAGCGTGTATGACATATCGAACGCGGAGGAACTTTTCTTCCTCGGATACAAGGACGCATGCGCCGCGCTGGAGGCAGCCGGATACAAGAGAAAGCTGCCCGCTGAGAAGATAGTGTTCACTCACAAGGAAAAACAGTCTCTTTTCCAGAAATACAGGGATCATTTCATCGACCTTATCCAGGACGCCCTGAGATAGCCTCCCGCACCTCACTTGTATTGTCCGCCCCTCGAAATCATCAGGGTTTAATAGGTATATAGGGGGCTGTTATGAATTGTAGTCAATGGGAATATAATATGTAATATTAATATAATGCCACAAAAAAAGTATAACTTTGTGGCATTATATAAAACACTCTCTTTTCTTTTTGACTTTTGCGGCTGCTTTGTTATCTTTGCAGCCGTAAAATATTAATAAAGGGGTGCAGATGTCCTGAAGGCGGGTGTCCGGAGGAACTGAAGCTGAGATGATACCCTTGAACCTGAAACGGGTAATACCGGCGTAGGAATTATGAAAAAAGCAAAAATCTTTTTTGCGGCAGCCCTTGTGTCGGGACTGGCCGTAGCCGGCAGCGCGGAATCAGCTGCAAGAACATCGTTTAATGATTTTCCGGAGATAGATTCCACTTCAGTCTTTTATCTTAACCAATCCATCGTTACGGCAGCCAAGGCGCCTGCCAACGCACCTTTCGCGATAAGCGAGCTCGGCAAGAAGAGCATCTCCGAGTTCAGCCGCGATGTGCAGGAACTGCCTTATCTTTTCGCGCGCACTCCGGGCATCGTGGCTTTCGGCGACAACGGCCTCGGCACAGGCACTACCTATCTCCGCATCCGCGGAGCGGGGGACAGCCGTATCAATGTAACTCTGGACGGCGTGCCTTTGAACTCTCCGGAGGACCAGTGCGTGTTCTGGGCCAATCTGAACAGCTACGCCTCGTTCCTGGGCGGCGTGCAGATCCAGAGGGGCGTGGGATCCTCGACAAACGGTGACGGAGCTTTCGGCGGTACCGTGGCCCTCAGTACGAAGACGCCATCTTTCGCGCCAAGCGCGGACTTTCAGGCAAGCTATGGCTCGTACAACAGCTGCAAGACTTCGCTGAGTTTCAACTCCGGGCTGATAGGCAAGCACACCATTATTGACGGCAGCTTCTCTTTCTCGCGTACGGACGGTTATCTTCACGGGACTTCAGGTAAAGGCGGCAACTGGCTGATAGGCGCGCTTCTACTGTTGAATGACAAGCTTGTGATAAGATACCGTAACATAGGCAATGTGGAATATACGGGACAGGCATGGAACGGCGTCGTGACAGGAAATGACGACCTCAGCATATTCGACGGCACATACGGCGCCAATACCGGAATCAGAACATATGCCGATATGTACAGGGTGGGGCTCGGACGCTTCAACAACCTGTATGAGCGCCTTGTCACCGATGAGGACGGAAACTTCGTCAAAGATGCTGACGGCAATTATGTGACCGGGCGCTATAAAATGGATGACGGCAGCTATTGGCCGCAAACTGTCGACCGCTTTACCCAGGACCATAACATCCTTTCCTTAGCCTGGGCTGTCGCTGACGGATGGAATATCAATGCTTCCGCTCATTATACTTTCGGTACGGGCTATTACGAAGAGTTCAGGTATCAGAACAAGCTCAAGAAGTTCGGTCTGAGCGATATATGGAGCGCAAAGGGGAGTACGCGCAGCGATTTCGTGCGCCAGAAAGGCCTTACACAGCATGCGTACGGCCTGACGGCAGGTACGGCATATTCGAAAGGGAACATTGACTTTAACGCGGGCCTGAGCGCACAGAACTTTCAGTGCAGCCATTTCGGATATTTGACCTATATCGGCAATGCTGAAGTCAGGAATGCCATGCATGAGATCGTCGCGCAAAACAAGCCCGCAGGCCTTGCCGACAACAAGTATTACGACTCCGATGCAGTGAAAACGGACGTAAGCGCCTATGCAAGGCTGTCTTACCGTTTCTGGGAATGTCTCACGGCATTCGCCGACCTGCAGTACCGTTTCGTGCACTACAAGACAGACGGCATCAACGACAAGTTCGTAAAGGCGGAGGGTGCAAGCAGCAAGACAGGGCCGTGGACAAACCACAGGATAGATATCGATACGGTTTATAATTTCGTAAATCCGAAGCTCGGCGTCAAATACCAGAAGAACGGCCACAGCGCCTTTTTCTCTTTTGCCATGGCCAACCGCGAGCCGGAGCGCAACAACTTTACCGACAACGGCAATTATCCGGCCCCGAAGCCGGAGATGGTTATGGATTACGAACTTGGCTATACTTACGTCAATAAGAAGCTCGAACTGGGAGTCACCCTGTATTATATGGATTATGTCAACCAGTTCGTTCAGACCGGACTTGTGAGCGATATAGGCGAAAGCCTTACCACCAACATCGCTTCATCGTACCGTATGGGAATCGAGCTCGCCGCCGCGTACACTCCTGTCAGCTGGTTTACACTCGACGGAAATGTCGCGCTGAGCCGCAACCGCATCCTTGATTTTACCGAGGTTGTGGAAGACTGGGACAACTGGGAAGGCAATGACTATAACGGAGGCAATAACGTGAAAGGGGAGCCGTTCGACGGCAGCGGGACAATCAGCTATCACTACGGCAGCAGCACCCTGGCGTTTTCTCCGTCCGTCGTGGGCAATGCCGGCGCCACATTCCGTTTCCTTCGCGGCGTAAGTGCCGGCATACGCACGAGCGTCGTGTCCCGGCAGTATCTCGACAATACGCAGAATCTTGACCGCAGCCTCCCTGCATACACCTTTACGGACATTAATCTCGGCTATACATGGGAGGTCGGCAAGCGGTATCTGCGCAGCGTGGATTTCGGCCTCAGGTTAGGCAATATATTCAACGGCCATTACGCCCAGAGCGGATGGGTATACTCTGCGATATATGCCAGCGGCGGACATGACAACCGGAACCGCTATACCCAGATAGGCTATATCCCTGCGGCCGGATTTACCGCGATCGGCAGCGTGGCATTGCATTTTTAACGTACTGATATATGCCTGACATTCTCGCTTCTGTAGTTTCATACATTGCCGGCAACCCTCTGCAGGTTGCCGGCACACTTGTCGGAGTACTTTATCTCATACAGGAGATAAAGGCAAGCAAATGGATGTGGATCACCAGTATAATAATGCCGTTGATTTCGGTTTTCGTGTACTTCCGGGCCGGACTGTATGCGGATTTCGGCATTAATGTCTATTATGTCGTGATAGCTGTCTACGGCTTCTGCTCATGGAAATGGGGCGGGCGTCTGAAAAAGGGGAATCCTGACGGCGGGCAGCCGGCAAAAGGCGGCGAACTGGAGATTTCCGGAACCCCTCTGAAGATGTGGCCTGTGCTGGCGGCGGCATCGGCGGCCGTTTTCTGCCTCATATATCTGGTGCTGGTGAACTTTACAGACAGCACCGTGCCGGCGGCCGACAGCTTCACTACGGCTCTGAGCATAGTGGGGATGGTGATGCTGTCGCGCAAATGGATAGAGCAGTGGTGGGTGTGGGCCGTTGTGGACGTTGCCAGCACGGGCCTGTATATTTACAAGGGCATTTACGGCTATGCTGTCCTGTATGCCGTTTATACCGTACTGGCGTTTTACGGATATGCGCGCTGGTATGCGCGGATGGCGGAAGAAAATGACAGACAACTTGTGGAATAAGATATGAAAACAGGGGAATTCGGACTGATAGACAAGATAAAGGCGGCTTTCGCGGACGTACCTGTCCCTGACGGAGCGTCCGGCATAGGGGATGACTGCGCCGTTATTCCGGAACTTGAAGGCATGGACAGCCTCATATCCACCGATATGCTGGTGGAGGACGTGCATTTCCTGCGCGGGGATATCAGCCCGTACCAGCTGGGCTGGAAGAGCGCGGCGGTCAACTTCAGCGACATCGCGGGCATGGGAGGCATGCCGGTGGGCAGCTATCTTTCCCTTGCACTGCCGGCAGATCTGCCTGACGGATGGATCGACGGGTTCGTGAGCGGATACCATGATATTTCCCTGAAATACGGATTTCCTCTTCTTGGCGGCGATACTGCCGCATCAAAGGGAGGGATATGCATCTGCGTCACCGTGCAGGGCCGTGCCGCAAGAGGCAGGGCTGTCATGCGCGGGAATGCACGGGCAGGGGACGCCGTATGCGTGACGGGCTGTCTCGGCGATTCCGCCTGCGGTCTCGATATAGTGCTCCGGCGCAGGCGCGGGGAATATGTCGGCCCGCGGTTTGACGCTCTTGTCAGCGCCCATTACATGCCGCATCCGCAGATAGAAAGCGGCATCGCCCTGGCCTCGTCAGGGGCGGTTCACTCAATGATGGATATTTCCGACGGCGTGGCTTCTGACCTCAGGCATATTCTCCGCGCCTCGCGCTGTTCGGCAGTGCTGGATTTTGACAAGGTTCCGGTATCCGGGCAGGCTGCGGAATATTGCCGGATTCATGGGGAGGACGTGCGTGTAAAGGCGCTGTGCGGAGGGGAGGATTATCAGCTGCTTTTTACTGCCGATCCGGCCTCTCTTTCCTCGCTCGGTGCCGGGTATCATGTGATAGGATACATCACCGGCGGCGATGCCGGAGAAATACGCTGGGAGAACCTTCCATCAAATTTTTGCGTCGATAAATTGACCGGATTCACGCATTTTTAGAATAATTCCTTAACTTTGGAAGATATTACGGCATAGCAGGCCCGTTTGTTGCAGCGGACTTTTGCGAAAAGCCGTATGACATGACAGCGTTTTTGTTAAATGCTTGTCAAATAGTAAAGGAAACTTTATTGTTATTATATATAACATTTTTGTTGTAAGCTAAAAAACGAAAAAATGCACGAATATGAGCCAGTTGCACATCATTGACCATCCTCTTATCCAGCATAAATTGACCATTATGCGCGACAAAGAGACAAGTACCAAAGATTTCAAACAGCTTCTCGGGGAGATCGCCCTCCTTATGGGGTATGAAGTGACAAGGGATCTTCCGCTTACGGACAAGGAAATCGAGACTCCGATATGCCGCATGACCGCCAAGGAAATCGCCGGAAAGAAGCTCGCTATCGTTCCTATTCTCCGTGCGGGTCTCGGTATGGTGGACGGCCTTGCCCAGCTGTTGCCGGGCGCCCGTATCGGCCATATCGGAATGTACCGTGACGAACAGACCCATATGCCTGTCGAGTATCTATGCAAGCTGCCGAAGGATATCAAGGACAGGATGGTGATTCTGGTGGACCCTATGCTTGCCACGGGAGGCAGCGCCGCGGATGCGATAAGCATACTCAAGAAAAGGGAAGTGAGCCATATAAAGTTCATGTGTCTGGTCGCCGCTCCGGAAGGCGTGGCGAAGGTGCAGGAGCTGCATCCGGATGTTGATATCTATACCGCCGCACTGGACGAACGGCTCAACGAAAATGCGTATATCGTTCCAGGCCTCGGAGACTGCGGAGACCGTATTTTCGGTACAAAATAGACATACATTATGTTCGACAAGGATTTCCAGCGCTATGCGGCCCTTGACCGCGGCCTTAGCAGCATGACCATGCACCGCTATGCAAGCGTGCTTGACAGCTATATAAACCCGACTATCATCGAGGAGCGCAGGATGAATGTGGCTTCCATGGATGTTTTCAGCCGCCTGATGATGGACAGGGTGATTTTCCTCGGCGTCCCTATCGATGATGACGTCGCCAATATCGTGCAGGCACAGCTCCTGTATCTTTCAAATGCCGACAGCAAGGCCGAGATTTCGCTTTATCTGAATACTCCGGGAGGCCAGGTCAGCAGCGGCCTGGGCATTTATGATACGATCCAATATATAGAGCCTGATGTCGCTACGATATGCACCGGAATGGCGGCCTCCATGGGCTCGGTGCTCCTGTGTGCCGGAGTGAAAGGGAAAAGATGGGCTTTGCCGCACTCCCGCGTAATGATCCACCAGCCTATCGGCGGCGCCCGCGGCCAGGCCTCGGACATACTTATCGAGGCGAAAGAAATCGAGAAATGCCGCGCGGAGCTGTGCCGGATAATCGCCGATCACAGCGGAAACAGCTATGACAAGGTGTTCTCAGATATGGACCGCAACTTCTGGATGACGGCTCAGGAGGCTAAGGAATATGGTATGATAGACGATATTCTGTATCGCCACAAGTAGTTTAGATGATAATTGTCAAATTATTATGAATCAAGATAAAGTTTTGGAGATAAACGAGGTTATCCCATGCTACGGGACGGACTTCCACAAATATCTGCGTCCGTCGGCTTTCATGGATTATGCGCAGGAGCTTGCATACCGCAGCGCCACCGAGCTCGGATTCGGTTACAGCAAGCTGATAAAAGACAACAGGGCATGGGTGCTCAGCCGTTTTCACATAATCTTCAGGGAACCCGTCCATTGGGGGGACCGTGTGAGGATACGGACCTGGCACAAGGGCCCGAGCGGTCTTTTCTACCTTCGTGATTTCTGTCTTCTCGATGAGCAGGGACGCGAATGCATCAGCGCGACCAGCTCGTGGATAATTCTGGACCTCGTGAACCGCAGCCTCGTGCGTACGGACCGTATCGAAGGATTCATGCCGGCGGATACGGAGTGCCATGACGATGCGATCGGGGAGCCGTGCCCTAAGGTGATGATGCCGCGCGGCGCGCAGGTGGAGAAAGTCGGGGAGCATGTGGTGAACTATTCGGACATAGACTGCCTCGGCCACACGAACAACGTTCGTTACGTGGTATGGAGCATGGATGCGGCCGGTCCGGACATTACTTTCCGCAAGCCTCTGCGCGAACTCTTCATCAACTTCAACAAAGAGACCCATCTCGGTGAGACAGTGGACCTTTTCCGTTCTGTAGAAGAGGGCGCGGACGGTGTCCTGAATGTCACGATAGAGGGAAAAGTGGGGAATGTGCAGTCTTTCTGCTGTAAGCTTGTATTTTAAATGATACTTTTCAAAAACGATTATCAGGCGGGATGTATTCCTGAGATCATGGAAATGCTGTCCCGTACGAATATGGAACAGACCCTTGGCTATGGCAAGGACGACTATTGCGCGCAGGCCGCGCGGCTGATCCTGGCATGCACCGGAAGGCCGGATGCCGATGTGCACTTTCTGGTCGGCGGAACCCAGACCAATGCGACTGTCATAGCTTCCGTGCTGCGCCCGTATCAGGGAGTTCTCTGTGCCGGTACAGGACATATCGCCGTGCATGAGACCGGGGCGATAGAGCGCGGAGGCCACAAGGTCCTCACTCTGCCTTCCGCGGACGGGAAGATATCGGCCGTGAGCGTAGAAAACGCTATGCAGGCCCATTTCCGTCAGGACAGCCCGGAGCATGAGGTCCAGCCGGCGATGGTGTATATTTCATATCCGACGGAGCTCGGCACGCTTTATTCGCATGATGAGCTTGATGCCTTGAGAACGGTATGCGACAGATGGCGTCTGCCTCTGTTCGTGGACGGCGCCCGCCTTGGCTACGGTCTGGCTTCGGAAAAGGCGGATATCACCCTGCCGGAGCTTGCCGCAATCGCCGACATATTCTACATCGGAGGCACGAAACAGGGAGCCTTGATGGGGGAGGCCGTCGTCATAAACGATCCGTCCCTTAAACGGGATTTCCGCTATTTCATCAAGCAGAACGGCGGACTCCTTGCAAAGGGCCGTCTTCTGGGCATACAGTTTCTCGCCCTTTTTACGGACAACCTTTATTTCAGATACGCGGAGCATGCCGACATCCAGGCGAGGAGGCTGGCTTCCGCTTTTCTGGCAAAGGGATATGAAATGTTTGTCGACAGCCCTACCAACCAGATTTTTCCGGTCCTTCCTAACGGGCTCGTCGAAAGGCTGTCTTCTGAATTCGTCTTTGACAAATGGTGCGATATGGACAAGGACAATACGGTGTTCCGCATCTGTACCAGCTGGGCCACGCGTCCGGAGGATGTCGACAGGCTGATATCTATGCTTTAGTGTCACTGTATATGATGTCGCGTATATTATTGGCTCTGTTGGAATTCATGTTCATGGCAACGTCTGTGTGCGCCATGGCTTCCCGCTCGGATATCACGGCCTTATCCGGGAATGAGGACCGGCCTGACTTTATGCCGCGTATGGTGGAAATCCCTGGCGGAACTTTTGTAATGGGAACGGCTGAGCCGGACAAATACGGCATGGATGAGGCTCCGGCGCATTCCGTGAGCCTGGCTTCTTTCTTCATGTCCGCGTGCGAGATTACCAATGCCCAGTACGAGGCTTTCGATCCGGCCCACAGGGCCTTGCGCGGCCGCGGCGGATTCTCTGCCGGCGACGATGAGGCAGTGGTAAACGTTAGCTGGAATGATGCGGTGCGTTACTGCCGCTGGCTTTCGGAGCGCAGCGGACGTAATTTCCGCCTGCCGACTGAAGCGGAGTGGGAGTATGCATGCCGCGCCGGTTCTGCCGGAGACTATCATACCGGAGATGTTCTGCCCGAGGCAATGCACAAGCATCAGCAGACGGAAAGGAATCTTGTGCCGGTGGATCTTACCGTGGGCCGGGACGTTCCCAACGTTTTCGGCCTGCATGACATGCACGGAAATGTGGAGGAATGGTGCATGGACTGGTACGGCCCTTATCAGCGGGGCAATGCCGTGAATCCTCAGGGGCCGCAAAACGGCTGGTTCAAGGTGACGAGGGGAGGTAGCCACAATACGCCGGTATATTTCCTGCGCAGCGCAAACCGCAGCGCCGCGACCCCTGACGACGCGCACAGCCAGATCGGTTTCCGTGTCGTATGCGACGCAGTGTGCAGGGCATCCGTGATGCCGCAGCCGTTCTTTATGGAGCCTGTTCCTTTCGTTATTGATCCTTTGTATAATCATAATCATCAGCCGGCGGTGACATATTGCGATAACGGTGATCTGCTGGCGATATGGTTTTCCACCGATGCCGAGAGCGGCCGCGAGATGGTGGTGATGAGTTCTCGTTTTCATCCAGGTGCGGATTCCTGGGAGAAGGCATCCCTGTTTTTCAAGGTGCCCGACAGGAATATGACTGGTGCGTCTCTGCTGCACCTGCCTGACGGCACGCTGCTGCATATGAACGGCGTGGGCAATTCAGGCGACTGGCAGAATCTCGCGCTATGCAGGCGTTTCAGCTTTGACAACGGCTATACATGGACGCGTCCGGAACTGGTGGAGAGAGATCATACCGTGCGTCATCAGGTGATCGCAGGGCCTATAGTCCTTTCAGACGGCACTCTGGCGCAATGCTGCGATGCCGGAGCCGGAGGCGAAGACGGAACCGCCCTGCATGTCAGCCGTGACTGGGGAGTATCCTGGACAGACTGCGGAGGCACGATCGCCGGCATTCATGCGGGCATCGTACAGCTTAAGGACGGTTCGCTCATGGCTCTGGGGCGCGGCAACAATATCGGCGGATACATGCCGAAAAGCATTTCGCGCGATATGGGCGCCACATGGGAATATTCCGCTACGGAGTTTCCCGGCATAGGCAGCGGCCAGCGTCTGGTGCTTCTGCGTTTGCATGAGGGCCCCATTATGCTGGCATCCTTCGGAAGCGCCGGTATCTTCGTATGTCTGAGCGATGACGAGGGTGAAAGCTGGAGCGCACCGAAACTGCTTAGCGACGGGGTGCGCAGGGAGCTTGACGGCGGCGCGTTTACAAAAGAGTTCGTGATGGATGCCTCGCATGCGGAACCGAAAGGATATTTCTGCGCCGTGCAGACCCCTGACGGTACGATCCATCTGCTGAGCAGCCGTCTTCATTACAGGTTCAATCTCGCCTGGATACGGCAATAAAAACAAGTATTCAGGTCCGGCGGACATTTTTCAGATACAGTATATAATATATGGACAGCATAAAAGCCATTTACAAAATAGGACTGGGACCGTCCAGCAGCCATACCATGGGCCCCAACAAGGCGGCGGAGACATTTATGGAAAGAAATCCGCAGGCGCATTCTTTCCGTGTCACGCTTTACGGCTCGCTGGCCGCCACAGGCAAGGGCCACATGACCGACAAGGCCATTCTGCAGGTGCTTGGAGCAGACCGTACGGAGATAATATGGAGACCGGACATCGTGCATGAATTCCATACCAACGGCATGCTGTACGAGGCGCTGGATGCTTCCGACGCCGTCACTGACAGCTGGACCGTGTACAGTATCGGCGGAGGCAACCTTTCCGACGGTACGGAAGTCATGAATGAAACCGGCAGCGACTGTTATCCTCTGGGCACCATCGCTGAGATCCAGGAATATCTCGAACGGAACGGACTGTCATACTGGGAATATGTGGAGCAGTGCGAGGGTGCCTGGATATGGGATTATCTTTCGGAGGTGTGGCGCACCATGCAGGAGAGCATCAGGGAGGGCCTCAGCCGCGATGACCGTCTGCCCGGCTCGCTCAAACTGCGCAGCAAGGCGAAACAGTATTATGTGCGCGGCACCGGTTACAAAGACTCTCTGAAGTCGCGTGCCCTTATCACAGCCTATGCCTTGGCCGTATCCGAGCAGAACGCCAGGGGAGAGACCGTAGTCACGGCCCCGACCTGCGGATCATGCGGTGTAGTGCCGGCGGTGCTGTACCATCAGAAAACGGCTCACGATTTCAGCGACAAGGATATACTGAAGGCTCTGGCCACCGCCGGCCTTTTCGGAAACGTGATCCGTACGAATGCCTCTATCTCGGGCGCGGAGGTAGGATGCCAGGGAGAGATAGGCAGCGCCTGCGTAATGGCGGCCGCCGCAGTGAACCAGCTGTACGGCGGTACCCTGCAGCAGATAGAATATGCCGCGGAGATGGCTATGGAGCATAATCTCGGCCTTACCTGCGATCCCGTATGCGGCCTTGTGCAGATTCCTTGCATAGAGCGTAATCCGATCGCGGCCCTGCGTGCCCTGGATGTCAGCTTCTATGCCCTTCTTGGAGACGGCAGGCACATGGTGTCATTCGACCATGTGGTGGAGACGATGAAAAGGACCGGCAAGGATCTTCCGTCCCTTTACAAAGAAACGGCCGAAGGCGGTCTTGCCAGCCTTAAACTGAGAAAATGACAGGAACGCACCGGAGCCGGACATCCGTCCGGCGGGATTTCTGATTCTAATCTATTATTCCGGCAAGGAAGAGGGTGACGACAGGACGCAGAGGCGAGTTGGTGGTGAGGGTTATCATCACAAGCGCCTCTCCTTTCGGCAGGCCTGCGGTATCCAGGCTTACAGTGAATTTTCCCTCTTTGCCCGGCGCTACCTCAGGAATCGCTGACGGTATAGCCCCCGCGAAGTCGGAATCGGCCTTGTACACGATGAAGTCCTGCTTGCCTTTGTTAGAGAATGTGAATGCGGCGTTTATCTTCGCTCCCTGCTTCCTGTGGCCGAACGAGAATGTGCTTTCGTCGAATACGGGGCGGCTGCCCTGGGCTTTCTGCTCGCGGGTGAGGCTGCTGAAATTGTCTGCCGTAAATGCCTTTATCCTGAATGGCTTTCCGCTGGAAACCCCGTTGATCACAGGGGTGGCCTCGTAATGGTTATAGCCCCATACCCCGTCGCGCGACGATATTGTGTAATATACCGTAGCATGCGCTCCTGCAGGAACGGTTGCGGGCTTTGATTCCAGTTTCAGGCCGTCGCTCACATCCGTGAAAGTCAGCCTGACGCTCCTGTCGCTCAGGTTGGCTACCGTGAACTGCTCGCTGCGGACGCCCCCTTGCTCCAGATTGCCGCATTTCATATCCGTGCTCTCCAGCCCGATCGCTCCGCCGAACACGTTGGTATATATATCCTTGTCCGCCTTTAGCTCCTTTTGGGATATGCCGCGCATGTGCAGGATGACAGGCCTGTTCTGGCCGGCTATCTTGACCGTGATTGTCTTGTCGAAAGGATAAGGGCCTTCGTCATTGGTATATGTCGCGGTGATGAGGGCCTTGCCTCCGGGCCTGATGGCCTCGTGGCTCCATTTCACATTCGTGCAGCCGCAGCTTGTGCTCACGCTGAGGATGCTGATGTCCGAACCGCTGACATTGGTTCCTTCAAAAGTGCACGATACCGGCCCGTCCGACATCAGGACCTGCCCGAAGTCGACAACCGTGTCCTTGAATTTAAGCGCATTGCCGGAATTCTGCGGGTATGCGGCAAACGTACACGACAATATGGCGAGTAATGATGAAAATAGGCGTCTCATATTTGCAAAGATAAAGAGAATTGCGTAATTTTGCAGAAACTAAATAACATTAATTATGGCTTACAAAATTTCAAATGACTGCGTTGCTTGCGGCACATGCATGGGCGAGTGTCCTACCGGCGCTATTTCTGAGGGCGATATCTATGTAATTGACCCTAACGTTTGCATCGACTGCGGTACTTGCGCAGAGGCTTGTCCTTCAGGTGCTATCGCTCCGGAGGAGTAGTCCAAGGGCTCAATAAACAGTCATACAAGAAGGGTGCCTGTTACAGTCTTACGACGGTAGCAGACACCCGAACTTTATAAATCATAATCATGGAAACAGCAAAAGTATATTTTACCGACATGCATACGAAGGCATTCGGTGACGGTCTTCCAAGCAAGCTCAAGACTCTTGTCAAGGCTGCCGGCATAGCCAACCTTGACATGGAAGGAAAATTCGTGGCGATCAAGATACATTTCGGCGAGCACGGCAATATCGCGCATCTGCGTCCGCAGTATGCGAAAGCCGTCGTCGATGTGGTCAAGGAACTCGGAGGCAAACCTTTCCTTACTGACTGCAACACTATGTATCCCGGTTCCAGAAAGAACGCCCTGGAGCATCTGGAGTGCGCGTGGGAGAACGGTTTCAACCCTCTGAGCTGCGGCTGCCCGATTATCATCGCCGACGGCCTGAAAGGTACCGATGAGGCTGTGGTGCCGGTCGAGGGAGGCGAGTATGTGAAGGAGGCGAGAATCGGCCGCGCCGTCATGGACGCCGACATTTATATCAGCCTCAATCATTTCAAGGGCCATGACATGGCATCATTGGGAGGAGCCATCAAGAATACAGGCATGGGCTGCGGCAGCCGTGCGGGCAAGGCCGAGCAGCATTGCAGCGGAAAACCCTCCATCATAGAGGAGAACTGCCGCGGATGCAGGCTCTGTCTTAAGAACTGCGCCAACAATGGCCTGAGTTTCGACCCAGTAAGAAAGAAAATGACGGTCACCGATAACTGTGTGGGATGCGCGAACTGTCTGGGCGCATGCAATTTCGACGCCATCACATTCGAGGACTATTCGGCAAACGAGAAGCTTTCCCGCCGCATGGCTGAATATGCCAAGGCCGTTGTGGACGGACGCCCTCAGTTCCATATCAACATAATGCAGGACATTTCGCCGAGCTGCGACTGCCACAGCGAGAACGATCTGCCGATACTCCCTAATCTGGGAATGGCGTGCTCGACCGATATGCTTGCCGTGGACCAGGCCTGCGTAGATCTCTGCCAGAAAGCGGAGCCGCTGCCGGGAGGCCAGCTGTACAAGGCCCTGCACGATCCTGAGCACCACGATTGCGGCAACCATTTCAACAACCTTCATCCTGGTTCCGACTGGCAGTCATGCTTCGATCAGGCCGAGAAAATCGGACTGGGATCGCGCAAGTACGAGCTCATCACCGTCCATACCGCGAAATGACCTTATGGCATAGTCAGGGGCTAATGCAGCTTCAGGCACTATGACATATTGCATATCCAAAAAATCCCGGCGCGTTTCCGCGTCGGGATTTTTTGATATAAGTAGATGTCAGCCTATTGAGCAGGAGTCATCACGATTTCAGTGAAGTTGCCGCTGGCGAGAATCTCGGAAAGCGCTGCCTTGATGCCGTCGGCAGTGATGTTGTTGATAGCTGCCTCGTATTCCGCATCATAGTCTCCGCCGCGTTTCGCGTTGTATTTGAGAGCGTCCTGCCAGTAGCTGTTGGTAATGCGCTCCTCAGGAAGTTTCTTCTTGGCGTTTTCGATGGCGCGGCTCAGCTGCTCCTCTGTAGGACCGTTCTCTGAAAGCTCCCTGAGACCTTTCACAGCAAGCGCCCTGAGCGCCTCCTGCTGCTCTGTATTCGTGTCGAATATGGTCTGGACAGCGGCTCTCTCGAACGGCAGGTATTCGCATCCGATATATGATGAAGCGCCGTATGTGCCGCCTTCCTCCTCGCGCAGGGTCTGTGTATAGATCATGTCGAGGATGAAGTTTGCGGCGGTAAGGTCAACTTCTTTCTGTATGCTGTAAGGAACGTATGCGTTGTAGAACTGGAAGACACTTACCTTAGGGGTGTTCATCACGGTCTGGAAAATATCGGTATTGATGCCCTGGACGTACCTGAGCACGTTGTTCTCATCGCTCTTGACGGCCTTGCCCTTTGCGATGGCGCCGATATATTTCTCCACTGCAGGCCTGATAGTGTCCGGATCCACGTTGCCGGTGATATAAAGCACCGCGCCTGACACGCCGTCGAACAGTTTCCTGTAATACTTCTCGTATGTGCCGAGGTTCGCTTTCTCAAGAGTCTCGGCGGAGATCATGGTCATGCGTGGGCTGTTGAAAATGTCCGAGTAGATATGCTTGTTGAAAGCATAGTCCGGAGTATTCACCATGTTAGGCAGGTAAGCGGCGATCTGGTTGCATGCCACGTCCCACTCTTCCTGATCGAAGCGCGGTGCCGCATAGTACAGATACATGAGCTGCGCCGCATATTCGAAATCCTCCGGATCGCAGTTGCCTGAGAGACCGCTCTGGAGCTGGCTGATAAAAGGGCTTACACGTACTGTCTTGCCGCTGAGGACTTTGCCGAGCATGGAGCTCTTGAAGCCCGCTACGCCGCTCATCGCGTTGAATGTCTGGCTGATGCTGCGGTCGAATGAAGCGAGGTCCCCGGTAGGTACAAGCGAGAGGCCGCCTTCCTTTACAAGCGAGAAGATAACCTGATCTTTCTTGTATTGGGTAGGTTTCACAACCACCTTGAGACCATTGCTCAGAGTCCATACGGTGGTGCCGTACTCGCCCTCAGCCTGTTTCTTCACTTTGCCGGCCTTGTATTTCTGTCCTGCCATAAGGTCCTTGTCTACAGCCTCGGTTTTCGGAGCCTCGATCTCTGCCTCCGCCGCTGTCTTCACGCATGCGAGAAGCTCGGCCTCCGAAGGATGAACCTGGCCAGGCTGGTCCACTCCGGTATAGATGATAGTGAGATGTTCTCCGGTGAGAACCTGAGGGATGATCATGTTGATGAGGTCCGCGCTGATCTGAGAGCATAGCGCCTGCACGATCTGAAGTTCCATCTCCGGAGTCATGTACGGAGTGCCGTTGAAGAAGCTGTTCATTATAGGACGGATGAACTCAGGATTCTTGCGTGTCTGTGCGCCTGATACGCGTGTCTTGTAGTATTTGATAAGGTCTTCCTTCACGCGGTCGACCTCGTCGCCGGTAACGCCGAAACGTTTCAGCTTCTCAATCTCCACAAGGAATGCCTCAGCTCCCTCGAGGGCCTTCGAGTTCTCGACTGTAACGTCACCCATTACGGCCTCGCATGTCTCGCACAGGTTGCTTATGCCGAGGTATGCGCCGAGGAAAGGTGCGCCAGGCTGTGAAACGATGTCCTCGAAACGCTCTTTCATCACGTTGCTGAGGATAGTCTTGACAAGGCGCTCGAAATATCCCATGTCGGTGCCTGCGATCTCTTTCGGAGTAGGTTCGCCGAGCTTCCAGATGAAATCTATGGAAGTATTTGTGTTCTCAGGATCTGTGATGATGCCGACTACCGGCTCGTCGTTGATCTCTACGGCAGGCATTACCTTCTCTTTCGGATCGACAGGGGCGGGGATGTCAGAGAAGAGTTCCACGATCTTGCCGTAAACCTGCTCCACGTCGATGTCTCCGACTACGATAAGGGCCTGCAGGTCCGGACGGTACCATGTCTCGTAGAAATCCACGATAGCCTCACGCGGGAAAGTCTTCAGGGTTTCTTCGCTGCCGATGATGTTGCATGTGGCATACTTGCTGCCTGCGCCGTAATAGTACGGCGCGCATTTTTCGAACATGCGCCAGCCGGCATTGTTGCGTGTACGCTTTTCCTCGAGGATCACGCCGCGCTCGGCATCGATCTCGGAAGCCTCGTTGAGAACGAAGTGCGAATAGTCGTGCATCACGAGAAGACAGGTGTCGAGGATGCCTTCACGCACGACAGGAATGTTGTTGAGCATGTACTGTGTGTGCTCGACGCCTGTCGAAGCGTTGATATTGCGGCCGAACTCGGCGCCGATGTTCTGGAGGTAATCCAGCATCTGCTTGCCAGGCAGGTTCTTGAGGCCGTTGAAACACATGTGCTCGAGGAAGTGGGCTAGACCGTCCTGTCCCTCTCCTTCCTGGATCGCACCTACATTGGTGGCAAGATAAAACTCCGCGCGGCCCTCAGGGAGAGCGTTATGGCGGATGTAATAGGTCATGCCGTTGTCCAGCCTGCCTGTCTTGACCTCGGGGTCATTGGGCAGCGGATTCTGTGCGAATGCAGCCAGCGAAAGGGCCGCAGACGCGATCATCGTTAAGATTCTTTTCATGATTCAGAAGTATTGGATAAACATAATTTCAGCATGGTATATGTCATGAAGCCGTCCTGCAACGGTTGCGGCTTATTTATACTGCCAAATTTATGCCAATCCTATATTAAAGTACTCTGTTTAAAACCGAAACGTGCCCATTTTGCGGATGGGCACGTCACGGTTTGCGGTTTATGACTATTGTGCGGCAAGTCTCTTGTAGCCCTCGAGACGTATCTTGGCGAATTCCTCTGTCTTCTTCAGGAGTTCGTCTGCCTGGTCAGGGAACATCTTGTAGAGGGATGCGAAGCGCACCTCGCCTTTGAGGAAGTCCTGGAACTTGCTCCAGTCAGGCTCTTTTGAGTCGAGCTTGAACGGATTCTGTCCCTTGTCGGCGAGCTCAGGATTGAAGCGGTACAGCGACCAGTATCCGCACTCTACGGCGAGTTTCTCCTCCCTCTGGCTGAGACCCATTCCGGCCTTCAGTCCGTGGTTGATACAAGGAGCGTATGCTATGATAAGTGACGGTCCGTCGTATGCCTCGGAATGTTTGATTACGTTCATGAACTGTGCCGGAGATGCGCCCATGGCAACCTGTGCTACATATACATAACCGTAGCTCATAGCTATCATGCCGAGATCCTTCTTGCGGGCTCTCTTGCCTGATGC
>CAYLQE010000018.1:0-50420 GCA_964385835.1 uncultured Muribaculaceae bacterium | reverse complement strand
AGTCTATGGCCTCCTTCTTGAAATAGTCGCCGAAGCTCCAGTTGCCGAGCATCTCGAACATGGTGTGGTGGTACGTGTCGTGTCCCACCTCCTCCAGGTCGTTGTGCTTGCCGCTCACGCGGAGGCATTTCTGGGTGTCTGCCACCCTTTTGTACTTCGGAACGCTGTTGCCGAGAAACCAGTCCTTGAACTGGTTCATTCCGGCATTTGTGAACATAAGCGTAGGGTCGTTCTTTACAACCATAGGGGCTGAAGGAACGAGAGTGTGATTTTTAGACTCGAAAAAATCAAGAAAAGCGCGTCTTATTTCTTTTGATGTCATAATGATTCCTTGTAATGTCCGTTTAGGCATTTAACTTGCAAAAATACACATTTTTCCGTAATAAATAGTATATTTGCGAGGTATATGCACTCTTTTTGGAAAAACAACAGGCTGCTTTGCGCTCTCGCGGCATTCGCGCTGAGCATAGTGCTGTGCGTGGGTTATTTTCATGTCTATGTGTTCGTTTTCCACCAGCCTCTGCCCAAGACGCAGATACTCAGGCACCGGAATGAAAGCCTGCGCATGGAGGCCCAGATGATGGCGAGGGAAATGCACGGCTATGCGAATGTCCTGGACGCCCTTGAGGTGAAGGACGAGGAGATATACCGCTCCATTTTCGGCCTTAACAGCATACCTTCGTCGGTCAGGGACGGCGGACTGCAGAGCGGGAACCGTTTCACCGACCTGGATTTCGCGGACCGCGAGGGCGTGCTGCGCGACCTGTGCTATACGTCGGACCTCGTGCGCAAGAAAGCCTATATACAGAGCAAGTCGTATGACGAGATCGAGCTCATGCTGCACAGCGCGGACCAGATGGCTACGAGCATTCCCGCGATATGCCCTATCGTTCCGGACCGCAGCAATTTCCATGTCAGCAGTCCTTTCGGCTACAGGGTCCACCCACTGCTCGGCTACAGGCGTTTCCACAAAGGGGTCGACTTCAGCATCAAGGCCGGCAATCCCGTGTTCGCAACGGGCGACGGGGTGGTCGAGAAAGTAAAGATCGAGCGCAGGGGATACGGACGGCATGTGATTATAAATCACGGCTTCGGCTACAAGACGCTGTATGGCCACTGCAAGAATATCATAGTCACCGAAGGGCAGAAAGTAAGGCGCGGAGACCAGATAGCGGTAAGCGGCAACAGCGGCCTGAGCACGGGCGCGCACCTGCATTATGAGGTGATATACAAGGACCGTCAGGTGAATCCGTATCACTATTATGATCTGGATATGGACCTGGAACAGTATAACGCGATGGTGCGGCCTGTCGAGACTGACGACATGAGTTTTCTGCATCCGAGACACAGGAAGAAATGAACAGATTCTTAAAAATATCTTTGTGGATTTCAGGCGGCATTATAGCCAGTATAGCGCTGTCCGCGCTGTATTATGTCATATTCGCCCTTATCTTTTCCTCTGATGTCGAGAAAGTACTGATGAAGGAAAACGGGCTGTACATGAAATATCTCCCGGAGATGCGGCGGAATGCAGAACTGATGGAGTCGGAGATCGAATTCCTCACCCGCAGGGACGAGAACATATATGAATCCGTTTTCAAGGCCCATGCCCCGGCCGTCACCGAAATGATAGCGGCAGGTGTCGAGATAGAAGGCCTGAAAGGAGTTTCGAGCATCGTGAACAAGGCGTATCTCCAGAGTGCGCGGGCCGTTGGGACAGCTGCAAAAACGGAAGGATGCTGGAGGGAGATTTTCGATTCCCTGTCTGTGAAAGGCTTTGTGATGCCGCCTATGATAACTCCGGTCAAGGAAGTGAACTACAAGACGGTAGGCGCGTCCGAGGGCTTGAAGCTCAGCCCGTTTTACAAGGTGCCGATGTTCCATGACGGGCTGGATATCATCGCCCAGCCGGGCACCCCTGTATACGCTACCGCTTCCGGTTACGTGACAAAGGTGCAGAAGGCCGGAGGCGGAAAGGGAAACCAGGTGGAGATCACGCACAAGGGCGGCTATGTGACCCGCTATTCCCACCTGCTGGAAACCGATGTCAAGAAAGGCCGCTACGTAAAGGCAGGGACTGTCGTGGGACGGGTCGGAGACAGCGGAAGATCGTTCACGACCCACCTTCATTACGAGATCCTGAAAGACGGCAGGCCGGTGGACCCGACCCACTATTTCTTCGGCTCGGTATCGCCTGACAAATATCTTGAAATACTTATCAAAAGCGCCTCTTCGGGGCAGTCAATGGACTGATATACAAATATATGAAAAAATTATACTATACAATCTCAGAGGTCGCCGGGATGCTGGACGAGAATATCAGCACGGTGCGCTACTGGTCCAATACTTTCGAGAAATACCTGCGTCCTAAACGCAACGGAAAAGGCAACCGCCTGTTCGTGGAAAAGGAGCTTGAGACGCTTAAGACGATCAAGCATCTCACACGCGACTGCGGGCTGTCCCTGGAGGCGGCTGGAAGGAAGCTGGACGACTATGGGAAAGGGGAGGACAAGATATTGAAAATCAGGGCCTCGCTCCTTAAGATCAGGGAGCGTCTGGTGCAAATTCGGGAAACGCTGTAATTTTACTTTCCAATTGCAGGAATTTTTACTAACTTTGCACCCCTTATTACTAGTAATAAAAATTCGAATTTTTGAAATATGGCAAAAAAAATCAACAACGTTCAGGTTCCCATAGATGCGCATGAGACATTCGTCTCTATCCGCAAGACATTCTCGGAGGGTGACGTGACCCTCAAGCTCAGGTCTCTGTATGACTTGCAGCAGATCGATCAGGAACTGGACAAAATCTATCAGCTGCGCGGAGAGCTTCCTGCCGAGGTCGAGGCCCTCGAGGCGAAGATCGCGGAGCTCAACGGCAAGGCGGCCGGCGTCGCCGGAGCAATCACCGACGCTGAAAAGCGTATCGCCGAGTACAGGATCCAGTACACGGTAAGCAAGGAGCAGGCGCAGAAATATCAGGCCCAGATGGACGAGGGCGTGACAAACTCCCGTGAGTACGATTCCCTCAGCAAGGAAATCGAGAACCAGGACCTTCTGGCACAGGTGGCCATGAAGAAGATCGGCGAGAACGAGGAGTATATCGAGGCCCGCAAGGCCGATCTCGACGCTATCGGCCAGAAAATCGAAGTCCGCACCGCGGATCTCGAGGCAAAGCATGCCGAGCTTGAAGGCATCGCGGCAAGTACAGCGAAACAGGAGGAGAAGCTTCTGGCCCGCCGCAGCGAGTGCGCGGACAAGGTGGATGCCCGCACGATGAGCGCATACGAGCGTATCCGCAAGAGCGTGCGCAACCATATCGCGGTAGCTTCCGTTTACAATGAGAACGCATGCGGCGGCTGTCACAGCGAGATCGCTCCGCAGAAACTTATAGACATCGCGGCAGGCAAGAAACTCATTATCTGCGAGTACTGCGGCCGTATCCTCGTGTCCCCTGACGCATCTGACGCAGAATAACCGTCATGCCTGCGCCAGGAACCAAAAGACAATCTTTGAAGGAGCCGCGTACTCCGGACCTGGAGACCCTCGCCGCCAATAAGCCGCCTCAGGCGCTGGATGTCGAGGAGGCTGTCATCGGCGCTATGCTCATCGAGCCGAACTGCGTCGATGACGCTTTGTATCAGCTTCAGTCTTCCAGTTTCTACAGCCAGAAATACCGTACGATCTTCGAGGCGATATCCACGCTTAACAAAGAGCATGTGCAGGTGGACGTCCTTACCGTCGCGCAGCAGCTCCGGAAAAGCAAGCGGCTCGAAGAGGTCGGCGGCAATGTGGCTTTGGTGGAGCTGTCCCAGAAGATCGGCGCCGCAGCGCATGTGGAGCGCTATATCCAGATCCTGAAGGAGAAGGATATCCAGCGCAAGCTCATATCAGCCTCATACGATATCCTGAAGGACTCTTATGACGAGGCCGTGAACGTGGATGACCTTATCGTCTCCGCGCAGGGACGCATATTCGATGCCATCCAGGACAACAACAAGAATGAGGTCGTCGAAATCGGAGCGGCTATCAACGAGGCCATCTCTCGCGTGCAGAAGCTCCAGGAGAGCGGCAGCAAGTACAGCGGCGTACGCACCGGCTTCAAGAGCCTGGATGACGTGACGATGGGCTTGCAGCCTTCCGACCTTATCATCCTCGCGGCCCGTCCTTCTGTAGGAAAGACGGCTTTCGCGATGAATATCGCGCGCAATGCCGCCGTGGATTTCAACCAGCCTGTGGCGATATTTTCCCTGGAGATGCCCGCCGTGCAGCTGGCTACGCGTCTGATGATAGGCGAGACCGGGCTCGACGCATCCAAACTCAAGGGCGGCAACCGTCTGGAACCGTACGAGTGGACGCAGCTCGAAGAGAAGCTCAAGGGGCTTTCGAAAGCTCCGCTGTACATTGACGATACTCCGTCCCTGCCTATATACGAGTTCCGCGCAAAGGCGAAAAGGCTTGTGGCCCAGAAAGGGGTGCAGCTGATCATCGTGGATTACCTGCAGCTCATGCAGGGCCCGAAAGAACTTCGCGGAATGCGTGAGCAGGAGGTCGCAGCCATCTCGCGTACCCTTAAGGCCACGGCCAAGGAACTGCAGGTGCCTATCATCGCGCTTTCGCAGCTCTCCCGCCAGGCTGTCACCCGCCAGGGTTCCAACAACCGTCCGCAGCTCAGCGACCTGCGTGAGTCAGGCTCTATCGAGCAGGATGCTGATATGGTGATGTTCATACACCGTCTGGACTATCAGGGAATGAGCGAGAATCCGGACGACAAGGGCAAGACGCAGCTGATCATCGCCAAGCACCGTAACGGTCAGGTCGGCGATATCGACCTGATGTTCCGCAGCAGCGAGGTGCGTTTCGTCGACATGGAGGATTCGCTTATGAACCATGCGGCGTTCTCGTCCGCGATGAACGCGTCGGCCATGAATGAGCCGATGCCGGCCGAGGACGATTTCATGCCTTCTTCCGGAGGTTATGATGATTTCGGCTCCAGTGTGGATTTTTAGACAGGAATCTGTTTTGAAGCGTCGTGCAGTCATATTGCTTCTGCTTGCGGCCGCGGGTCTCCGTTCCCGTGCGCAGGAGAACTGCATACCGGTATATACAAAAGCGGAAAATGAAGTGGCATACAAGGCAGGGGAACACGCCGAATATGCCCTGACATACAAATACGGCATCATCAATACGGATGTGGCGCGTGCGACAGTGGATCTGGATACCCTGCGGATGGGCGATACGAAAGTGTTTCACTGCAAGGTGTACGGACGCACCTATGGCATATACAGATGGATGTTCAACATTTCGGAGGATTTCCAGTCGTGGTTCACCTGCGACGGCATCAGGCCGCTGCGGTTCTACCGTGACACCTACGAATGCGGATATACGTCAAAGAATGACTATACCTATCACTGGGACAGCGACCGGCCGTATATCGACGCGCATGTGAACAGCAGCAGCGAAGACGGTCCGAAGGACCTTCAGATACCGCTGAAACCGTGCACTTTCGATCTTCCGTCGCTGTATTATTTCGCCAGGAACATCGATATGGACAAGGTGGAGCAGGATGTGCGCTATCCGATGACCTTCGCCATCGATGACATGGCATATGATGTGTATTATATATATAAAGGTAAGGTGGAGAAGAAAATCCCCGGCCTGCGTACGGTGACATGCCTTCATTTCAAGGCGAAGCTGCTGGCCGGCGAGGTATTCAAAGGAGAGCACGACATGGATATATACGTGTCTGACGATCTGAACCGCGTGCCTTTGTTTTTCTGTGCCGAGATCGCGGTGGGCGAGGCGCGCGGGCGTCTTCTTGACTGCAGCGGACTGAAATATCCTAAAAGCTGGGAAAAGTAATGGAAGTCATAGAACATAAGGGGATAGTCGTCAGCGTGGACCCTGCCGTCACGAAGGTGGAGATAATCAGGTCTTCAGCCTGCGGCACATGCCATGCAAAGGAGCTGTGCGGCTTCTCCGAAGAGAGCAAAAAGACGGTGGAGGTCGCTACCGACGGCTTCAAACCGCATGAACCGGGGGATGAGGTGGTGCTCTGCATGAAAAGGACCATGGGCATGAAGGCGGTGTGGATCGCCTATGTGCTGCCTCTTGTCATACTGGTTGCGGCGATTCTTCTCATGTCGCTGCTGCATGCGGGGGAACTTGCCACGGGGCTTGCTGCCATAGGTGCCGTCGCCCTGTATTACCTCGTGATTTTCCTTTTGCGCGGAAAACTTAACGATGATTTTGTTTTTTATATAAAGTAATATGTTTACAAGTACAATTCTCTGGACAATAGTTGTCCTTTTTACTCTGGGCGTCGTGCTTGCCGTGCTGCTTTTTATCCTGGCCGGCAAGTTCAAGGTCGAAGAGGATCCAAGAATTGACGAGGTCGAGAAGGCGATGCCGGGCGCCAATTGCGGCGGCTGCGGTTTCGCCGGATGCCGCGCTTTTGCGCAGAGCTGTGTCGAGGCCGGAAATCTGGACAGCCATTTCTGTCCGGTGGGAGGCAACGACACCATGAAGCAGGTTGCTGCCGTACTCGGTCTTGAGGTAAAGGAAAAAGCTCCTCAGGTGGCTGTGGTGCGCTGCAACGGCACATGCGCGAACAGGCCTCGTATCAATCAGTATGACGGTATTTCCTCATGCCGTGTCCAGGCCGCCCTGTACAAGGGCGAGACAGGCTGCGGCTACGGATGCGTGGGTTGCGGCGATTGCGTGGGCGCCTGTGCTTTCGGTGCTCTCAGCATGGATGAGCTTACGGGCCTTCCTGTAGTGGACGAGGCGAAATGCACCGCCTGCGGCGCCTGTGTCAAGGCATGTCCGAAGTCCATCATCGAGCTTCGCAACAAAGGTCCCCGCGGCATCCGCATGTTTGTCAGCTGTGTCAGCAAGGACAAGGGCGCCGCTGCGAAGAAGGCGTGTATGGCGGCCTGCATAGGCTGCGGACTTTGCGCGAAGACATGTCCTCACGGCGCGATCACGGTGGAAAACAATCTGGCCTATATCGACTACGGAAAGTGCAAGCTTTGCCGTGAGTGCGAGGCAGTTTGTCCTACCGGTGCGATAATGGGCGTGAATTTCCCCAAACCGCTCGACAAGGAAGCCGTAAAGGCACGTATCAAGGAGCGTCAGGAAAAGGCGAAGGCCGCTGCTGCCGCTGCCGCCGAAGTGAAACCGGTTGAGAAACCACAAACCAGCAAGGAGGCATAGAAATGAAAAAGCTTACTTTCGCAATGGGTGGCGTACACCCGGATGACAAGAAAATTTCAGCGTCCTGCAAGATCGAGACCCTTCCGCTGCCGTCAAAGGTGTTCGTGTCCATGGCCCAGCATCTCGGTGCGCCGGCAAAACCCGTGGTGGCCGTCGGCGATGAAGTGAAGACGGGACAGGTGATCGGCGAGCCGGCGGGCTTTATCTCGGCATTTGTCCACTCTCCTGCGTCCGGCAAGGTGAAATCCATCGCTCCGCGTGCGGATCTTGCGGGAAACATGGTGACCCATATCGAGATAGATGTCACCGGTGACGAGTGGATGGACGGTATCGACCTTACCCCGGGTCTCGTGACGAAGATTCCAGAGGACAAGGCGTTCATCATAGACCGCATCAAGAGCAACGGCGTGGTGGGACTTGGCGGAGCCACATTCCCTACCCATGTGAAACTCTGTCCTCCTCCGGGCAAGAAAGCCGAGTGCGTTATCCTGAACGGAGCGGAGTGCGAGCCTTACCTTACCTCTGATACCCGCATCATGATAGAGCGCGGCAGCGAGATCATCATCGGCGCGGCCATTATCTCGCAGGCTCTGGACGGATGCCCTGTGGTTATCGGCATAGAGGAGAACAAGGGAGAGGCTATAATGAACCTTTCTTCCATACTCAGCACGCTCAAGAAGACAGTACCCGCATGCGCTAAGATCGAAATCGAGACATTGAAGAAGAAATATCCGCAGGGTGGAGAGAAACAGCTTATCGACGCCGTGATGCACCGCCAGGTGAAATCCGGAGCGCTGCCTATCGACGCCGGCGCCGTGGTGCAGAATGTGGCTACCGCCCTCGCTGTGTATGAGGCGGTACAGAAGAACCGCCCTCTCATCACAAATGTCCTTACCGTGACCGGCGACTGCCTGCCTGTGCAGCACAACTATCTTTTCCGCATAGGCATGCCTCTTTCATATATCGCGGAATATGCCGGCGGAGTTCCGGAAGCTGCGGCCAAGATCATTTCGGGCGGCCCTATGATGGGCAAGGCCGTTTCCAATATGGAGGCGACTGCCGTAAAAGGCTCGTCTTCGCTGCTGTATCTGACCGAAAAGCAGACCAGGCGCCCTGCCCAGACAGCGTGCATACGCTGCGGAAGGTGCTCGGATGCATGTCCTATGGGGCTTGAGCCGCACCTGCTTTTCAGGCTTGCGAAAGTTTCCGACATGGAGCAGCTGGAGACTAATTCGGTGCATGACTGCATCGAGTGCGGATGCTGCCTGTATTCATGTCCGGCCGGTGTCCCTCTGCTGGACCTCATACGCCCGGCCAAGGGTGATGTTCTCAGAATAATCAGAAGTAGAAAATAATATGCAAAAGTTATTGGTATCTCCGTCTCCGCATATCCATGCCGACATCACCACACGCAGGATAATGCTCGATGTGATAATTGCCCTTTTGCCGGCAACTGTCGTATCGGTGGTGTTCTATGGCTGGCCGGAACTTGTTGTTCTGGCGGTGAGCGTCCTCTCCTGCGTACTGCTGGAGTGGGCCATTACAAAATATCTGCTGAAACAGCCGTCCGCAATCGGCGATCTTTCGGCTGTCGTCACAGGTCTTCTCCTTGCCCTTAACGTGCCTTCCATCACTCCGTGGTGGGTGATGCTGATAGGTTCCGTCGTGGCCATCGGCGTGGTCAAGATGAGTTTCGGCGGCCTGGGACAGAACGTGTTCAATCCTGCGATCGCGGCACGTGTATTCCTGCTTATCTCTTTCCCTGCGATCATGACCACATGGCCTGTGATCGACATGAATTCCGCATGGGGATGTTTCTGCGGCGCTGACGCCGTTACGGGCCCTACAATTCTGGGCGAGGGATTCGACATGTCTTCGCTGACTCCGTCCGCGGCATTGTTCCATGCAGGAAGCGCCGGCGAGATCTCGGCGCTTGCGCTGCTCGCGGGATTCGTGTATCTTCTTTGCCGTCGCGTCATCAAGCCCTGGATCACACTTTCGATCTGGTGCACCGTGCTCGTGTTCTCAGGCATCCTGTATCTTGTCAATCCCGCGGAGTACATGCATCCTCTGATCGCCCTGCTTTCCGGCGGCATCCTGCTCGGCTCCATATTCATGGCTACCGACTATGTGACATCGCCTATGACAAACAGGGGCGGCGTCATCTTCGGTATCGGCATAGGCGTCCTCACGGTCATCATCCGCAACTGGGGCTCGTTCCCTGAGGGCGTGTCGTTCGCGATCCTGCTTATGAACGCGTGCGTGCCTCTTATCAACAAGTTCTGCAAGTCAAGAAAATTCGGGAGGGCGTAGCTATGGCGGTAAAGAACTCACTTGTAAATATGGTGCTCTGCCTGGGCACTATAACGCTCGTATGCGCCGCGCTGCTCGCCGGCGTGAATGTCCTCACCGAGGAGCCTATCGCCCAGGCCAAGGCCATGAAGGAGACGAAGGCTATCGCAAAGGTGGCACCGGCATTCGAGTTTCTTGAGAAGAAAAATATCGGGGATACGGAGTATTATGTGGCATATGCCGCTGATTCAACTGTCGCCGGTTATGTGATAAACGCGGCATCGTCCGGCTTCGGCGGCCCTATCAGGATGATGGTGGGCTTCTATGCCGACGGACGCATCTGCAACACATCCGTACTGGAGCACAGCGAGACTCCGGGGCTCGGCGCGAAATGCACGGACCCGCGTTTTGCCGATCAGTTCAAGTCTTTCGATCCGTCAGTGTCGCAGCTCAAGGTAAGGAAAGACAAAGGAGATGTCGATGCGATCACGGCCTCTACGATCACTTCGCGCGCATACTGTGTTGCGATAGAGAATGCCGTGGCCGTGTACAACGCCGTCGCTCCGGCCGCAGCGCAGCCTGAGGACCTGAATGACGGGGGTGCAATTGAAACAATGGAGGAACAGTGCAATGAGTAAACTCAATCTTATTACAAAGGGCTTTGTCAAGGACAACCCTACATTCATGCTGCTGCTCGGCATGTGTCCGACCCTGGCTACCACCACTTCGGCCATCAACGGCATGAGCATGGGTCTTGCTACTACATTCGTGCTCATCCTCTCCAATATCGCGATCTCCGCGATCGCCGGCCTGATTCCGGACAAGGTGCGCATCCCGTCGTATATCGTGGTTATCGCTACTTTCGTAACCCTGCTGCAGTTCGTGATGCAGGCGTATGTGCCTGACATTTACGAGACCCTCGGCCTGTTCATTCCCCTTATCGTGGTGAACTGCATCGTCCTGGGACGTGCCGAGGCGTTCGCCAACAAGAATACCGTCGTGGATTCGGCTCTCGACGGCATCGGCGTGGGTCTGGGATTCACACTCTCCCTTACCGTGCTGGGCATGGTACGCGAGGCTCTCGGAGCCGGCAGCGTTTTCGGATGGAGCTTCCTTCCGGATGGAACTGACGGAGTCCTGATCTTCGTCCTTGCTCCCGGCGCTTTCATGGCCCTGGCATATCTTCTTGTCCTTTTCCGTAAATTCATCGCAAAACAGTAACAGGTTATGGAGTATATTCTGATTATCATTTCAGCGGTATTTGTAAATAATATCCTGCTGTCGCAGTTCCTCGGAATCTGCCCGTTCCTCGGAGTTTCCAACAAACTTTCGACCGCTGTCGGCATGAGCGGAGCGGTATGCTTTGTCATAACCCTGTCGACCCTCGTCACATATCTGCTGAACAGATTCGTGCTTGTGGCTCTCGGACTTGAATTCCTTCAGACCATCGCGTTCATCCTTGTGATAGCGGCGCTTGTACAGATGGTGGAGATCGTTCTCAAGAAGGTTTCGCCTTCGCTTTATTCGGCCCTGGGCATATTCCTTCCGCTGATTACCACCAACTGCGCGGTGCTGGGCGTGGCCCTTACCGTGGTTACCAAGGAGTTCACTTTCGGCGGCGAGGCTCACATGCTGAACCTCGGGCAGAGCGTAGTGTACGCTTTCGCCACATCCCTGGGCTTCGGACTGGCGATGATCCTGTTCGCGGGACTGCGCGAGACCCTGGCCCTCAATAATGTTCCGAAAGCTTTCAAGGGAGTTCCCGTAGCCCTTCTTACGGCATCGATTCTGGCCATGGCCTTCATGGGCTTCAGCGGCCTTGTATAAACTTAACGCTTTATTTTAATTTCAGGAAAGATGAAGAGCAAGACCGTCATACTGCTTTCTGTCCTTATCGTGATCATGCTGTGCATCATTGCTGCAGCAACTGCATATCTTTATTCGTCTCCGGCAGGCAAGCCTGCGCCGGTCCTTGAGGACGGAGCGGCCCGCGGCGATGCCGCGGCGCCCCAGGCTTCCGGGGAAAAGGCAGAGACCGTTGCAAAGACAGGAAACGGTTCCAAGGCTCCGGCGGAAGACAAGAAGGCTGATGATGCCGCCGTGCCTGCCGACGCTCCTGCCGCGGACGCAAGTCCTGTGAAAGGGACGGTGAAGACAGAGTCCGGAAACAGGGAGTTCCAGGTCAAGAACTCCGGAACCGGCAAGATGAACACTCTTCGTCAGCTTGAAGACAACTCTCTCGTACTTATCGACCATAACGGCAGACAGCTGTGGAAAATCGCTTTCCCTGGCAAGATCGTCGGCGAACCAGTACAGATCGATATCTACGGCAACATGAAAATCCAATATCTTATCGCGGAGGGATCCAGCCTTCACCTTATCGACCGTCTCGGCCGTGAGGTGAAGAAGTTCCCGCTCGCGCTTCCTGGTGCGGCCAAATCAGGCCCGAAAGACATCAGGTCGGGCCAAATCGTGTACTGGCAGATCGAAACTGCCGCGGGCACGGTATGGTTTGACAAACAAAAAGTGACTATACTGAACCAAAAACCTTAATTTATTTTTATGTACTACGACTTTAAATCTGTAAACAAGATTTTCGAGGAAAGTTTCAGGAAATACTGGAACGAACCGGCAATCTCCAATTACAAGGGCGACGGCTACACTTACGGCGAGGTAGCTGCTGCTATCGGGAAAATTCACATCCTTTATCAGTCCTGCGGGATCAAGCCGGGCGACCGCGTGTCGCTGTGCGGCAGGAACCAGGCTAACTGGGTGGTGTCATTCCTCGCTACAATGACCTATGGCGCGGTGCCTGTGCCAATCCTTCATGAGTTCAAGGCGGCGAGCGTGCACAACCTCGTGAACCACAGCGAGAGCCGTATCCTTTTTGCTGACGGTCCCGTGTGGGGCACTCTGGACGACTCCGAGATGCCTGCCCTGGAGGCCGTCATCAACCTTGATTCCCTGAAAATCGAACTCTCGCGCAACAAGAAGATTTCCGAGGCCGAGGCCGGAATGGAAAAGATCTTCCTTGAGAGGTATCCTTCATTCGGCCCTTCCGACATCTGCTATTACGAGGATTCGGCGGAAGAAACGGCCGTTATCAACTACACTTCCGGAACTTCCGGTTTCAGCAAGGGCGTCGTGATCCCTTACCGTGCCTTCTGGAGCAACATCGAGTTCGGATGCGGTGTCATGCACTGGCTGGCTCCGGGCCACAATATGCTCTCAATGCTGCCTTGCGCCCATATGTACGGCCTGATGTTCGAGGTTCTCGTGGAGATGGTGAAAGGCATACACATCCATTTCCTGACACGTGTGCCAAGCCCTAAGATCATAATGGAGGCCATGGCCGCGATCAAGCCTGACCTTATCGTGGCAGTCCCTCTTATCATCGAGAAAGTGTACAAGAGCAAGCTGCAGCCTATCCTGAGCAAGCCTGCGGTCGCGTTCGCATGCAAATATGTTCCGTTCTTCCGCGGTTTCCTCTATACGAAGATGTGCAAGGCTCTTACCGAAGCTTTCGGAAACAGGTTCTATGAGGTTATCATGGGGGGTGCCGCATTCAATAAGGAGATAGAGGCCGTGTTCCATGACATGAAGTTCCGCTTTACCGTAGGATACGGCATGACCGAGTGCGCGCCTATCATCACGTATGTCGACTGGAAAGAGGCACGCGTGGGCTCATCAGGCAAGGTCGCTCCGAATATGGAGATCCGTGTCGATTCGGCTGATCCGCAGAACGTTCCGGGAGAGATCCAGGTGCGCGGCGCCAACGTGTTCCAGGGTTATTACAGGAATCCTGAGGCGACGGCCGAGGTATTTACCGAAGACGGATGGTTCCGCACCGGAGATATGGGCGTTATCGACAAGGACGGCTATCTGTATATCAAGGGCCGCAACAAATGCATGATTCTCGGTCCGAGCGGACAGAACATATATCCTGAGGAAATCGAGACCGTGCTCAACAATATCAAATATGTGGTGGACTGCCTCGTCGTGGAGGAGAATTCTTCCCTTACGGCCCTGATCTATCCGGATTATGCAGGCCTTAAGAAACGCGGCGTGAAAGAGTCCGAGGTCCAGACCTATATGGAGTGGAAGGTACGCAAGGCGAATGCCGATCTTCCTAATTACGCCCAGATCAAGAAGGTGGTAATGATGGAGGAGGACTTCGAGCGCACTCCTAAGAAGAGCATCAAGCGTTATCTGTATAAAAGACAGTAAATGAACAGATTCGATCGCAGTTATCTGGAAATGGCCCGTGTATGGGCTTCCAATTCATATTGCAGGCGCCGGCAGGTGGGTGCGCTGATAGTCAAGGACAAGATGATTATATCCGACGGCTTCAACGGCACCCCTTCCGGCTTTGAGAATATATGCGAGGAGGACGGGATTACCAAGCCTTATGTCCTTCATGCGGAGGCCAACGCTATAACCAAGGTGGCCAAATCCGGCAATAACAGCGATGGAGCTACACTGTATGTCACGGCAGCTCCATGCATAGAGTGTTCCAAACTCATCATCCAGGCCGGCATAAGGCGCGTGGTCTATGAGGATGAGTATCGTCTGGAGGATGGAATAAACCTTCTGAAAAGGGCAGGCATAGAAGTAGAAAGAGTAAGCGATGAAGAATAAATTTATATGGATCATTCCGATCCTTTCTTTCCTGCTGGGTGCGGGGCTGGTGTCTTTCGTCCACGGCCTCATGCCTCAGAGGCGGATTCAGGTTTCCGATGCCGGATGGCAGAAACTTAATCTCGTTCTGTCCCAGGTGGATGCGAACTATGTGGATGAGGTGGATCATAAGGCTGTCACTGACGCGGCGCTGACGGCCGCTCTCCAGGAGCTGGACCCGCATTCCGTGTACATGAAGCCGGAGCCTCTGAAAGAGGCCGAGGAGGGGCTTGCCGGAGGATTCGAGGGCATAGGCATACAGTTCAACGTTCCCAACGATACGGCAGTCGTAATCAACGTGATCCCCGGCGGCCCGTCCGAGAAGGCGGGCATAATGTCCGGCGACCGTCTGCTGAAGGCGAACGACCGCAACATGGCGGGCATAAAGATGCCTCAGGATACCATGGTACGCCTGATGAAGGGTCCCAAGGGCACGAAGGTGAGGATTACGGTAGGCCGCGGGGACGAGGAAATACCTTTCGATATCGTCCGCGACCGTATCCGTGAGAACTGCGTGGAGGCCGCTTTCATGGTGAACGACACCACAGGCTATCTCCGCCTTTCGAAGTTCACGCGCACGACCTACGCGGAGTGTCTCGCGGCCACCGCGAAACTCAAGGCCGCAGGCATGACGCATCTGATCTTTGATGTGCGCGACAACAGCGGCGGATTCTTCGACCAGGCCTGCGCCCTGGCTAACGATTATCTCGACGAGGGAGCGAGCATAGTGTACATGCAGGGACTTCACCGCGAGCGCGAGGATGTCAACGCCAACGGCAAGGGGCTGTTCAGGGATCTGGGCATCAGCGTGCTTATAAATGACGGCAGCGCATCGGCGTCCGAGATCTTCGCGGGCGCGATCCAGGACAACGACAGGGGAGTGATAGTGGGCCGGCGCAGTTTCGGCAAGGGCCTTGTGCAGGAGCCTGTCAATTTCTCCGACGGCAGCGGCATACGTCTTACCGTGGCCCGTTTCTATACGCCTTCCGGCAGATGCATACAGAAACCTTATGCCGATGATTATGCCTATGACATCATCAAGCGCTACAACGGCGGGGAACTGGTGTCAGTGGACAGCATAAAGGTGGACAGCACCAGCATCTACCATACGGTAAAGGGACGCACCGTGTACGGCGGAGGCGGCATCATACCTGATGTTTTCGTGCCTCTGGACACCACCAGGGCAAACCGCTTCTATATAGAATGCAACAGAAAGGCCCTTGCGGTGCGCTACGCGACGCGTTTCCTTGACAGGAACAGGTCAAAACTGCAGTCCTGCGCGGACTTCAGCTGCGTTTCGGCTTTTCTTGACGGCAGCGGCATAGAGTCCGATTTTCTTGCATACGCCGCGTCTATGGGCGTGAAAGCGGCCCCTGGCGAATGGGAGGAATCGAAGCATTACCTCATGCCTCAGATCAAGGGCCTGTGCGCCCGTTACAGCAAATTGGGAGAAGAGGCGTACTACCGGTACATGCTTCCTGTTGACAACGTGGTGATGACGGCCATCGAATACGGGCCGGTCCTGAAGGATGAATAATATTCTGATATATACTGCCATTACCGGCGGATACGATTCCCTGCAGCAGCCTTTCCTGCCTGCGGAGGACTTCGATTTCGTGTGCTTCGTATCGCATGGGATGAAGCGTTCGGATTATGAGGGGGTATGGCGCATAGTGGAGATACCTTACTCCTGGGTTGACATGACCCTGCTGGCCCGCAGCCAGAAACTTAATCCGCATACTGTGCTGCCCGACGGATATGACTTCTCTTTGTGGATAGACGGAAATATACGGATAACGGACGCTTCTATATATGACATCTGCCGTGATCTGGCGGCGCGCGACGTGCGTTTCGCCGGCATAAGGCATCCTTTCCGCGACTGCGTTTATGAGGAAATGGAGGCCGTGCTCCGCGACAGGAGGGAGAGTCTCGGAAATATAATGCGCCTCGCGGCCTTTCTCTGCCGCGAGAGGTTTCCGCGTCATGCCGGACTTATGGAAAGCAACCTGATATTCCGGAAGCACAATGATCCGGTGATCGTCGCGTTCGACAGATGGTGGTGGGAGTGCATTGTGAAATTCTCCGTGCGCGACCAGCTTACACAGAGCTTCGCCATCGCTGATACGGAGGGCATGAGCATCCAGTATCTGCTTCCTGAAGGCATGACGGCGCGCAATTTCCCCGGACTGGAATATGCCGGGCATTCATGCGGAAAGCCGCTGACATGGATGCAGCGCAAGATGCGATACGGCCTTAACAGGCCGAAGGTTCTTGTCCTAAGGCTTTATATCGCAGTCCTTAAGATGATATGGTCGGAATAATAATACTGAATTTCAACAATTCGGAGCAGACGCTCGGATGTCTGCGCTCATTGCGTGAACATGTCCCGGAAGGGGGCGTGCGGGTCTGTGTCGTGGACAACGCTTCCGGGAAGGAGGATTATGACCGTCTGGTCAGGGGTGCGGATGGCTCCGGCGTCACTATACTGCGCAGCGGGACGAACGGAGGATATGCGCGCGGCAACAATATAGGCTGCGAATTCTTTGACGGCGACCCGGCGGTTGACAAGATACTGATACTTAATAACGATACCATCCTTACAATGGATGTCGTGACGCCGATGGCGCGGTATCTGGACACTCATCCGGAGTGCGGCGTCGTATTTCCTTTGGTAAAGGCTCCGGACGGCAGCATAGACAGGGCATGCCTGCGTCTCCAGAAGAGTACGAAGGATCTGTTCCTGCAGGCCACATCGCTGGACCGTATTGGCCGCGGATGCCCAGCTCTGCTCCGCATTCCATGCCTGTCGCGCAGGGAATTCCTGCCGGTGGAGGATTTCGAGGCCTGTCCTCACAGGGTTATTCCGGATTCCTTTGTAACGGAGGTGCCTCCTGGCAGCTGCATGATGCTTCCGAAAGATCTTTTCAGGAAGACAGGATGGCTGGACCCGAATACCTTCCTGTATTTCGAGGAGCATATCCTAAGCGCCAGACTCATGAAAGAGGGGCGTACCTGCGTGCTTCTTCCACGCATAAGCATCATACATCTTGGTGCGCAGACAACAAAAAAACAGCCTTCGAAGGCTGTCTACAGGCACTGGCGTGACAGCTACCTGTATTTTATGAAGGAGTACAGCCGCGTTCCGCGTGTGATGCAGCTGTTCCTGCGTTTCAGGACCTGGTTAAAAACGCTCCTTTAGAATCACGGCTCAGCCTGCGGTTCTCTTTAATCCCGGCGCGCCTTTTCCACAGCGCGCCTGCCGATCTTACAGGTATCATGCTGAAATTCCTTATGCTGCACAGAAGCAGCCATAAGAAGCTACGTGTCCAGCTCCATGCACGCGGCGACGGATCGCTCATCCTGATTACAGGTATAAGGCATTTCATGCGGCAGCGCCGTTCCTTGTCCGTCTTGCGTCCGCCCCTGTCATGTATTCCTGTCACCGAGGTCACGACCCCGATCTTGTAGCCGCGGTAATGTGCGCGGTCGCAGTAGTTGTCATCCTCGCCATAGTGATGAAAGGAAGGGGAGAACGCCCCCACGTCGCGTATCACATCCACCGGGATAAGCCAGTGTGCGGCCATGACGAATTTCACAGGTACCGGAATGTCGTAGCCTGTGGTCCGGGATATCCCTGTCTTTTTCTGGAACTGCCTGTCCGCATTTCCGTCCGCATTCAGCTGTACAGGGCTCAGCACCGCGTATTCAGGGCTCCATGAATGTACGCTTACAAGTTTTTCAAGGGTTCCCGGCTCCAGATATGCGTCCTGATTGAGAAGGTACACATAGTCGTATCCGTGCTCTACCGCATACGCGAAACCGATGTTGTTGGCGGCTCCGAAGCCTGCGTTTTCCGTATTGCGCACCAGAATCACACCCTCTCTGGGCAGGCATTCCACAGTCCTGTCCGATGACATGTTGTCAATCACCATGATGTCAGCAGGGAAACTGCTCTCAGACACGCTTTCCACGCAGCGGCGTATCCATTTCTCGCCGTTGTATGTGACGATTATAACCAGAACTTTTTTTTCCATAATTTAGCCAAAGTCTCTTTTGCGAAATCCCTTTCTCCAGCGGTAAGCACCATGAAATATGAATATGCCGCCATGACGGATACGGATGCCGCCGCGTTTATGAACAGGCGCGCCGTACTTTCCTCCATCCACAGATATGCAGGGATGCATGCGGCAGTTCCGGCGACACCGGCAAAGAATACCGGAATTATGATGCCGCGTACGAAGTCAAGGACCGGAAAGCCCGCTATCCTGCGCGCTATCGCTATTTTCGCTATGTCCGCGGCAGCCATGGCCGCAAGTATCGCCAGGTAGCTTGCCGCGGGGCCGCAGCCCATTGCGAAGACAACCCAGCTGAGTATGAATCCCGATGCAGTGATGCAGGACGTTATGATGTAATATCCTGAAACGCGCCCTGTAGCCATTACAAGCTGGAATATGGAATTTACGCCCATTTCAGCCAGAAGGCAGAAGAGGGTCAGACGCGTGAATGAAGCGGCCCATTGCGGAACCTGTGCAAGCCACAGCCCGAGCACGGCATCCGCCTCGAACGCGAACGGAACCGCGAAGAACAGTATTGTCAGCATGCTGAACTTGCATCCTTTTCCCACCAGTTCGTAGCAGTATTCCCTGTTTCCCGCAGCCCAGCTCTTTGTTATCTGCGGATTGAGCGCGGTAAGGAAATTCGATACGAACTGCTTTACTATGTTCTCCACCTGGACGGCTATTCCCCTTGCCGCATTCACTCCCACTCCGAAAAAGCCGTTGGCAAGCATGCTGACTCCTTTCGTGCTCATGACGCTGACTCCGTTCCCGAGAAAGCTCCAGCCGCTGAACCCCAGCATCTCCCTGATTATGTCCCTGTCGAAGCGTATTCCGCCCGTGGACTGTGGACAATGGCGTCTGCAATAAACGGCGTACGTGCTGCGTATGACAAGGCCGACGGCCAGCATCAGGACGGCGTATGTCACAAGACGGTCCGCCTGAGTGCGGCTGATTGCGAAAGCGATACAGAGTTTAAGCGCCGCCTCCAGTATGCTTATGTATGCGAAAGCCTTTATGTCCTCGGCAGCTATGATCGTGGCGTTGAAAGGTATGCTGTACAGCTGTACGATCAGAAGCCCTGCGGTGCATATCATCACCCACAGCGCCGCGTCCTTTCTGTCCGCCGGTATCACGAGGCCGTGGTATAGATACCACAGCCCGAGGCTTGCTGTCAGCAGGACAATGAGCGCGGAGAGCCCGGTCTGGATGATTATAGCCGAGGAAAACACCTTCCTCTGGCGTTCGAGGCTGCCTTTTCCGATCTCGTAGGCCATGAAGCGGCTGATCGCGTTGCTGATGCTGTTGGACACTATGGTGAAGATCATCACCATCTCGTACACCGCCGTATATGTGCCGAAGTCCTCCACTCCCAGCGCTTTCAGTATGACACGCGAGGTGTACAGGCCGATTCCCATGAGCAGCAGCATGCGCAGGTACAGCAGCAAAGTGTTCTTTGCCACGCGCCTGCTGTTCTGTGATATCTGTGCCGCCATTACAATACAATCAAATCTCCAAGCTTTCTGTCCCATTCTGCCGGACGGAAAGGGAGAAGGCCGCCGTTGGGGTAAAAGGTAAGTTCTGAAAAATAAATATGGCCGTCCACATTGTACAGATCCACCCTTATGAAACTGTTGTTCACGGCCCGGGCAAGCTCTCCTGCCATTTCCGTCATCGTGGAAAGGTTCCCAGGTATCGGGATTTCCCCATCGTATGAGGCATAGTCAGAACGGCTGAAAGGCAGCTTCCGCCCCTGCATGTCCGTAAAAGACATCCTTGCCGTGCCGTGGTCGTCCATTCCCTCGGATATGTACATGAATTCCGGTTTTCCGCCGAAGCAGAAGAATTTGTAGTCCGCAAGCCCCTCGCTGCCGCCCATAAGCGGCTCCGATATTATTCTCGGGCGTACGTTCCTGTACGCCCATTCCCTCTGTCGGTACCAGAAATCGTTCTTCAGCGCCGCGGACAGCTTCCGGCGTGCCTGTCTTATGTCAAGCGAGGTTTTGTCCCTGCACAATACCAGCCCGCCGCTGTCGTGGGTGCATTTTAGCACGAATTGCCGCGGCAGGGAGTTCCAGTCTATATCATCCGCGCTGTCATATACCGCGAGCGTGGGGATTATGTGCTCCTGGCCTATCACCCTTGCCGCGAATTTCTTGGCCTCGCATTTGTCCGTCATGGACGCATATTCCGCCCTGCGGTCGTGTAGCTTCAGCCATTGTATCTTCTCATTGAAAGTGACCGGGTTGTCCAGATCCGGACGGTATCCCATGTGAAGTTCGAAATAAAGTTCCAGATAGGTTCTGTCACTGAACAGCCGGGGCGTATGATACACCATATTTTTCAGCAGACGGTTCATGTCACTGCGCTATGAATGCATACACTATCTCTCCCGCCTGACGTACAGGGGCAGACATGTTCCTGTCGAATCTGCTCATGCGGGCCGCCCTCACAGCGAAATTGCGCAGACATTCGTCCGCTGATGACGACGCCGCTTCGTTCACCTTGGCGTTCACAACCTTGCCCTGCTGGTCCACGACTATGGCCACGCACACCTCGCCGGCCCCGTAGCACCGGTATGCCGGAATCGGGAGATGGCTTGCTTTCCTGCCTTCGAGGGTCCAGCTCAGGACCGACGGCCCCTTGTATTCCCGGCCCTCTTCCTTGTCATTGTCCTTGCGCGGCGTTATGTCCACGGTCTCTTCCCTTGCGTCCTCTTCGACGGCGGCTTTGTATCCTGCCCTGAGGTCCGCCGACAGGCGGGCTGCGTCGTTCATGAGTTCCGCTGTTTCTCTGGCGGAGTGCCTGTCATCGGCGAGATTTCCGCTGACGGCTATGTTCCTGATCGGATTGCCGGCATTCGCGGCGGCAATCATGTCGTCGATGCGTTTGCTTATGTCCTGCCTGAGTTCCTCTTTCTTCAGCTCCGTTTCCTTTTCCTCCTGTTTCGAGAAGTCCAGGACGAAACTGTTTTCGGCCACGAGTTCATGGCCTATACCTGCGACAAGCAGGATTATCAGCACCACCAAATGAAATATTATGGTGATCTGCAATCCTGCCTTGTCCTCTTTTCTCATTGTTTTCGCGCCGTGTCGCGTGGTTATCTGTTCTGCTGGGTGCGGATCTTGCCGCCTGCTTTAAGGGCAGTATCGACAGTATTGGCAATGATGTCGATAGCCACCTGGTTGTGGCCGCCCTCGGGGATTATGACGTTCGCATAGCGCTTGCTCGGCTCGATGAACTGAAGGTGCATCGGCTTCACGGTGTACATGTAGTGGTCGATGGCCGATTCCATGTTACGTCCGCGCTCTCTGATGTCGCGGCCGATGATGCGTATCAGACGGTCGTCGCTCTCGGCGTCCACGAATACACGTATGTCCATGAGCTTGCGGAGCTTCGCTACGGAGAAGATAAGTATTCCCTCCACGATTATCACTTCGGCGGGCTCGATTGTCTTGGTCTCGTCCTTGCTGCGGGTGCAGGTGATGTACGAGTAGACCGGCTGCTCGATGCTCTTGCCCTGGCGAAGGTCGGCAAGATGGCTGCACAGGAGATCCCAGTCTATGGCATCGGGGTGGTCGAAGTTGATGTTCACCCTTTCCTCGACAGGAATGTGTCCGCTGTCCTTGTAGTATGAATCCTGCGAGATGACAGCCACTTTCTTGTTCAGCGACTCCGTGATTTTCCTGACTACAGTCGTTTTGCCGGAGCCCGATCCCCCGGCGATACCGATGATAAGCATAATCTGTTAATATTCTGCGTTTTTAGGTGTACGTGGGAATGGAATTACGTCGCGGATGTTGCTCATGCCGGTCACGAAGAGCAGCAGACGCTCGAATCCGAGGCCGAAGCCGCTGTGAGGGGCGCTGCCGAAGCGGCGCAGGTCAAGATACCATTCGAGAGTCTCGCGTCCCATTCCAAGTTCGTCGATACGTTTCTCGAGCTTGTTTATGTCTGCCTCGCGCTCCGATCCTCCGATGATCTCGCCGATCTTAGGGAAGAGCACGTCCATCGCGCGTACGGTCTTGCCGTCTTCGTTCTGCTTCATGTAGAAAGCCTTGATGTCCTTAGGATAGTCGGTGAGTATGACAGGCTTCTTGAAATAGTGCTCCACAAGATAGCGCTCGTGCTCGCTCTGCAGGTCCGTGCCCCAGCCCACAGGGAATTCGAACTTGTGGCCCTCTGCCACCGCCTGCTCGAGAAGCTTTATGCCTTCAGTATATGACAGACGCACGAAATCCTCCTTCAGGACGCCCTCGAGGCGCTCTATTAGCTCCTTGTCGTACATGTCGTTGAGGAACTTGATGTCATCATGGCAGTTTGTCAGCGCGTACCTGATCAGATGCTTGATGAAGTCCTCGGCTATATCCATGTTGTCATTGATATCGTAAAACGCCATTTCAGGCTCCACCATCCAGAACTCCGCAAGGTGGCGCGGAGTGTTGGAGTTCTCGGCGCGGAAAGTCGGGCCGAAGGTGTATACCTCGCCCAGCGCCATTGCGCCGATCTCAGCTTCCAGCTGTCCGGATACGGTGAGGCTGGTCTGTTTGCCGAAAAAGTCCTGCTTGAAATCCACTTCCCCTTTCTTGTTCTTCGGAATGTCGTTCAGGTCCAGTGTGGTGACATGGAACATCTCGCCTGCACCCTCGCAGTCCGCGGCGGTGATAAGAGGCGAGTTCCAGTAAACGAAGCCCTTGCTGTGGAAATAATCATGAATGGCGAAAGCCATCTGGTTGCGTATGCGGAGCACCGCGCCGAAAGTGTTGGTCCTCGGACGGAAATGGCCTACGGTGCGGAGGAACTCCATAGTGCATCCTTTCTTCTGGATAGGGTAGCGCATAGGGTCGCACTCTCCGTAAAGCTCTATTTCCCCGGCCTGTATCTCCACAGCCTGACCGCTTCCGACGCTCTCCACAAGGCGGCCTTTCACCGCGATGCATGAGCCGGTGGTGATTTTCTGCATGAGTTCTTCGCTGAAAGCGGCCTTGTCGGCCACGATCTGGATGTTGCTGATCGTGCTTCCGTCGTTGAGCGCTATGAAAGCGATTTCCTTATTTCCGCGTTTGGTCCTTACCCAGCCTTTCGCAAGCACTTCAGATCCTGCCTGCATGCTGAGAAGGTCTTTGATTTTAATACGTTTGATATCGGACATGGGTTACTGTTTTATATTCTATACAAACGCGCAAATATAATAAAAAAATCTGTCTTCTTTGCAGAATAATCAAATATGATTAGATTTGCAGCCGGCCTGCGCTTTACTGCGGCAGGATTACAGATAAAGCCATACGATATGCATTACAAGAAAATCCTGAGAATCATCATTTCTTTCTGTTGTTTCATTTTCCTCGGCACCGCCATGTATGCGGGAAAAAGGGAATATATATGGCCTAAGGACAAGATGCCGGATGTCCGCGAGGGCCAGATCGCGGCGATGACTGACGAAGTGTCGGCACCGGGATTCAACGCTTCGGAACACAGGCGGCCGTACATAGAGTGGATGGACAGTCCGGCTGAACCCAACGGCGGCTGCATGATCCTCATTTCGGGCGGCGCATACAACTGTACCTGCGATGTGGACTATGTAAGGCAGTGGAACGAGCGTTTCACAGGGCTCGGCTTCCAGTGCGTGAACCTCGTGTACAGGACTCCGCGTCCGGAGGGGCTTCCTATATATCAGAGCGCGTGGGAGGACGGGCAGAGGGCGGTGCGCCTTATCCGCAGCCAGGCGGAAAAAAGAGGCATTGATCCGGAGAGGATCGGCACTGTCTCGATGTCGGCCGGCTCGCATCTGGCTGTCCTTCTGGCCGCGAACTCGCAGACCGCCGCATACGGGCGCATAGATTCCGCAGACGATTTTCCATGCCATATAAACTGGGCGGTGGCATTTGCCCCTGCATATGTTACAAGCGACGGAGAGAACGGTACGCCGGCCTCAATGGACGGCTACGGGCCGGATGTCACTGTTTCAAAGGTTTTCAACTTCGATGAAAGGACCTGCCCCATGAGCCTTCATCACGGCGGTAAGGATCCTTATTCTCCCAACGGTTCCACACTGATTTACCGTGAGCTGCGCAGACGCGGCATTCCTGCGGAACTTCATCTGTATCCGGATGCGGGACACAGCGCGCTGGGGCTGGAAAGGGGCATCGAATTCATGAGGCAGATGGGCTTCATGGGAGATCCCGGACCTGAGGTATCCGTCATGGACAGATTCAGCTATGATAACGGCAGCGGAAAGAAAACGGAGGCCGTATGGCCTGAGGGGAAAATGCCCGACATGCAGGAGCACCAGTGCATCCCGTATCTCGAGTGGCACTTCCCGAAGGAACTGAAGACCACGGCGATTCAGATCATATATTCCGGAGGCTCATATACCGGCAATGATCCCGAATCGTTCGAGGTGCTTCCCGCAAGGAAATATCTCAATGACCTCGGAATGACCGTGGTTACGGTCAAATACCGCACTCCACGTCCTGCGGGCGGACTTGCGAAACATACAACCGCATGGCAGGACCTCCAGCGTGCGATACGCGTCGTACGGAGCGAGGCTGCGTCGTATGGCCTTGATCCTGGCCGTATCGGCATCATGGGCAGCTCGGCCGGCGGCCATCTGACCCTGATGGGCGTGACTTCCTCGATGCACGGCTCTTATCTTCCGGTGGATTCGATTGACAGGCTTCCGTGCAACGTGCAGTGGGGCATCGCCATTTATCCTGCGTATTCGCTTACGGACGGAGCTGATGAATACAATACCGGCGGAGGAAACGACGATTCTGCCGTGCTCGTACCGGAGTTCAGTTTCGACCTGAACACATGTCCGATGCTGCTGATACACGGGGACAGCGATCCTTGGGCTTCGATGAACTCGGTGAAGGTGTGGGAGAAAATGCGTAGCATGGGCATCCAGTGCGAGCTGCATACCCTGGCCCTCAGAAACCATTGCTTCCAGAGAACCGCCTCGCCCGGCACCGGCAGCTACACCTGGCTCGACCGTATCGGCGAATATCTCGCCGCCTCCGGCCTCCTCCCTGAAAACAGGTAGTCCTGAATCTTTTTTGTGCGTGAGAGGCCCTGTCCTCCTGCATAAAGACACAAAAAAGCCGGTCCCGGAAAGGATCGGCTTTTTTATTAAGTATTTCAGCGCTTACTGAGGTTTGCGTGCGGTGTACATGATCTTAAGGGCCGAGCAACGGCGCAGCTCCTGTTTTACATCACTTACAATACCCATGTGAACGTCGGAGTCGCAGCGGATGACCACAGTCATGAACTGGCGGTCAACCTCGGACAACGCGTCACGCTCAGCAGCAACAAAGTCACGGATGTCATCTGTGTTCTTGAAAGAGTCGTTGAGCTGGATACGCGCGTCGGTACCGTACTGTGCCTGCATGTTTCTTACAGGAGTACCGATATTTACGTAAGCCGCAAGGTCTTTTCTCTCAAGTTTGACAACTTCTGAAGCTTCAGGAAGCTTAATCATAACTTTGTTTTCGGTCTCGCGCATTGATGTTGTCACCATGAAGAAGAACAACAGCATGAACACGATATCTGAGAGGGACGAGGTGCTGAATGAAGACACCTGCCTGTCTTTATTGTTTCCGAATTTAGCCATAACTATAACCTCCTATCTTCTGGTACGTGTGCCTACATCCTTAGGCTCAGCCTCAGAGATCTGCTGAGGAATCGCCTCACGGACAATCTTCTGTTTGCTCTCATCCAGTTTTATGTAAGGCTTGCCGAAATTCTGCTTCGCGAAATCGTCGCGCAGCTCGTTGACAGCCTTTACAAGCTCATTCTGCACCGCAATGTACGCCTGGTACGAAGTACCGCGGTCGTTCTGCAGCGAGATAACGCCTTTTGAAACCGGATATGGACCGAATCCCTCGATCTCCTTGACTTCTTTTTCAGGAAGCGCAGGATCATCGGTAGGGTTGGTGAGGAAATCTTTGATCTTGTCTTTGAGCAGGCTAACGTCCATAATCTGGCCTCCTGCCAAAAGACGGTCGGCCGAGTTAATCTTCACAATGATGATATTGCGGCGGTTGATTTTCTGGTCCTCGACTTTCTGGTTAGGATCAGGCATAGGCGGCAGACGGCGCTGCAGACCGTTATCCTGGTTCATTGTAGTGGTCATGAGGAAGTAGGCCAGCAACAGGAACGCAATATCGGCTGTGGAGCTTGAATTGATTTCTGGAGTTTTACTTTTAGCCATAATAAATAATTATTTGCCTTTTACAGCGCCCCAAACGATACTTCCGAGGATTGCGAGAACTGACGCGCAAAGAGTGAAGTAAGTAAGGTTAAGAACTGTGTCTGTAAGTTTAAGTGTTGTGTCAGTCACGGGAGCACCATTATAGTTAATGGCCGGAGTGCCTGGCGCGAGCACGTATGCAACGCCGATGAGTACAGCAGCACCAACGAGTACGATGGCATAGGTGATGAGTGCCTTAGGATTAACCTTGGCATTCGCACCGATAGCCACGAGGATGGATGCGATAGCTGCGCCAACCATTGCATAGGCCCAGTAGAGCAGAGTGTTGACGGATGTATCTGAGAAACCGGTAGCGAATGCGTATACGGTCACAGCTACACCGACAGCGATCAGTGCCCACATTACCCATTTAATGATCTTGTTCATCGTAATTATTTATTGTATTTAACGAGAGTATCAACCAATGAAATAGATGCATCCTCCATCTCGATAGAGAGTGTGTCAATCTGTGAAAGGATGTAGTTGTAGAACAACTGGAGGATAAGGGCTACGATCAGACCGCCCACGGTAGTGATCAACGCCACTTTCATACCGCCTGCAACGACGTTAGGAGAGATATCGCCGGCAGCCTGGATAGCGTCGAACGCCTCGATCATACCGATAACCGTTCCCAAGAAGCCGAGGGATGGTGCGATGGCGATGAACAGGCCGAGCCATGAAAGGCCTTTCTCCATGTTGCTCATCTGTACGGAGCCGTAAGAAACGATAGTCTTCTCGACTACGTCCATGCCCTGGTCAGCGCGGAGGAGACCCTGGTAGAAGATGGATGCAACCGGACCTTTGGTGTCACGGCATACTGACTTCGCTTCCTCGATGCCGCCTTTCTGGAGAGCAGCCTCTACATTTGCAAGAAGCTTCTTTGTGTTAGTCTTGCAGAGTGCAAGATAGATGATACGCTCGATAGCGACTGCAAGACCGAGGATAAGACAGATGATAACGAGGCTCATGAAGCCTGCGCCACCCTCGATGAACTTGGTTTTGAGCTGCTGGTGGAGCGGCTCCTCACTTGCCGGTGCGTTGAACGGATCAACGATTTCTGCTTCTGAAACCTCTTCAGTAGCTTCTGTAGCAACTTCTTCATCCTGAGCTGAAGCCATCTGGCAAGAAAGGCCGAGGACTACTGTGAAAGCTGCCAAAAACATGAAAATCTTTTTCATAGTGTTTTGATAGTTAAAAATGAATTAAAGTATTGTTGTTATATAAAAATCACAATTAACGTCCGCAAGTTAGCGATTATTCTTCAGAATTCAACAGAAAAATCAAGTTTTTTACAGCCTGAAAAGCTTTATCGCGTTATTTGAGGTCATATCTGCCACGGTACGGAGGTCCGTTCCTGTCTTTTCCGCGAGGAACGACGCTATCAGCGGTATGTATGAGCTTTCGTTTCTCTGGCCGCGGTACGGTACGGGCGTGAGGTAGGGGGAATCGGTCTCTAAAAGTATGCGGTCCATGGGTATGCGGCTGACGAAATCAGCTATGTTCGCCTTCTTGAAAGTCAGGACGCCTCCGATGCCGATGCTCCATTCCCCGTATCTGTCAAACTCCCTGAATGTCTCCAGACTTCCGCTGTATGCGTGGAAAACGCCCCTGAGCCCCTTGCCGCGGTATTCTTTAAGAATATCCAGTGTATCCTGCACGGCCTCCCTGCAGTGGACGACAAGCGGTAGCCCGTATCCGAGCGACAGTTCTATCTGCATGCGGAAAACCTCTTTCTGGGTCTTTTCATGTTCCCTGCCGTAATGGTAGTCCAGCCCCGTCTCTCCAATGGCCACGATCCCTTTTTCATCGCGAAGCGCGTTTTCCAGCAGATCCGTCTCCTTCTGCCAGTTTTCATCCACCTCGGTAGGATGCAGGCCCAGACACGGATACGTGTTGTCCGGCCATCTTCTGCACAGCGCCAGCACGGCCTTTCTTTCCGTGCTGTTCACGTCGGGAATGATCATCCTGGTCACTCCGGCCTCAATCGCCCTGGATATCGCGGCATCCTGACCCTCAGTGCCTTCGTAGGCCTCGTCATACAGGTGTGTATGCGTATCTATAAATTCCATACCGCAAATATACTCCAATTATCCCGATTTTCCACGGCCTGCGCGGCATTGCTGCAACAAATCGATCTCTATGAAACCGTCGTTCTCCAGCCTGCGCGCCAGACGGGACGCCTTTTTGCAGGGGATGCCGCAAAGGCCGGCGAGTTCTTCCACCGTTATGCCGCTGTGCCCTGCGACTTCCCGTATGATGGTCTCGCACTGCCGTATGTCAGCCGTATCCATGCATCCGGAGTAGTATTCGCGGATTTTCGCCGCGGCACTGCCGCGCCGTCTGCCGTCAATGCCGTAGCCGAGCGATTTCAGGAATTCGTCACACCCGATTATCGGTTCCGCAATGTGCCGGTGTATGAGGTAATTGCATCCCTGGCTCCGTACGTCGCAGTTCCTTCCCGGCAGCGCGTAGACATCCCTGCCGTAAGAGAACGCGGTGCGTGCCGTAGACATTCCGCCTCCCTTTATACGGCTTTCAATCAGTACTGTAGCCGCTGACATGCCGGCGATTATCCTGTTGCGGCTCAGGAAGTTCACGGGGAAGACGTCGGCGCATGGCGGGTATTCGCTGATGACAGCGCATCCCGGGGTGGCGGCGATGGTTTCCGCATATCCGCGGTGTGCGGCGGGATATATGTCCGATATTCCTGTGCCCATCACCGCTATTGTCGGAAGTCCGTTGTCAAGGGCGGTCAGATGTGCCGTGATGTCCGCTCCGAAAGCAAGTCCGCTTACGATCGCCGGCCTTACGCTGCTTGCGGCCAGGCTTTCCACCACGCGGCCGCACCATTCCCTGCCGTACGGAGAAATGTCCCTCGTGCCGACTACCGAAATGCTCCCGCGTCCGAAAACCGCCGCGACACTGTCGCAAGATAGCGTAAAAAGCCCTAAGGGAGCGTCGCAGCATTCCGACAGCAGGGCAGGGAAGTCCGCGCTATTATATATAATGTATCCGTAACCTGCTGACAGAATCCCGTTCAGCTCCTTTTCATACTTCCCGGGATCCGCGTCCGCGATCGCGCCGGCAAGTTTCAGGTTCCCGCCGGTGATCTGCACCAGCTCTCCGCGGTTCATCCCGAACAAAGGAGCCGCCCCTCCCGCTTTTTCAACGAGTTCCCTTGCGGTGCGCGGTGAGTTCGCCAGGATACGGCTCAGCGCGTATGTGCATATCTGCTCTTTTTTATCCATTTTTTATTGCAAACATTGCAAAAATGCGCTTCAGATGCCAGCCATTTAAGCACAAATTGTAAATTATTGCGATTTTTGCAGATTTTTACATTTATATTGAAACAAAAGTCCGATATTATCGTATAATAAACTGGTCGCTATACCATATTTGTAAAGCATTTATATGAAACTATCTCAATTCAACTTTCCTCTTGCTGCGGAGAAGATAGCAAAGGAACCTTCTTTGTGGAGGGACGAGTGCAAGCTGATGGTCCTTCATCGCGAGACGGGGGAGATCGAGCACAAGATCTTTAAAGATCTCATTTCCTATTTCGGAAAGGGTGACAATTTCGTGTTCAACGATACGAAGGTATTCCCTGCGAGGCTTTATGGCAAGAAAGAAAAAACAGGCGCCGATATCGAAGTCTTCATGCTGCGTGAACTGAACCGCGAGCAGCGTGTGTGGGACGTTGTCGTGGATCCGGCGCGCAAGATACGAATCGGCAACAAACTTTATTTCGGCGATGACGAGTCGCTGGTCGCGGAGGTAATAGACAACACCACTTCCCGCGGACGTACCCTGCGTTTCCTTTTCGACGGAACGTATGACGAGTTCAAGGAGGCCCTTTATGCTATGGGCCAGACTCCTGTGCCTCTTTGGGTGAAAGACAAGGTGGACGAAACGGATGCGGAGCGCTACCAGACCATCTTCGCCCGTCACGAGGGCGCCGTCGCGGCTCCTGCCGCGGGCACGCATTTCTCGTCACAGATGATGAGCCGTATGATTCTCGCCGACATCGACAGCACGTTCATCACGGACCACATGGGCCTCGGATATTTCCGTGACGTGGATGTGGAGGACCTTTCGAAGCACCGCATGGACAGCGAGAGGATAATCATCACTCCGGAGGCGGCGGGGAAGATCAACCGGACCAAGCGTGCCGGCGGCAAGGTGCTTGCGGTGGGAGTCACGGTAATGCGCTCGCTCGAGACTTATGTCACCACGAACGACGAGGTGATTCCTTATGACGGATGGACCAGCAAGTTCATATTCCCTCCGTACAGGTATGCGATCCCTGACGCCATAGTGTCCAACTTCCACCTTCCGTGCTCGACCATGCTCATGGCCGTTGCGGCTTTCGGAGGCTATGAAAAGACCATGGCCGCATACAACAGCGCGCTTGAGAACGATTACAGCTTCGGCCCTTACGGAGACGCGCTGCTCATCGTTTAATGGAATTTCAGACTTTCGCCTCGCGGAACACTTCCGCGATTGACGGGAAAGTGTTCGTGAGATAAGGCGGCAGGGACGATTTGGCGACCCATGCCGCCTTCGCTATGTCTTCCTCGCCCTGCGGCGTAAGGTCCAGAGGGTTGGTATACAGCATGTCATACCAGTATGTATGCTTGAGATGCCATTTGCCTGCGCGGAAATAGCAATGGTCCGTGATGCAGATCAGCTTTCCTGTCTCCAGCTCGTGTATGCCGGTCTCCTCCTCCACCTCGCGTACGGCGCACACCGCCGTGTCCTCGCCCTCTTCCTGGTGGCCCTTGGGCAGGTCCCACAGCCCGAAACGGCTGATAAGCAGGTAATCACCGCGTTTGTTGCGCACGAGGCCTCCTGCCGCGTTCACTTCATAGAATTCACCGCATATCCTGCGGTAAGTTTCCTCGACATCCTCGGCCGGTATGCATACTTTCATCAGTTCGGCTCCGCTTTCGAACATTCCCACAAGATCCGTGAAGCTGAAATCATCCCCCGGATTGAAGCATATCGCGTTGGGATCCTGGAGGGCCTGGTCGTCCGGGCTGCATATGACGATACATCTTCTTTCAAAATAAATCTTGTGCATCATTGGCGGAAATTGTTAACTTTGTGCAAATATACGAAGATTATGGCCGAATACAAGAGCAAAACCGTCATAGTGAACCAGCCTCAGATGGCTCTTTTCTATGCATTTACCAACCTTGAAGCTCTGCTTGCGGCGGTTCCTGCCGACAAGCGTGAGAATGTCAGGATAGAGGGTGATACGATCACCACCTCATACGCAGGCTTTACCGTGGCCGTGCGCATAGCCGAGAAACACGAATTCTCGAAAGTCGTTTTCCAGGATGCCGACGCGCCTTTCCACTTTACGGTGACATTTCATTTCGACCCGGCTCCGCTCATCAGCCAGACAAGCCTTACTATTACTGTCTCGGCGGACCTTAACTTTATGATGCGCACGATGCTGGGATCGAAGATCCAGGAGGCTTTGGACCAGGTAGTACTCGCGATAGCCAATGGCGGATACATCCAGCAGTAACATTCCGGTTGCGATACGTCTCAACCCGTTCAAGTTCTCTCCGGAAGACCCTCTTCCGGAACATCTGGCGGCGGAGTCTCCGGTGTCGTGGAGTCCTTGGGCGCATTATCTGTCCCAGCGTCCGTCCTTTACTCTGGATCCTCTCTTCCATGCCGGCCTTTACTACGTGCAGGACCCTTCGGCCATGCTCGTGGGCTGGATGTTCAGGGAGATCCTCAGGGCGGGTTTCGCCTGCGGCAGGGTGCTGGACCTTTGTGCCGCTCCCGGCGGAAAAACCACTGACATGTCAGCTTCCCTGCTTGAAACGGGCAAGGACTACATGCTCGTGTCGAACGAGGTGATCCGCTCCCGTGCCCTTGCCCTGCAGGACAATGTGGCGCGGTGGGGTGATCCGAATGTCGTGGTGACAGGCAGCGATCCGAAGGATTTCGGACGTCTGGGCCGGTTCTTCGACATCATCGTGGCCGATGTCCCTTGTTCGGGCGAGGGCATGTTCCGCAAAAGCGAGAACGCGCGGCAGATGTGGAGCGAGGAGAATGTGAGGATGTGCGCCTCCCGCCAGCGCCGCATAATCGCCGATGCCTGGAATTCTCTCAAGGACGGCGGTGTGCTGATTTACAGCACCTGTACCCTGAATGATGACGAGAACGATGACAACGTGAAGTGGATATGCTCCGGACTCGGCGCCACTGTCATGACTCTGGACATGCCTTTCGATGGGCCGAGGGCCACTGAATGCGGCTTTCTGATGATTCCGGGCGAGGTGATGGGAGAAGGACAGTACTGCGCCGCCCTTTACAAAGGCAGTCCGGATGAACTGGCGGATGCCCTGCGTCGTGCCGCGGAGACGGTTCCGGAGGACAGTTCCGGCGATACTGGCGGCATGGATGATGCGCGCCATGACGGAAACCTTCAGTTCTTCGAGAAAGACGGGGAGATATTCGCCCTGCCTGCAACTGTGGCTTCGGCCCTTTCGCTCATAGGAAAGAAACTCAATGTCCTGAACGCCGGAGTGCATGCCTTCACCTTGAAAGGCAGGGACAGGATACCTTGCGCAGACCTTGCCCTGAGCACCGTACTTGATCCGGAGGATTTTCCGGATGTACCTATGGACCGCCGGGACGCGTTGCGTTTCCTGCACAAGGACGCCATAGTCCTGAAAGACGCGCCCAAAGGCTACGTGACGGTCAGCTATGAGGGGTTGAGGCTAGGATTTATGAAAAACCTCGGCAGCAGGGCAAATAACCTGCATCCTGCGGGACGCCGCATATTAATGAATGTAGAATGATGAAAAAGACTGTAATTGCGACTTTTTTCCTGACGGCGGCCGTGCTTCTCGGCGCCCAGACGACGGAAAACTATAAGACACGCTACAATGCTCTGGTTTCCAGGGTAGGCTTTGACGGCGTGGGAGTGGAGACACTTCTGGACAAGTGGGAGAAAGCCGACCCTTCGGATGTCGGACACATGGTGGCGCGCTTTAACTATTATCTCACCAAGAGCATGCGCGACAGCCTCGTCGTCAGCAACAAGGCCAATTATCTGGGCCTGACGCCTCTGCTGGAGATGAAGGATAGCACGGGACGCAAGGTGTTCTATTATAATGAGAAAGTGTTCGAGCCGCAGTATTTCGCAAAGGCCGTGGGTTCGCTTGACCAGGCTATATCCATTGAGAACGACAGGCTGGACATCATTCTCCTGAAGGCGGATGCGCTCGCTTCTTATGAAAAGACCGTCCCTGACCTGAGCCTGGACCTGCTGCTGGATATCGTGGACCGCCATTTTACGGCAAAGTCCAGATGGAATGTGCCGGGTGAGACGGCTTTCGGCGAGGATGACTTCCTTTCGGAGATACAGACTTTCGCGCTGCTTTTCTACAATACAGGTTCGGAGCAGAGCTACGAGGCTTTCCGCAAGCTGAACGAGCGTGTGCTGAAGTACCGTCCGAAACAGACAGCCTTCCTTGACAATATGGGCGCGTATTACGTGAGCGCGAAGAAAGACGACAAGAAGGCCCTCAAATATTTTGTCAAGGCCTCGAAAATCGATCCTGAGGATGCCGTGGCGGCTCAGAACATATCGCTGATAAACCGCCGTGCGGCCATGAAAAAGAAAAAATAGCTTGGGCGCTCCGTTATTCATATCCAGAGGGATCCGCTTCAAAAGCAGGGTTGCGGCGGTTTCCATCGCGGTGAGCTTCGCCGTGATGATAACCGCGATAGCCATCGCCGCCGGATTCCGTTCGGCAATATACGATGCCCTGTCGGAACTTGGCGGAGACATTTCCGTCGAATCAGTGTATCCTGCGGATGAGGCTCCCGTCATGCACGCCCGGAAACTGTGCGAAGCAATAGAGGGTATTGATGGCGTGCGGAATGCTGTGCCAGTGATTTATGCGGGAGGTATCCTTAAAAACGGCGGGGATGTGCACGGCGTCCTGTTCAAGGGCACGGACCAGTCATCCGGGAGCGGCAATCCCCGCTCCATAGTGATTCCGCGGCGTCTCGCTTCCATTCTTTCGCTCCGGGATTCCTCGCGTCTGACAGGGTATTTCATCAGCGGCCGCGTGTCTGTCAGGAACTTTGAGGTGGCCGGCATTTATGACGGCATAGTGACGGATGATGACAAACTGGTGGTGATGTGCGATGCGGATCTTCTGCGCACGGTCGTTTCCTATGACAGCGACCAGGCAGGCGGTCTGGAAGTTACCCTGGACCCGGAATGGCGGGATGCGGATAAAAGCGAGGCCGTATGCGAGGAGATTTCATACCTCCTGTACGAGGATGAGGACCAGGGAGCCCTGTATGCCTCGACCCTGCGCAGACGCTATACGCAGATTTTCGACTGGCTGGACCTTATCGACATGAACGTTAAAGTAATCCTGATCCTCATGACCGTCGTGGCCGGTTTCAATATGGTGAGCGGACTGCTTATACTGCTGTTCCAGAACATAAATACCATAGGTGTCCTGAAAACCCTCGGCATGACTGACGGGGGCATAATCCGTACTTTCCTGCTGTCTTCGGCCCGCTCCGTATGCAAGGCCATGCTGTGTGGAAATGCCGTTGCCCTGCTGCTTTGCGCGGTGCAGCACTATTCCCATGCCGTCACTCTGAATCCGGAGAATTATTTCATTTCGTATGTGCCGGTGAGCCTTGATCCGGGCTTCATACTTGCGACCGACTTGCTGGCCTTTCTGTTCATTATGGCGGTGATCACTGTCCCTTGCGCCTTCATTTCCAGGGTCAGGCCGTCCAGAAGCGTGGATTACCGTTAATAAAACGCCTGTCCGGGAATTCCTGGAGCGCCTCCGGTCCTAATGGATATGGTCGTGGCTGTGATTGTGCATTTGAGCCGCATGTCCGCGGTCTTTTGCCGGCTTCACGTAGAACGGCCAGAATATTCCGAACTTGATGTTCTCGAAATGACGCTGCGAGTGTATATAGCCGTATGACGTGAAGTAATCCTTTCCTTTTTTCAGCGGCCAGCCGTTGCCTATGTTCTCCATCTTGATGAAGATGCAGGCCTTTTTCCATTGCATGTTGACGAATACGTCTATGTACGGGCAGTTGCCAAGGGCCATTTCCGTCTGGTTGTAGAACACTCCGAGATTCGGATTGTATGCCGGCAGGTTCCATTTCGTGTTATACAGCATGTTCGCGCCAAGCTGCATCTGCAGCACGTTCTTCACGGCATCGATCTGCAGGTAGTACCTTAGGTTGAGGGCCACAAGCGGTACCGGCACCACCTCGTTGTCCGAACTGAACTGCACCAGTATCCTGTTGTCGAAATGGAACTTCCACAGCACGAACTCTTCACTCAGGTTCACGCCTATGACATTTACCGGATGGTCGCTCTGGCGTATGATGCCGAGATTGTCGAAATATACGGTGTTAGCCATTATATTGTAGGCGGCCTCGGCGCGCAGTTTCCATGACGGAACCTCCACAAAGCCTGAAATCTTCGTGTCCGAGCGTTTCGAGAAATCGTTTTCCCAGCAGAAGTGGTTCAGTAGCATGTGCTGCATGTAATAGTCGGCTGCCGTCAGGCGTGTGGAGAAGTGTGCGCCTATCTTTACGGGCGAGTTGCGGTTCCTGCGGAACGGGTACATGCTGAACACGGCATTGGCGTCTATGTCGAAATCGCCGGCCTCGTACCCGAGGAAACTGATGCATCCTCTGGCGTTCCAGTCGAAATATCTGCTCACCATGCCGTTGGCGCCGGCGTAGGCGTACATGTTGTTCTCGAATACCTTGCCGTAGCTTACGCTGCTGTCCTCGTTCTTTTCGGCGCTTGTATACCTTACCAGCTTGTCTCCGATGCCAACGTCTATCTTCGATATGAAGAAATCCTCCTTCCATGGCTGCAGCCTCATGTATACCTTGTTGTCCAGTTTCATGACCCCGAGGGTGTCATTGCTCCTGTTCGGGTTGAGGTTGAACACGCCGCGGTAGAAGGCTCGCCCGTAAGCGTTCGTGATATTGTCGTTATATGTCCTCTTGTATGAGCTGAATTCCGCGCTGTGGCCGATGAAAGCGGTAGTGGCTGTGAGCGAGTCCCTGCCGAGCGGTATCCTGAAATTCTGGTTCAGGTACACTACGTCGCGTTTCGTGCAGCTTTCAGCGTTTGAAAGGTTCACCTCCAGCTCCCTTGAATTCAGGGTCGTGTCCCTGATGTCCGCGAGGTTCACTATTCCGCCGTTTTCCTGGGCCTGGTCCTTGTCATGCAGCCAGCCGGCATGCAGCGCATATTTCTTGCCCAGATAGTTGACGCCGGTATTCAGATGGTATGAGGCCGTATGCTGGCGCTGGAGATTGCCTCCCGCACCCCACTTGTTCAGCTCGAAAGTGGCATTCAGTTCCGGAGTGATATTCTGCGTTGTCATGAAGCGCAGGTTGATTTCCTCCTGGTCCGTGGCCCCGAAAGGGTTGCCCCAGTATGCCAGTTCGGTGGCCGGAGTCTTGGTGTTGAATGACGGCGCGTCGGATGAATCGTATGTCCATGCCCTGAGAGGGGAGAAGAACAGCACGTTACGTTCCTCATCCCTTTTGTCCGCATCGTAATATTGCAGCGGCCCTCCGGCCACGCCCAGCCATGTCGCGTTCACATCTTTCCTGAGGAACGGATAATCATAGAAATGGTAGTTGTAGCTGGTGTCAAGGTCCGTCGCCCTGAATTCGCCGTTGAACTTGTCCTGTGTCAGGACAATGATGCGCTTGTACAGCATCGAGTCGGGAATATATGAGGTCTCCAGCACCCTCGGCGTATTCTGTATGACGCTGTCCTTGTATGCCTGTATGCTGTCCTTTATATGGAGGATGCTGTCCATCTTGCGCTTCTGCATCGGGATGGTGACATTCTCCGTTATCCATTTTTTCTGTTCTTTCTTCGGCAGGGAGTCGAACCAGTGCTGGAATGCGATTTTGGCTTTCGCAATGGAATCGGCTTTGAATATGCTGTAAAATACGGAATCGACATGGGCCTGGATCGAATCCGGCGTATCCAGCAATACCGTCTCTTCGTACAGCATTATGCTGTCTATCGGGTACAGGGCGATGATTGAATCCGAATATGCTCTGAGACTGTCCGCGCTCCATGTCATCAGAACGCTGTCCGGTATGTGCAGGCGCGGATTATATTCCTCCTCCATGTCATCGTCATCGTCGTCAATCTGCGCGAATGACATCCATTTCAGCCGGTTGACGGGCGACGAAAAACACTGGAGCACGAAAAACGTGACCAGCAGAAGCGGGAATATGAGTTTTTTCTTTTTCAAGTCCGTTGCGTTGCAGGCGGTATGCCCGTCCGTATATTACAGGTCGAAGTCTTCTATTTCGCGGTTCAGGCGGTCCAGAATCTCCAGTTTCATATCATAGAGGTCCCGGCTGATGTCCACTTTGTAATAATGCGGGTTGATCAGGCGCCTTTCGGATGCGTCGAATTCCATCAATGCGGTATTGAAGTATTCCTTTTTCTCCGCAAGGCTGCGCTGCGGCGCGATTACCGAGCCGTCCTTTATCACCTGCTCCTGAAGCGCCTTTATTTCGTATTCGCCCTCCTGCAGGGTCTTGTGCTTGAAGCGGTCGAACTCGTCGAATATGGTGACGGTCCTGCCCTCCTTCATGTCCTCTTCCATTTTGTCGCCCCGCAGGCAGGTGACGTCGGCTTCGTTTGACATCTTTCCGTCCTGTCCCCTGAGCTTTATGCGGTATGTGATCTGGAAGCCGGGATTTATGAGCTTGATCTTGTCTTCGCTGCGTTTCAGTACCGGCATGCCGTCGATCTGCACGAGCTTGTACACGCCGCCGAAGCACGGAGCCTGCTTGCTGGTCGCGATTGCATCGCCCACGCCGTAGCTGTCTATGCACGCTCCCTGGCGCTCAAGGTCCGCGATGAGGTATTCGTCCAGTCCGTTCGTCGCGAAGATCTTGCATTCCGTAAGTCCGTTCTCATCCAGGATGCTGCGGCATTTCTGGCTGAGGTAGGCGAGGTCGCCGCTGTCCAGGCGTATGCCGTAAACCGGTCTGTAGCCGTTGCCTATGCCGTTCTCCTTGAAAGCGCGTATCGCATTCTTGATGCCGCATTTAAGCGTGTCGTATGTATCGATGAGCAGGATCAGCGGTTCGCCCATGTGGGTCTGGCAGTAGCGGCTGAATGCAGTGTGCTCGCCCTCCACCGTGCAGCCGAAACTTGTCACATAGCTGTGGGCCATGGTGCCCGTGCTGCCGTATCCGTATTTTACTCCGGTAAGGATGTTCGAAGTGTTGGCGCAGCCTGCGATGATCGCGGCTTTCGCGCCGTATGTCGCGGCCCATGGCCCGTGAGCGCGCCGCGAGCCGAATTCGCTGACTGGGCGCGATGTCGCGCGGCACACGCGCGATGCTTTGGTGGCCACCGCCATCTGATGGTTCATTATGCACAGCAGGGGAGTCTCGAGCACCTGCGCCTCTACAAGAGGGCCTTCGATTATGATCACCGGCTCGTTTGGAAAGGCGATCTCGCCTTCTTTCATGGCCCATACGTTTCCTGTGAACTTCATCGTGCTGAGGAATTTCCTGTATTCCGCATATTCGTCTCCCGGCAGGAACCTGTCGAAGAAATCGGCCGGCATACGGCCAAGGTTATTTATCATCTCGATTACTTCGTCGGTTCCGCTTACGACTGCCCAGTTGTTGTTTTCCGGCGCCTTGCGGTAGAAGAAGTTGAATATGGCCTTGCGGTCTTTCATTCCACTGTCGTAGAATGATTTTCCCATGGTGTACTGATATTTGTCAGAGCAATATGCTATGTTCATCATTTTATAAATGGTATAAATCGTGTAAAGTTACTAAATTTGTAAGACAAAAAGCCAATAATGGACAAGTTTTTTACCTATCCTTTCAGATATACGCCTTCCGCGGAGGTCGTCGGGGCGTCCCGGAAGCTGATCTCGCGCATAGCTTCCGATCCGTCTTTGGACGCTTTGTTCTCTGAGGGGAAGATGCTCGGCGTGCTCGTGTGTGACGAAGGGGTCCTGTACGGATTTTCCGGACTCGCGGGCGGCAGGGCCGTTGTGGAGGGCTTTGTCCCGCCTATATACGATTATACCGATCCGGAGGGATATTTCCGCTGCACCGAGACGGAGATATCGCGTCTTGCCCGCGCTATGTGCGCTTCTGTTGCCGGCGGACATGTTGCTGCTGACCTTGCTGCCGGAGCGCCTGATGCTTCCGCCGGCCATGAGTCTGCCTGTGACCGCAGCCCTGCCGAAATGTCCGCGGCGTTGCAGGATTGGCTTTTCGGGCAGTATGTCGTCATGAACGGAAAGGGAGAGAAGAAGAGCATAAAGGATATTTTCGCAGGCCGCGGACTTGTGCCTCCCGGAGGCACGGGGGAGTGCGCGGCTCCGAAACTTCTGGATTATGCGTTCCGGCATGGCATGACACCACGTTCGATGGGAGAGTTCTGGTATGGGAAGTCAGGCGGAAAGCAGGTGCGGCACCAGGGGCATTTCTATCCGTCATGCACCGGCAAATGCGGTCCTCTGCTGACATGGATGATGCAGGGGCTGGAAGTCGAGCCCAATCCTCTTGACGAACCTTATATATTCTCAGAACCGAAGGTGATTTTCGAAGATGAACACATCATTGTGGCGGACAAGCCCTCGGGGATGCTGTCGGTGCCCGGCAAGACTTCGGCTCCATGCCTTGCCGGATGGCTGTCAGAACGTTACGGCGAAGTGCATTCATGCCACCGGCTTGATCAGGATACAGGCGGAGTAATGGTCTATGCCCGCAGCGCGCAGGTGAAGGCCGCTATCGAGGCGCAGTTCGCGCAGCGTACCGTCGTAAAGTCCTACAGGGCCCGGCTCATCTCCTCTCCCGAGCCTTTCAGACATGTCCGGAAGGGGACCATAGCCCTGCCTCTGATGCCTGATTATTATGAGCGCCCGTGCCAGATGGTGGATTTTCAGAACGGAAAGAAAGCGGTTACCGGATATGAGGTCCTGGAGGTTCTGCCTGACGGTGAGATAGATGTCAGGTTCCGTCCCCTTACGGGCCGCACGCATCAGATCAGGGTGCACGCCGCGCATCCGCTTGGCCTCGGACGACCGATCAAAGGCGACCACCTTTACGGCTCGGCTGACGGCGGACGTCTCTACCTTCACGCCGAATCCCTCGGGTTCACCCATCCCGTCACCGGCATTGCGATGACCTTCAGCTCTTTCTGCCAGGATATACAGCCATGCGGGAACGGATGATTATGATAAAGATACGGACATATTATATTCTTGCGGCAGCCGTCATTGCGTTTTTGCTGTCCTGCTGCAGCGCTGCCGGACAGGCACCGGAGCGGAATAGTCCCCACAGACGGCTTCAGGCTGAGATAGAGATCCTTATAAATGAAGCCGATGCGGATGTCGGCGTAGCTGTTCTTTATGACGGAGAGATTGTATGCAGTGCGAATTCCGGCAGGACATTTCCTCTTATGAGCGTATTCAAATTGCATCAGGTCATTGTCGTTCTTGACAGCCTTGGCCGCGGCCCGTTGTCGCTTGATTCTTCCGTGCACGTCACTAAAGAAATGCTCCGGCCGGATACATACAGCCCTCTGCGCGACGCTTATCCTGACGGAAATATAAGTCTGACGGTGAATGAACTGCTGTGCAGATCCCTGCTTCAGAGCGACAACAACGCATGTGACATTCTTTTTTCAATTTTCGGAGGCACCGAGCGTGTGCAGGCTGCCATGCATGAACTTGGGCTGTACCATACGCAGATACTCTGGACGGAGGACGAAATGCATGCCGATGAGGCCAGATTTGCTGAAAATTCCGGTACGCCGGAAGATGCCGTACGCCTGGTGGAGATCGCATACGGGAACGCATGGCTGAGAGAGACGCTCACTCGTTGCGCTACCGGCCGTAACCGTCTTCCGGCACTGCTTCCTAAGGATATCCGTATCGGCCACAAGACCGGCACATGGGGCATCATGCCTGACGGTACGGTCAACGGCATAAACGATGCAGGCTTTGCCGTGCTTCCCGATGGCCGTCACTATTCTATCGCCGTATTCTGCAACGCATCCCGCCTTTCGTTTGAAGATACCGAGTCCCTCATCGCCCGTATATCCCTGCTTGTCTGCAACCACATAATTTCCCTTTGACCTTGACGGCAGCCTCGGGCGACGGGTACCGCATCTTCGGCTTCCACGGCTTCCGTCTGGCGGTGTTTCTTTAAGTTTGCGTCCGGAATATTTTATTTTATCCGGTCGTGGCAGAAGTCTTTGCGGAGGCAGGACTTGCAGTGCACGCCTGTCCAGACCGAATCGAAATGGTCTGCTGCCGCATCGACAAGCGGCAGTTCGTCCGTCAGTATTCCTGCCTCGAAATTGCGTTTGCCGCCGCTTTTCATTCTTATGCCCGCCCCTGTCAGGTTCGCTGATCCGATATAGGCTGTCGCGTAGTCGAAAACCATTATCTTGAAATGGACCCTCGGGCAGAGCTTGCGTTCCATGCCGCCCCACAGCGCGGGATAACGGTCGAAGTCCTCGCGGAAATTCGGCCCGGGCTCTTTGGCGTGCAGCAGGCGCACCTCCGCACCGCTTCGCACCAACTTGTCCAATACCGCAAGGAACGGTTCGCTTGAGGCCCCGGCCTTTACGTGCAGGTCCTTGATGTCGGCGGTGCCGATCCATAGCGAACTTTTAACCTGCGCCACACGGCTGAGCACTTCACTGTAATGTGCAGTGTCTGCGATATAATCAATCATTTCCGGTAAATTTACGCACTCTCTTTCTTGCCGTATGGTTTAGGCACATCGGCAACGAATCCGCTTGCAAATATATGAAATAAATACAAAATAATCCTGTCCTCCCCTTGCCGGCGGCTGTATCTTGCAATCGCGGCCGTTTTGCTTGTTGCCGCAATGATAAGGCTTTATGTCCGGAGCTGCATTTCCCGCTGTGAATTGCAGGAAGCGTAAAAATCCGTATATTTGCAAAATATCCTACTTTACGGAATTATGCCCCAAAACAAGGATGCACTGATTAGAATCCACACAATATTTATATGAAACGTTTATTGATAATCATGGCCATGGCGTTGGCTTCAGTTACGGCATCTGCCAAAAACAATGCACGCGCGGATATATTTTTTGTTGATGGGAAGAGTCTCGGGAACGTTGAAATCAAACTTCCGCGCAGCTGGTACGAGAAAGTCGAATATTTCATTGATGGAAAGAAACATAAGATTCATGCCGACAGCATAGACCATATTCTGCTGTATCATGCCGATATTCCGGAACGTAAGGCATATCTGCGCTGGAATTCCATAGGAAAGTTCGATCCGGATAAAAACGAAACCACTGACTGGAAAGCAAAAAACTGGCAGGTCCTGGAATCTGCCGGCGAACATCTGCTCTACTGGGTGTCATTCTGGAAAGTTGAGGTCGGAAAGAAGGGCCTCACGTTTATGCTTGGGGCTTATGAGGGAACATATACGACTCCATATTATTTCCAAAAACCGTCAGACCCGATTGCCCTTAATATCCCATCCAATTTCTACCGGCCGAAAGAAACCAGGAATTGGCTGGCCGTATATCTCGCAGATGACCCGGAGTTAGTGAAAAGTATAACTGAAAAAGGGTACTTCAGCAAAAAGCAGTCTGATTTCTTAAGGCACGGAACCGCAGCCAATCCTTTCTACTATGAGGATATCGCCTTGGATTACAGTCCGGAAAAATAGCCGGGAGCAGGTAAGCGAGGCACAAGCCAATCTGTTAGGCGCCGCCTTTATCCTCGCCACCGGTGGTCCAGCCCAAACCCGCGTCGGCACAGGGGCCGGTGGTTCGCAATCCGACCTGCCTTGGGACGGCAAAAAGAATAACACGAGGAAACGGTAGTATAATTTACCAGATTTTATATCAATTCTATTTTTGTTGTGTATTTAGAACTCACTAAAATGATGTTGTATACTCTATTGGGCCATTATACTACATCGTTTTATATTTTATACATTTGTTGATCACACCGCTAAATTAGGAGCCTCGTACCAACTTGACGCATCCCCAATCGCTTCTGGTAAATATAATTCTTGATTTTGTATATTGTATACAACTTTCCATATGCCGTAATTATCGTGATGATTTGCGTTCTCTGTTAATAATACTCTATCACAAAATGGTTGATATTTATCTAATATTCCATTTTTCGGCAAATTTGTCCTGCCATTAAAAAAACTAGTACTAATCGCTGTTATAGGTCTATTACGATCATAATATGCGCTAATCTTATCCAATAATGACGATGCAGATGAAGATCCATGATGTGGAACTTTAATAAAATCAATCCCTTTCAGCTTATCTTCATTTATCATATTAATATTGCCATTCTCACTATCTCCACCAAAATAAAAATTTAATCTCCCGAAATGTATTATGACAGATATTGAAATATCATTAGCAATAAATCCGCTACACTGTTCAGTTTTATAAAATGTATATCCACTAAAAGGTGTTAGTATTTCAATACAAAAATTTATGGGATCTGTATAACCATCTTCAAATGAAAGTTCTTCATAATACATGCTGGAACGTCTATTACTAACTCCAACACGTTCTATGTTATATCGATGTGACTTTCCAAACTTTTTGAGTTCATTGAACGCTTTTTTTCCAGCTATTGATCTTATATTTTGTTCTGTTAATGCTTCTGGAATAATAAAGTATGTATTAGCTCCAACATATTTATCTATAATATTTTTGAACCCAGCAGAGTGATCTGCATCCGGATGCGTCCATATGACAACATCAAGTTTGGTATTATCAATATTATACCTTTTGATAATATCGGATAATCTATTAACATGATTCTGTTCAAAACAATCTATTAATATGGATTTGTGAACTTTTTTCACATCTTTTTCGTAAATAAGCACTAATATACTTTCTCCGATAGGATAATATCCTAATACATATATATGCAATTGCAACTTGCTATTATCTTGCAGACCTATAGACTTCATTCTTTAAAGACGCAATTTAAACGAGTTACCGTTACAATTTCTTCGAATATAACATCATCTTCAAATGATTGTTGAGCAAACAAATTGTTTTCGCATTGATTTATCGTATTAAAACTATATTCAAAACAGTCAAAAGAAAAAGGTATCATATCATCGTCATTTTCTATATATGACAATGACACATCAATTTCATTGTTCATTAAATAATCGTTTTAAGGTATTTAAGTGTCATACAAGATTTATATATATCAAATTCTGCATCATTTGCTTCAAATAATAATTGTGGAAGAGAGTGGTCATATAAGCTTTTACGATTTTGATAATACGCATCAATATCTAACGCACTTTTATACATATATTTATCATTAATAACCATACTTTTTATTGAACGATTAATATTTACTTGTAATTTATTTGGGCTAGCATTTATCAAAACATCTCTATAATGCTTCTCAAAATAATCTTCTGTTCTCAAAAACTTTTGATTTAAGCAAAATATATTAGGCTCAAAGACATGCGCCATTTCAGCTAAATTGCTAAAATCTTCTACTCTTACTTTTCGAAGGCCCAACCTCTTTGGTTCAAAATAAGGAATATTTGATTTGAATAAAGTTGCCGCTTGTTCAAATACAGAAGAATAACTATTAAGTCCATCGTAATTATTATTACATTTAATAGTCATGCACAAATAATATTGTGATACATCCAATGTAGTTTCACAATTTCCTAATTCTGCACCAGAATATCTCCAAATCTTCTCTTTACGTATAACATTCACTGGAATAGATAAGGACTTGCTGATCGCTATTAAATCCTCCTCTCTTAATGTAACATCCATTTGATTATTATACAATTCTTGTCTGCGCTTAAAGCATCTTATATTATTGTCAAATATTTTAATTAGCGCACTTAAATCATCTACGCCACCATAATCCAAACGAATTATTATGATTTTCATTTTAGTATCGTGAACCATCGTTCTGTTCAATTGTTCTTTACTACTTATTTCCATAGTGCATTTAGTTAGCAGTTAATATTTCATTCATTTTATTGATTGCGTCTTGTTCTTTGAGATATGCTCGATATCTCATCTCATTTGCTTGAAGGACATAATCATTTATTGTTTTTTGGATGTGTTTATTTTTTAATAGAGGAATGGCAACCCTCGATAATTGGATGTCATCGATTTCGTCTACAACAGCACCGTAAGTATTACGAACTATCAAAGGCTGACAATATGGAGAATCCAACCATGCATAAATATATCCTGCTATATCTCTTGATGACGCTTGTATCCTTATGCAATGTTCATTTAATATCCATCCGGTCCAATGTTTTGGGACTATAATTGATTTACCAATCGTACCACTTCTTGAAACTACACACATATTCTCTTCAAGCGTAAGCTGCTCCGCAATACGTTCTCCGTGGTGAGCGATAGACAAATATTTTACATTTGAAGGATTCAATGATAGTAATTGCTTCCCTCCAAAGAATGGAGTTCCATGCTCCTTATCCACATAAATTCTTTTGAAACGCCCCGGCAATATTATGCCGGAAGAGATGTTAGCATCACCAAGTGTTGTTACTTTCTCTGCTCGTTTAGAAATCAATTCTATAATATCATTGATATTCGGCAGGTGATAAGACGCGTCTAAACGCAAATTAAGATCGCTTACCTTTACTACAAAATTTCTAAAACCTGCATTTCTGGCATGATATCTCGGACGAATATCATTTATATCCGGCAATTGTAATTCTTGATATAATAATTTCTGCGCCTTATCAATTAAATCATTCGATTGGTCTCGCAAGTCAAATGATTCGATGATAAGGTTGTGAATCTCCTGCTTTATGCTTTCTGGTGCATTCGGGATAGGAACACGGCTTAAATGTTCCGGTTCGATGTGATCTATTACAGCTCCGTAGTTATTACTTTGCAGAATAGTAAGACCAATATCCGTATTCAAAAATGCGTATACAAACCCTAAGTCGAACTCATTCTTAAACACCACACGTAGCAAATCATGACTGAATACACGTCCGTCAAGTCGCTGACGTACAATTGACGTTTTTCCGATTGTGCCAGATACAGAAACCAACAGCATATTTTGCTTGACTCGTAGAGAATCAATATCTGTATTCGTCTTAGCCGATATATATTTCCCCGCTTTGGGATATATGTTTTCTATATCAGATGGCAGGTAGAATGGAATGTCAAGAGGATTGTCCGTATAAATTCTCTTGAATCTAGAACCAACAAAAGCGTCGCTTATCATCCCATTTTGTCCTAAAAGATACTTCCATCCAAATTTGCTTTTATATACCTTGCGAAGAGCATTCATCGCTTCGATATTATATGCCGAAGCATCAAAGCGATGATTGTTCTTAACCATTTGTACTATACTCACTGAACCATACGTAACCGGAGATGGAAGAAATATAGGATCCTTAATTGCCTTTACTTCTTCCGGTTCATATTTTAATGCTGCGCTTACCATACAATACCTTGTTCTTTTTTCCAGTTTGCGAATACATCGGCTACCAATATCGTTTGATCGTTTATGATTTTTTCATCGAAAGCCTCATTTCGATAAACGATATTACCGTCTGCATCAGTATCTTTTACAATCTCTTCACGATGTTCCATAATCAGATTACCTTCATCATCGCGTTTGTAGATAGTATTACCGCGCTTGTCGTGCCCAATATGGTCAATCATCGCCATAAACACATCATAATCAAGCATTTTATTCAGTGCTCGCTCTTCATCTATTTCTTCTTTTGTCTTCTTAACGACAAACAGGATTGAGCATTGCGTGCCGTTATGAGGTTGGAATGTATCGGCATGTAAATCTATACTTGCAATAATATGCGTATTTCTTAAAAGCCATACACGAATAAACTCCAATCCCGGCGAACTGAATATGCTATCCGGCAGAACAATCGCAGCGCGGCCACCAGGTTTTAGCAACTGTATAATTCGTTCGACAAAGAGCTGTTCAGGTGGAACACTACTTCGCAAGGATGCCGTCTGCTGCCAACCCCGTCCTGGAATATTAGACCAAATGTGTGCCAATTCAAATTGTTCCAGTATTTGTTGATCATCGATTGGGATTTTTGTTCCGAATGGCGGATTTGTAACTATAACATCAAACAATCCGATAGTCTTATAGTTCAAAATGCTATTTACATGTACCCTCAAGGCTTCGGCAAGTTGTTTCTTTTTACTTTCTGCCCACATAGCAGGAGGCAACAGGGTGTTAAGTTGAATGATGTTCCCACTTCCGTCATTATTCATCACCATATTCATCTTTGTCGCTTTAACCAGACTGGGGTTAATGTCGAATCCGAAGAAATTTTCGCTTGCAATTTTTGAGATTTCATTATTAAATAATAGTTGGGTCTCAACATCCCAATCCTCCTTTTTACCAAATTGGCTTTCGAGTTCAGCCGTGAGTTTAGATATTACGGCATTCATTGCCGTAACGATAAAACCTCCGGTGCCACAACTGCTATCCAATATTTTTTCGCCAGCTTTAGGATTTATCATATCCACAGCCATGTGCATTACATTGCGAGGAGTAAAGAACTCACCACGGTCGCCACGTAGATTAGCACCGACTATCTCTTCATATGCTTTACCTTTATAGTCAATATTTGTATTAAGCAACGAGTATTTTTGAAGTTCTCCTACAATCTGCGCTACAGTTCGAGGCTCTAATTTGATAGTATCATTGGAATCAAATATTTTCGAATTGCGACGTTTGACCTCCTCAAATATTTTAGCAATTCTGTTATAAACCGTACTTTGACCATCAGGAAAATTGCGCTCCTTTGAGGTCGTATAAAATTCAATAGGGTTACGCAGATTCCGTTCATCCTGAATCTTACAGAAGATTATTTTCAACAACTCGAAGAATGCCTCTGCTTTCTGATAGCCATCGTTTACATATATAACATCGTGGCAAGTTCTAAACGTGAATAACAAATTATCATCGGTAGCCTTTGTAAGCGTTGTCCGCTTTGGTCGTTCATTTTCATTGGTTGTGCCATCGGCAGACGGGATATCATTGCATTCATCAAATACTATATCTCCTTTCGCATTAATTGTTTTCTTATATACAGTCTTATGCTTGCCATTCGTCCACATTCCCCATTTGCAATTGGAGCAAGCAGCCATATAAGTTTTGAGCTGTTCAATGCCTTCTTTGTTATCCGTTGGCTTAACGGATTCTTTCTTGCATTCAACAATAATTTGAATATTATGCTGATTTTTTAGATCATCAGAAGAGCTATCTTTGGGGAAGATGACAATATCTGCACGTTTTTTTCCATTGCCCATTTTCACCATATACTCAACTGCGATACAACTTTTGGGATATTTATGTTCTATCACAAGACGTTTTTCTACGGTTTGACGCACATACTCCTCTGGAGTTTCTTTGCGGATTTTACCGTCAATGTAATCACGAACATTTCCATCCGGAACGATGAAAACCGATTTTGATTCTATTGTCTGACCGTTTGCCATATCTTATTATTTTATTCGTTTTACTCGCAAATATTCACTACCATTATATTTAATAACCTCGAAACTAAATTCATAACCGACTTTAGCTAATCTCGTTTTTGCATTATGAAACCCATTGTAGGACAAAGAAGACGTTAAAGGATACCCAATGGTTTTCCCTTTTGGATGCACCTTTAATGTTTCAGAATAACTCGGAACAAGTTGTATTTTACCTATTTGTAATTTCATTTATTATCTATGATAATGCAAAGATATAACAATGATAATTATTAAACAAATATTTCACATATAAATACCTGTATTAAATCTCAGACAAGTAATGCCATATAGTGTAATACGTATCGTTTGTTTGGTACGTTTTCCAATGTGTGTTAGATTGATTATTTCTGTCGACTCAGTTTGTGTTGCTAACTTTGTACGCAATAAACGAAATTATAGATGAAATGAATATCGAATAAAACTAAATAACTGGGTTAATAGACATTTTGCAGGATAAAATCCTTGCAATAAATTGAAATGCATATATTTGCAAAGATTATCGTTGTAATGTCTAAAAAATGCTTTTTCTGTGGGTCTTCAAATGTGGTCCACAACGGCCTGAGAGGCCGCAAACATCTGTATAAATGCAAGGCTTGCGGACGCCAGTCTGTAGGTGGAGAGCGCAGGGATAAAGCCCAAGTCATAACCGATTACATAGATGGCAAGCAGACAGTGTCTCAGCTTGCCCTCAGGTACGGATTGTCAATCAAGACGATCGAGAGGGATCTCCAGGGGATGCGATATGTCCAGAAGATATCCAGGTATAAGCAGGTTGTCATCCAGATGGATACGACTTACTGGGGTCGCAACTTTGGTCTGATGGTCATTAAGGACTCCTTGCGAAAGAGGATACTGTGGCGCAAGTATGTCACGCACGAGACTATAGCAGACTACATGGAAGGCATCCAGTGGCTGCGTGATAATGGCTTCAAGATATATGGCATCGTCATTGACGGCATGTGGGGCCTGATGCAGGCACTGCGTGGGTATCCTGTTCAGATGTGTCAGTTCCATAAGAGACTGATTATTAGCAAATACTTAACAAGCCCCTTGATAGAGATACATCTGTCATTCATGCAATGTTGGAAAGGCTGGTAATTCTTTCAAAGAAGGACAATCCACTCAACAGAACTCATCCGAAATGTTGCCAATATAGGAAACTTTCATTAATTTTGCATTCGGTAATGAGAAATACAATGGCAGAAAAATTTGATGAAATTGGGAAACTGTTCCTACAGCGCAGGAAAGAACTTGGTCTAACCCAAGAACAACTGGGTGAGAAAGTCGGTGTGACTAAATCTGAAATTTCAAAGATTGAGAACGGCA
>CAYLQE010000017.1:0-51406 GCA_964385835.1 uncultured Muribaculaceae bacterium | reverse complement strand
TTTGAAGCTCATTTCCGATTAGTTACCATTCACCCCTGGGTCGATGGCAACGGACACACCACTCGCCTTGTGATGATCATGATTCAACGTCAGTTAGGTCTCGTTCCCTCCATCGTCAGAAAAAAGGGCAAAGAAGAATACATCCAATCCTTAGTTGAAAGCCGGGAAAACGAAGACTCCACCATCGCGCAGGACATAATGCTCCGCCACCATATCTCCAGCCTCAACCGCCGAGTTATACAGTATAAAGAAAATGACGGTGTACGTGAAGGTTCAAACGTTAAAAATGACGGTGTAAATATTGACAATGACTGTGTAAAACAACTTAACAAAACCATCCAAAGGGTTTATCAGGCTATCGTTAACAAACCAGAAATCATATCTTCCGAACTCATGTCAATTCTCAATATCTCTGAATCAACCGTAACACGTTCAACCCGAGAACTAAAGAAACTTGGTTTCATCAAGAGAGAAGGTTCAGACAAAACCGGGAAATGGATTATTCTAAAATGAAAAAGCCATATATATGCACAGCACAAATATAGGCAAATTCCGCAAATATTAAAAGATTTGCGGAGCGGGCTCCTGAAATATTATAAGATTTAAGGAATCTGTACTGTTGCCGGCTCAGATTTCCTCGCAGAGGAGGGTCGCTGAGGTGCTGCCGATGACGCGCACGGAGGCAAGTTCGCCGGTACGGGACTCTCCGGGCTTAGTGTTCGGGAACACGCACATCATGTTGTTGGACGCGCGGCCGCACAGATCAGCGTCGCTGCGTTTGGAATTGCCCTCGATGAGAACCTCCAGGGTGCGTCCGTACTGCGCTCCGTACCGCTGTGCCGATGAATGCACCTGATGCTCTATGATCTCGTTAAGGCGGCGTGTCTTCTCCTCAAGAGGCACGTCGTCTTCGTATTTTCTGGCTGCAAGGGTGCCCGGACGCTCGGAATACTGGAACATGAACGCGCTGTCGAATCCCACTTCGTCCATAAGGGAAACGGTCTGCAGATGGTCCTCGAGGGTCTCGCCGCAGAATCCGGCGATAACGTCGGTAGACAGTCCGCATCCCGGAATGATCCTGCGTATCGCCGCCACCCTGTCAAGATACCATGCGCGCGTATATTTGCGGCGCATCCTTTCGAGCACGGCATCCGAGCCGCTCTGCACCGGAAGATGGATATGACGGCATATATTCTCGTTTTCGGCGATTGCATACAGCACCTCATCCGTAAGATCGTGAGGGTTGGAGGTGGAGAAGCGTATGCGCATGTCCGGCACGGCTTTCGCCACTGCGCGAAGCAGGCCCGGAAAATCCATCCCGCCTTTGTCCCAGTTGTACGAATTCACGTTCTGGCCCAGCAGAGTGATCTCCCTGTATCCGCGGCTATGCAGGTCGAGAGCCTCGCCAATGATGCTCCCCGGCTCGCGGCTGCGCTCGACGCCGCGCGTATAAGGCACTATGCAATATGAACATACGTTGTTGCATCCCCTCATGATGGAGATGAATGCGGAGACGCCTTTCGTATCTATACGCTCCGGCAGGATGTCGTCATAGGTCTCGGTGCGCGAAAGCTCCACATCTATCGCAGGCCCGCCCGAAGCGAAACCGGCCACAAGTTCCGGAAGGCGGCGGTACGCATCCGGTCCGCATACGAGGTCCACCCTGCCATCTTTCAGCAATTCGTCCTTCAGACGCTCAGCCATGCAGCCTATGATACCCACCTTCACATCCCGGTTCTTCCTTTTAACCAGGCGGAAGCGGTCGATCCGCCCCCATATCCTCTGCTCCGCGTTGTCGCGTATGGAACAGGTGTTGGCAAGGATAAGGTCAGCCTTGTCCATATCATCGGTGAGAGTGTAGCCGCATTTCCTGAGAATGGCAAGCACGACCTCGCTGTCGTTGACATTCATCTGACAGCCGTATGTTTCAATATAAACTTTCATGATGCAAAGATAGGCCTTTTTTACTATCTTTGCCTAAATTTATTATGAAAGACATGAAACGCATAACCCGGATATTGATGATGCTCGCCGCGGCTCTGCTGCTGACGGCCTGCTCGAACATCGGAAAGATCGAGCTGCTGGGATTCAGGATCAGGTCAGTCTCGGCCGAATCGCTGCTGTCTGTCAAGGGCACCGTTTCCCTGAATATGGCGAACTACGGTCCGAAACTGAAATTCTTGTCCACAGAGGGCACTCTTTACAGGGGCGACATCCCTATCGGCACGATAAATGCGGATGACTTCGAGGTCGAGGGCCACGGCTCGGACTGGGTGGACGTGGGCGTACATATACGGCTCGAGGAGCATGTATCGCTGCTCCAGTTCCTGGCAAAGGCGAAGATAAACCGTATGGATGATTACAACATAACCGTCACCACGCATGTGAAGCTGGGTCCTGTAGGCACGAAAATCACCAAGGAACACGTTTCAATTGCCGGATTTTTAAAGAAGTAGGCGTATGAAAAGATTATTTCTCAGCATATTGGCGTCCGTTGCCGCATATTTCTGCGCCTCGGCCCAGATCATAGATACGGAGGCGGTTGCCGCCGCAAAGGACAGTACCGCCGTCGCATCGGAGACCGTCACTGCCATAGTGGACTCGTCGCTGGTGGATATGGACATATTCGAGATCATGCCGTCACGCTACAAGGGCGACAGCGGCAGCGTCATGATATGGCAGAGCGGCAAGGTAAGGCGCGCGCTCAGGGAAAAGGTGGAAAACAGCGCATTCAAGGCCGTACCGGGCTACAGGATTCGGATATATTTCTCGAATTCCCAGAATGCACGCGAGAAATCGGCTGCCGCCGCGGCGAAATTTCATGAAAAGTTCGGCACATATTCCGTATACCACGGTTTCGTGAATCCGAATTTCAAGGTTACGGTCGGAGACTTCCGCACCAAGAGCGAGGCGCTGGAACTGCTCGAGCTCGTGAAAAAGGACTTCCCTTCCGCATTTATAGTTAAAGAGAACATCATACTGGCAGACTGAGTCCATACGGGCCGGCCGGTTTAAAACAGCATTCAGGACATGGCAATCAAACTGACACAGGAATTGAAGCAGACCCAGCGTCTGTCTCCCCTCCAGATCCAGACTATAAAGCTGATCGAGCTCCCCGTGCAGGAGCTGGAGCAGCGCATACGCCGTGAGATAGAGGAGAATCCCGTGCTGGATGAGGATGTCAGGAAAGAAAAGGAAGAGGATCAGGAGAGCGGGGATGAGGACGCTCCGCGCCAGGTGAGCCTCGACGAATACAAGGAAGACGGCTCCATTCCGTCGTACAAGCTGTATGTGAACAACGCCGGACGCGACGAGCGCCCCCAGTACAGCACTTTCTCGGTAAAGGACAGCTTTACCAAGAGCCTTATGGACCAGCTCGGCTTCCGCGACATAGACGACCACAAGAAGGCTGTAGCGGCATTTATCATCGGTTCGCTGGATTCGGACGGATATCTACGCCGCGACATAGAATCGCTGGCGGACGACATGGCGTTCCGCGCCGGAATCGAGACCACGGACAGCGAGGTTCTCGAAATGCTTGCGATGATCCAGGAGTTCGAGCCTGCCGGAGTCGGGGCCCGCGACCTTCAGGAATGTCTGCTGCTCCAGCTCAGGCACAAGAAGGACACAAAGCCCTACAACAACGCCCGCCGCATAATCTCAGGCTTTTTCCCTGACTTCACCGCCAAGCATTACCAGAAGATAATGCAGAAGCTGGGGCTGAGCCAGGCGGAGATGAAAGAGGCGATGGGCAAGATACTCAAGCTCAATCCCGCGCCGGGAGGAGACATAGACGATTCATACACGGACCAGGCCCAGCAGGTGGTTCCGGATTTCGTTCTGGACATTGTGGATGAAAAGCCGGTGCTTACCATGCCGCGCTTCAATCTGCCCGAGCTGCGCATAAACAAGAAATACGCGAACCTCCTGCTGGAGGCCGCAGGCAGCAACGAGCGCAGCAAAAAGGAGGCCGCCGCTTTCGTGAAGCAGAAGATGGATTCGGCAAAATGGTTCGTGGAGGCCATAAAACAGCGCCACAACACGCTGATGTCCACGATGCAGGCTATCGTGGACTACCAGCACGACTATTTCATGGACGGCGACGAGAAAAACCTCAGGCCGATGGTCCTCAAGGACATAGCCGAGAAGACCGGATTCGACATCTCCACCATATCGCGCGTGGTGAACTCGAAATACATAGAGACTCATTTCGGCATCTATTCGCTGAAATACTTTTTCAGCGAGGGTCTGGAGAATGCGGACGGCGAGGCGGTGAGCACGCGCGAGCTGAAGACCGCGCTGCAGGAACTGGTCGACGGCGAAGACAAGAGCAAGCCTCTGACAGACGACGAGCTTGTGGATCTCATGACCGCCAAAGGCTACAAGGTGGCGCGCCGCACGATAGCAAAATACCGCGACCAGCTCAATATTCCCAAGGCCAGGCTGCGCAAAGAGCTCGTCTGACAGAGCGCCGCTCCGGAAAGTCCACGGCTAAGCGGGGTTATTCCCTTTCTTGAAAAGTATGAAAGTCAGCGGAAGGGCTATCAGGGCCATTGTCGCGCTGACCGGAAGGTAGATTCCGAAATTGCAGTATTCAACTACGGCATAGGTAGCGAGCAGCAGGCCTGTGCCTATGGCCGCCGACAGGAAATACTGGCGGCGTATATCGTCCGGCTTCGATATCACGCGCGCGAGATTGGGCACGCCGAGGCTCACGAAACCTATCGTGCCGCAAATGCTCACCGCGCTTGTCACTAAGACGCTTATCATGAACAGTATCGCGGCCTTGGACAGGTTGGACAGCTCCGTCTCGCCCTTGAAATGGCTCGTAAGGCGTCCTGCGCAGAAAAATGCCGTGCCGAGGCCTGCTGCGAACATGGAAAGGCTAACAGTTATGTCCGCGGCCGTCACTCCTTGCAGCTTGAAGTTCGCCGCTCCCCACAGATAATACTGTTTCAGAAGATCGCCTGTAGGTGCATTTGTAACGACGATGGTCCCTATAGAGCCGATGAATGTTCCGAACATTATGCCGAAAGTTATAAGGCGCGGCGTATCCAGCCTCAGCGCCACTATGGACACAAGCACGGCGCAGATGCCCTGGCAAAGAAACGCTCCTGCGGTCAGCGAGCACCATCCGCTCATCGTCGCGGCCGCCGCTCCGAGGCAGGCCGCGCTGCCAAGCCCGAGAGAATAGATGTCACCCAGCTGGTTGCGCCACAGATACTGCATCTGCACGCCGCCCACGGGAAGGGCTATACCGCAGATTATGACATAAAGAAGACTCAGCATGGCGCGTTTATCTGAGGGTTATCGCCTTGACGGGGTTGAGTCCCCTCGTGTTCCATGTTCCGGCGGCATTGCCTTGCGTATCGAGCGCCGTCACGCTGCCTTCGGTCATATAGTCGGACAGGCCGATGTACAGTCTCTGTGTCCCCGGAGTGTAGGACACGGAATAATAGGGCGCGAAAGAAGCCTCGCAGAGCCTGCCGGCGCTCTTGTCCTCCGCCATGTCATGCTTCCATATCACGGCCTCCGCCTGCCAGTCCGCATTATAGGTGCCGCATACTACGTACATCGTATCGCCCGGACCGCGGCAGATATTCCTGACTCCTTCATATCCCGCATAGCTTATCTCGTCTTTTTCAATGTCGTACATCTGAAGCGAGGCAGGGATGTCGCCGTAATTTCCCCAGTTCAGGATGTATACGCGGCCTTTGTCCGGAAAGGCCACGATATTCTGGGGATTGCAGCCCGTAATCACGACGCTTTCCTCTGTCATACCGGCGGCATTAACGACCGATACGGTGTTGTTGTATCCTGTCTCATACGCCATGCCGCCTGAGTTCGCCACGAAAATACGGCCTCCGCAACATGCCAGCCCTTCGGGATTCGGGCCGACTTTCACGCATCGTGTCTTGCCGTCGGAAGGGTTGTACTCGCCGAGCCAGCCCTCATAATAGGTGAAATACAGCCTGCCGTCCGAGGCCGCGAAACAGCGCGGAGACAGCTTTACGCCATTTGAGGCATAAGCGTCGATGCTTCCGAGCAGTCTCAGCTTCCTGTCCGTGATGAAAATCGTTTTCGACCCGTATACGGCAATATATATCCTGTCTTCATGCAGGATGATATCCTGCGCGGTGTCGCCGAGCCTGCGCCCGTTCACGGACAGAAACACGTCCGCTTCCGTACTGCCGTCTTCCTTTATAAGGGAGACTGACGCGTCGTTTCCGGAAAAAGTGCCGTTATTGAGCACTAAGATGCCGGCAAGCGAGCCTTCCTCCGCTTCGCCTGTCATGGTGACAGAAACGGTCACTTCCGGTTTGTCAGCCGGGACTCCGGAATCCGGATCTTTCTTTTCGCAAGATACGCAGGCGAGCAGGGCTGCGGCGGCCAATGCCGCGGTCAGTTTGATTCTTTTCATGTCAGTATGTGATTTTTATGGTTATTCTGTAATTTCTTCCGGGCATGGGATAATATTTTATCACTTCATAGTTGGTCCCCGCCAGATTCAGGGCCTCGGCGCTCCAGTGCAGCATCCATACATGCCTGCGTCCGAAGCGGAAGCCGCCGTTGACGCTCAGGCAGTGGTCCGCATAAGGATCTATGCCGTATTCGGGCAGATTCTGCGCGAGGGAATACCGCCGTCCCACGGCATTAACGCTGTAGCATACATTCACCCACGGAGTCTCCACAGATGCCGAGGCGCTGCCGCAGTGACGCGGGGTGTAGGCTATCTGATGGCGGTAGCAGGCCGATTCCGGGTCCGTTATATCCACGGCGTAACGGAACGAATATGCGGCATGCGCACGGAGGCCTATCCACGCGGCGAAGCTTCCGGAATACGAAGCGGTAAGATCGCATCCGGCCATTTCCACCTCTCCTACGTTCCTCATTGTCCAGATGAACATGGACGGGCGGGCCACGATCTTGTCACGCACCCTGTTGTAGTATGCGTCCGCGGAAATGGCCGCGAGATGTCCCGCACCGTCCCTCACGATGCCGGCGAAACGGTGTTCCCATACAAGTCCGAGATTGCTCTGGAGCGCCTTTTCGGGTTTCAGGTCCCTGCCTCCGACGCGCGGATAGTACATATCGTTGAAAGACGGCATGCGGTAGCTGTCCTTGAGCGAGGCGCGCAGACGCAGGCCGGTAACGCTTGCTATGCGGACGGAGGCGCTGAGCCACGGCGAAAGATGCGCGCGGCCGCTGGCCGCGTGACCTGACCCGGCTTCGCGGGTCAGGTCGGCGGCGCAGGTTATCAAAGTGCCTCCGGTCACTTTGAAACGCGCCGCGGCATATTTCGCCGCCACCGCGCTGTAAGAGACAAACCTTGAAGGATGCACGCAATCGGCGAGACCCGACTCGAGATGTCCTGCCGTAATGTCCTCCGCGAATGAAATCTCCGTTCCTGCGGCAGGCGTCCAGAGAGCCACGGCCGAGGCCGCGAGTTCGTTCTGCATGTATCTGTCATCCAACGGCTCCGGATAGGCCATATCCGTATTCGTATATCTGTTTCCGGAATTCGTGTAAACTATATCAGTCTTAAGGCGGCACCGGCCCTGGAATGTCCTTTCGTACGAGGCGGAAGCCATGACATTGCTGTCCCAGAGGTGTTCGGTCGGGTTCTGATAATACAGGACGACGCTGCCCGGAAGTCCGCGTGAACTTCCGTAGCATGACAGTTTGAAGGCCAGATCCCCGCCCCTGCCGGACGTTCCGTATACATTAATTTCCGAGGCGAGCGAACGCACCGCCGAATTAAGGCGTATTTCCCTGCACGACAGATCGCCGTTGCGCAGTATAAAAGGATACTCCCCTTTTGAATCCATGTAGTTGGCGCTGAATGTCCCGCTCCAGTTCCTGCCGAGCCTTGCCTCCGCATTCAGATATGGATTATAGGTGCCGAAAGAGGCGAAGCGCATGCGCGCCGAGACGCCCGCAGGGCCGTTCCTGAAATCCGGACGCCGTGATTTCATAATCAGCACGCCTGCATAGGAATTGAGTCTCGCGCTGCGGAAAATGTCATCGCTGCCTGCCGTCTCCACGCTTACGCTCTGCATATTGTCTATATTGAAACGCCCTATGTCCACCTGGCCGTTCTGCGCGTCGGAGATTGTGACCCCGTCATAGCACACGCCGGTATGCTGGGCGCCGAAACTCCTGATGCTCACGGTCTTCATTCCTCCTATGCCGCCGTAGTCCTTCACGCTTACGCCGGCAAAAGCGCGCAGGGCCTCATGCAGGGACGCCACTCCCTCCGTCTGCAGCGCGGAAGCCTGCACACGCTGCAAGGGAGCGCTGGAGCTTACCGCAGCGTTCCTTGAATCCGTGACCGTAGCCACGTCCAATGTATCCCGCACCTCCGCATTCAGCATCGCGGAAGCGACAGCCAGTACAACAGCTACATGCATAAAACACTCACTTCCGGCGCCTGGCCCCGGGCTCCGTACGTGGGACTTGAATGTGGCAGGTCTTCGGACTCGTCCGGAATGAAAAGCCTTCCCGTCCCGTTCCGCCCTCAAAGGCAGGGACAGTGGCGCAGAATTTCCATTCCTTAAAACGGACATACCGCTGCGGGCACAGTCCAGGCATCGCACCTGGTTCCCTTTTCAAAGCGCACGGCTGCACGGCCGCGGGCTTCACCACAAACTGCCGCAAATTTAGGAAATAATTTTTAACTTTGCGCCCATGGCATACATGTTTCCCACATCAGCAAAAGAAGTGCAGGCCCTGGGATGGGATTATACCGACATAATCATTTTCACGGGCGACGCCTTTTTCGATCATCCGAGTTCCGGCACGGCGTGCATCGCGCGCTACCTGCAGAGCTTCGGATACCGGATAGCGATAGTGCCGCAGCCCAACTGGAGGGACGACCTACGCGATTTCCGCAAATTAGGGGCGCCGAGGCTGTATTTCGCCGTCAACTCCGGGGCCATGGATTCCATGGTGAACCATTACACGGCGGCAAAGCGCCTGCGCAGCGATGACGCCTACACGCCGGAAGGCCGCGCCGGAATGCGCCCGGACAGGGCCGTCACCGTCTACTGCAACATCCTGAAAAGGCTGTGGCCTGATACGCCGGTGGTCATAGGAGGCGTGGAAGCGTCACTCAGACGCCTGACCCATTACGATTACTGGAGCGACTCCATTATGAAATCCGTAATTATCGACAGCGGGGCCGACTGGCTGTGCTACGGAATGGGAGAGAAACCCATGCTGGCCATCACACGCGCGATAGAAAAGGGATGGAGCCGCCGCCAGACGGAATCGGTTCCGCAGTTCGCTTTCTTCAGAAAAGGCGTTCCTGCCACAAAAGAGGGCACGATTCTGCTGAACTCTTACGAAAAATGCCTTAAGGACAAGACGGCGTTCGCGGAGAACTTCCACCATATCGAGCTGAACTCGAATGCTGCGGAGCCCCTGACGATAGTCGAGCCTGTCGGAGACGGATACATTCAGGTGAATCCTCCGTTCCCTCTGTCCACCGAGGCGGAGATGGACTCATTCTGGGACCTTCCTTTCACAAAACTGCCTCATCCACGCTACAAGGGCAAGAGGATTCCCGCATATGACATGGTGAAGGACAGCATAATAACCCACCGCGGATGTTTCGGAGGCTGCAATTTCTGCACCATCGCCGCGCACCAGGGCAAACATATAGCGAGCAGGAGCGAGGCTTCCATCGTGGCGGAGGTGGAGAAACTTGTCAGAATGCCTTCATTCAGGGGCAATATCTCCGATCTCGGGGCCCCGACAGCCAACATGTACGGAATGGGAGGCAGAAACAAGGAGCTTTGCGCGAAATGCCGCCGCCAGTCCTGCCTGTTCCCTAACGTATGCCGCAATCTGGACCGCTCGCACGGGAGGGTGCTGGAAATGTACGGAAAGGTATGCTCGGTAAAAGGAGTGCGCCATGCATACATAGGCAGCGGCGTGCGTTACGACCTGTTCCTGGACAAGGACGGTTTCTCCGCGGAAAAAGGCCGCGAATATCTGGAAGCGCTGATGCTCAGGCATACCTCCGGCCGTCTCAAGGTAGCCCCGGAGCACACCGAAAAGCATGTCCTCGACTGCATGGGCAAGCCGTCGTTCAGGCTGTTCGAGGTGCTGCGCCGCGAATTCGACAGGATAAACCTCGGCAACGGGACGCATGTATCTCTCGTGCCTTACTTCATATCATCGCATCCCGGCTGCACGCTCGGCGACATGAAGAACCTGTCCGCGAATCCCGCATTGAAAGGAATATGGATGGACCAGGTGCAGGACTTCATGCCGACCCCTATGACGACTTCCTCCGTAATGTTCGCCACCGGCATCGATCCGCGTAACATGAAGCCTGTTTTCGTAGAGCGCGATCCCGCGCGCAAGAAAGAGCAGAAATCCCTTTTCTTCAGGAAGCGCTCCTGAAATGCATCAGGATTTTACAAAAACATCAAGAATTTACAAAATCTGCATCATGGACGTACGCAGAGGCGTCTGCATGTATTAACTTGCAGGCAAAAAGCGTATGAAGATAAATGAGATGCCTGCCGATGAAAGGCCGCGCGAGAGGATGATGAGGCACGGGGCCAGATCGCTGAGCAATGCCGAGCTGCTGGCCGTCATATTGAGGACCGGCACGCAGAAGATGAATGCCGTGGAAATGGCGCGCAGCCTGCTGTCGCATGCTGGAGGAGGTCTCGCGGAGCTGGCCGAAATGAACACGGAGGGAATGTGGAGAGTTCCCGGCATAGGACGTGGAAAGGCACTGCAGATCGCGGCTGCGGTGGAGATGGCAAGACGCATCGCACAAGAGAAGGGCAGCGGCAGCGGAATAATCAGCAACCCGCGGGAGGCCTACCTGAATCTTGCCCCGCTATACAGGACCCAGCGAAGCGAGGAGAGCTGGTGCATATTCCTCAAGAACAACAGGAAGGTGATAGGCAGCATGCAGGTGAGCAGCGGAGGCGAGAGCATGACCGCCATAAACAATAAGGCCATAGTGCGCAAAGCGCTGGATCTCGGAGCCAAAGCCGTGATACTCAGCCATAACCATCCGTCCGGAGACCCCGGTCCCAGCAGCGAGGACGTACGCGCCACGGAAAATCTGGACAACGCGCTGAAAAGTATGGAAATCTCCCTTATGGACCATATCATACTATGCGAGGATTCTTTCTTCTCATTCGCCCAAAACGAAAAGTACAGCGCAAGTGGAAAAAAATGTAAAAAAATGTAAGAAAGTGGAAAAAATATTGCTAATTTTGTATCTGCGTCAAAAATGGAATAGTGTTTAACAATTTTTATGGTTAAGTTCATCGGCGAATACACCGCAAAAGTGGATGACAAAGGCAGGGTGGTCTTCCCCTCAGGCCTTAAGTCCCAGCTGCCTGACAGCGGTCACGGAAGTGACTGCCGCTTCGTCGTGAAGAAAGATCTGTTCGAGCCATGTCTGGAGATGTATACATTCTCGGAATGGGAGCGTCAGAGCGAAGAACTTAAATCGAAGATCAATTTCCTCAACCGCAACGAGGCGGCATTCTGGAGGGAGTACACCCGCCACCGCTCGGTTGTGGAGCCGGAGGCCAGACTGGGCCGCATGTCTATTCCTAAGACGCTGTTGGAGTCTATCGGAGCAGGCAAAGAACTGGTTTTCTGTGGAAATGACCACAAAATCGAAATCTGGAGCAGGGAGGCTTACGAAAACAGCGCCCTCAGCCAGGAGACATTCATCAGCCTTGCCGAAAGCATCTCTATGAAATAGGGACTTTTTAGAGCAAGGAGAAGATGAGCGGATATCACAGCCCTGTACTTTTGAACGAGAGTGTGGATTACCTGATCGCAGGCAATCCTGACGGAGTGTTCGCGGACGCCACGTTCGGCGGAGGCGGACACAGCGGGCATATCCTGTCCCTTCTTTCCGGGAAAGGGCGTCTGCTCGCCTTCGACAAGGACCAGGACGCAATAGACAATGCGTTCGCCGATCCGCGGCTCACATTGATAAGGAACAATTTCAGATTCATTCATAATTTCGTGCTGGCTGAGGGATACGGAGAGGGTATCGACGGCATTCTCGCCGACCTCGGGGTATCTTCCCACCAGTTCGACACTCCCGAAAGGGGATTCTCATTCCGTTTTGACGCACCTTTGGACATGAGGATGAATACGAAGGCAAGCAAGACTGCTGCTGATATTGTTAATTCGTACAGCGAACAGGACCTCGAAAGAATCCTGCGCATGTACGGCGAAGTGGAAGGGAGCCGCAAGGCAGCTTCGCTCATCGTGCGCACGCGCACCGGGCGAAGCATCCTTACCACGGGTGACCTGAAGGAGGCGGTGATGCCACTGCTACCGCCTGTCATGGAACACAAGGTTCTGGCGAAAATTTTCCAGGCGCTCCGCATAGAGGTCAACCACGAGATGCGGGATCTGGAGAAATTCCTGCAGGGGGCATGCGCGGCGCTCAGGCCGGGAGGACGTCTGGCGGTCATCACCTATCATTCTCTCGAGGACCGCATGGTGAAGAACTTCATCAGGACCGGCAACACGGACGGAGAGCAGGAAAAGGACCTCTACGGACACAGCCATGCTCCGTTAAGGGCCGTAAACAAGAAGCCGGTCCTTCCTTCGGCGGAGGAGATCGCCTCAAACACAAGGGCACGCAGTGCCAAACTCAGGGTAGCTGAAAAAATCTGACCGGACATGAACATGGAAAAATGGAAAAAAATAGGCAAGTCCGCAATAAACGGCAAACTGCTCCTGGCGCTTGAATTCGACAAGTACCTGGACAGGATTGTCTACATATTCTTTTGCGCGCTTCTGTTCATATGGGTCAACCTCCAGATAGACAAGACGCTGCATCAGAAGGAAGAAAACCGCAAGATCATCGAGAACCTGCAGTCGATGCATACCGACATCACATGCAGGCTTACAGCGCTGAACAGCGTATGCGAAGTTGAGAAAATGTTGAAAGATATGGGAAGCGACGTGCAGCTCCCGCACAAAAAGGCACAAAGGATAAGGTAATGGCAGGAAACACGAAATTACGCGACATAGCGCAGAGCGACAAGATAATGTCTGCGTTCCGATGGATCTTCATGGGCGTCGGCGTGCTTCTCTTTTGCATTATCCTGTTCAAGGTCATCACACATGACAGCAGCGATGACGCCAAATACACCGCCACGGAAATCGTCAGGCCGGTGACACCGGTGCGCGGCAACATCCTGGACTGCAAGGACAGGATTCTCGCGACATCGACCGTCTGCTACTCGGTCTTCATGGACTGCGCGGTGCAGAGCGACAGCCTCTGGGACAACAACATCATGGCTCTCAGCCGCGCCCTTGCCGCGAAATTCGGCAACAAGAGCGAGACGGAATACCTGAACATGCTACAGAAAGAGCGCAGGAAGGGAAACAGATACTTCAGGGTGCTGGATGATGTAAGCCAGTCCGACATCTATGCGGTGCGCGCCATGCCTATATTCAAAAAGGGCCAGAACGAAGGCGGCTATATAGAGAAGGTACGCGAAAAGCGCCTCTATCCTTACGGGAGTTCGGCGCGCCGCACCATAGGATACGTTAAGAACAATGCGGACAACAACAGCAAACGCGGCGTGGAAGGCCACTACGACAAGGATCTTCACGGAGTGGACGGCGTGCAGGTGTACCGCAAGAGCGATTTCGGCTTCGTCCCTGTAGACGACAGCCGCAACGAAAGGTCCAGGAACGGCAAGGACATACGCACAACCATAGACGTGGACATACAGAACATAGCCGACCAGGCCCTGCGCAAGACGGTGGAGAAAAGCGAGCTTATCGAAATGGCATGCGTGGTAGTCATGGAAACGCGGACGGGCGCCATAAAAGCCATGGTGAACCTGGGCCGTGACGCAAAGACAGGAGCCATAGGAGAATGGAACAACTACGCGCTCCTGATGGCGGATCCTCCCGGCTCTGTATTCAAGGCGGCTGTCCTGATGGCGATGCTCGAGGACGGATATATCACTTCCCTCGAACAGGAAATACCCACATACGGAGGTGTATGGACCTATGGAAAACACACTTTCCATGACGAGAAACACCTGAGCCGCAAGCGCTTCCCTACCGGATACATAAAGGTACGCGAGGCATTCGAGATGTCGGCGAACAATCCGTTCCGCCAGATGATCTGCGACCCAGGCACATACGGCAGCAATCCGTCGAGATTCATAAACAGGATCAAGAGTTTCGGCCTTATAGATACCCTGGAATTCGATCTCAAAGGAGCATCGGTGCCATGTATCGTGGACACGTCCATGAAGAGGGGCAATCCGAAAGGTTACTGGGACGGCACCACCCTGCCGCGGATGGCAATCGGCTACAACATGGAGGTGAGCCCGCTGAACCTCGTCACTTTCTACAATGCGATAGCCAATGACGGCAAGGTCATGAAGCCTTACCTTATAGACGCGATCATCGACAACGGCTCGGTAAAAGAAAAGTTCAGGCCGCAGGTTCTGCATGAGCGTATATGCCGCAAAGAGGTGTGCGACACCCTGAAAAAGGTAATGGCGATGGTGACCGCCAACAAGAACGGCACAGCATACTGGCAGCTAAAGGACGCCGTATGCCCTATCGCGGGCAAGACCGGCACGGCCCAGAGACTGTTCGAGGGCAGAAACGGCAAATGGACGTACAACGACGGAGGCAGGGAAAGCCAGCGAGGCACGTTCGTGGGATTCTTCCCTGTCGACAATCCTACATATACGGCGGTGGTGGTTGTATGGAACAGGCCTTCGCTGCAGAATTTTTACGGCGCCACGTATGCGGCTCCTGTATTCAGGGAAATAGCGGACAAGATTTATTGTTTGAACGATGACAAGTAGATATACGGATATTACGGATGACAGCCGCAAGGTGCGGAAAGGCTCGCTGTTCGTTGCAGTGAGGGGCTACAGCACGGACGGCCATGACTATATAGGAACGGCCATAGAGAAAGGCGCCGCCTGCATAGTGTACGACGACCCGTCGAAAGTCAGCGCACAGATGCGCGAAGCCCGGGACGTCGAATTCATGGAGGTGGAGAACAGCCGCCGCGCGCTCGCGGAGCTTGCAGCCGGATTCTACGGACATCCGAGCAGGCAGCTGGATCTGGTGGGCATCACCGGTACAAACGGCAAGACCACTACAGTGACCCTGCTTTACAGCCTTTTCACGGCGATGGGCTATAAATGCGGACTGCTCAGCACAATAGCGAACTTTGTGGCCGGCACACGCTATGAGGCCGTCAACACGACTTCGGACCCTGTCACTATCAACCGACTGCTGCGCGAGATGGTTGACGCGGGATGCCGGTATTGCTTTATGGAGGTCAGCAGCATTGGAGTGGAACAGGACAGGATCCACGGCCTGGAGTTCAAGGCAGGCATTTTCAGCAACCTGACACATGACCATCTGGATTACCACAAGACATTTCCCGAATATCTGCGCTGCAAGAAGCTGTTTTTCGACAATCTCGGCAAGGACGCGACCGCGATCACCAATGCCGACGACCGCAACGGGCTTGTAATGGTACAGAATACCGCGGCCAAGGTCGTGACATATTCATGCCGCAGGCTCGCCGGTCATACCTGCAGGGTGCTGGAGGAGACATTCGAAGGCATGCTGATGAAGATAGACGGAACCGAGGTATGGTGTCCGCTCATAGGGCAGCACAACGCATACAACGCTCTCGCTATCTACAGCGCCGCCGTCGCCCTCGGCATGCAGAAGGAAGATGTGCTGGTCGGGCTGAGCAAGGTGGGACAGGTATGCGGCCGCATGGAAGTGATGCGGGGCCCGCGTCAGATAAGCGTCGTAATCGATTACGCGCATACCCCGGACGCCATGGAAAACGTGCTGCGCACGCTGCGCGAGATCGCTCCAGAGCGCACGCTCACATGCCTTTTCGGCTGCGGCGGAGACAGGGACAGGACCAAGCGTCCTGAAATGGGCAAGGCAGCGGCGGCGATGGCCGACAAGGTGATAATAACAAGCGACAACTCACGCACGGAAAGGACCGCGGACATAATGGCGGACATAAAGGCAGGCATAGACAGGGAACAGATGAAAAAGGTTCTCTGCCTCGAGGACAGGAAAGAAGCCATCCGCACCGCAATACTCACCGCCACGGAGCGGGAGACCATACTTCTGGCAGGCAAGGGCCATGAGGATTACCAGATAATCGGAAAAGAGAAGCGTCATTTTGACGAACATGAGATTGTAAAGGAAATTTTTGACGAACTAAACGCATAACGACGATATATGATATACCATTTGTTCCAGGCTCTCAAAGAGTTCGATATTCCCGGCGCGGGACTTGCCGGCTATCTGTCATTCAGATCGCTGATGGCGGCGCTTACCGCCCTTGTCACCGGCATGACGGCGGGCAGGAAAATCATACGCCTGATACAGAAGAAGCAGATCGGCGAGGAAATAAGGGACCTCGGGCTGGAGGGGCAGCTGGCAAAGAAAGGCACCCCTACCATGGGAGGAACGGTCATCATCCTTTCAATCCTTTCAGGCGTCCTCCTGTGGTGCGACCTTACGAACATATACGTGATACTGCTGACCGTGACGATGCTCTGGCTCGGAGGCCTCGGCTTCGCCGACGATTATATAAAGGTGTTCCGCCACAACAAGGAGGGAATGCAGGAGAAACACAAGCTCATAGGGCAGGTCACCCTCGGCCTTATAATCGGCCTGACCGTATGCTACAGCCCGCGCATAGTAGTGCGCGAGGAGGTCGAGGTTAAGGAAAAGACGGAATACGCGTTCGACGAGGAGGGACATGTCACGACCCATGTCGTCAAAGTGAAGGAGGACATGATCAAGAGCACGAAGACAACGATTCCTTTCGTCAAATCACATGAGTTCGACTACAGGAGCATCGCTCCGTTCAACGGCAAGTGGAACTGGTGGGCGAAATGGGCCGTCTATCTCGCAATGATCGTACTGGTAATCACGGCATGTTCAAACAGCGTGAACCTCAGCGACGGCATGGACGGACTCGCCGCAGGCACAAGCGCGGTATCAAGCCTTGTCCTGATGGTGTTCGCCTATCTGTCCGGCAACATTATCCAGACAGGATACCTCAACATAATGTTCATTCCGGGCGCCGGCGAGGCGGCGGTATTCATGGCGGCCACAGTGGGCGCCACAGTGGGTTTCCTGTGGTACAACTCGTATCCGGCCCAGGTGTTCGTGGGCGACACGGGCAGCCTTGCGCTCGGCGGCATCATCGGCGTGTGCGCGATTCTCATACGCAAGGAGCTGCTGCTCCCTATCCTGTGCGGCATCTTCTTCATGGAGACGCTCAGCGTGATATTGCAGCGCAGCTATTTCAAATTCACAAAACGGAAATACGGTCAGGGACGGCGCGTGTTCAAGATGACTCCCCTGCACCACCATTTCCAGAAAGAGGGCATACCGGCATTGATACAGCGCCCTGCCAAGGCATTGCCGGAGGCCAAGATCGTGACGAGGTTCTGGATCATCCAGGTAATCCTCGCAGTATTGACAGTTGCACTCCTTAAAGTAAGATAATTATGAGCAGAATAGCAGTTTTGGGAGGCGGCGAAAGCGGAGTAGGCAGCGCCGTACTGGCAAAGGCAAAAGGATTCGACGTGTTCCTGTCCGACAGCGGGAACATCGCGCCTGAATATGTGCGTCAGCTTAAGGAATGGGACATCCCGTTCGAGAGCGGCGGACATACGGAGTCGGAAATCCTGAACGCCGATGAAATCATCAAGAGCCCGGGCATACCTCTTACGGCTCCGATCGTGCGCAAGGCTGACGAGGCCGGAATCCGCATCATCTCCGAGATCGAGTTCGCGGGGCGCTACGACAATGCCAAGAAGATATGCATCACCGGCAGCAACGGCAAGACAACCACCACTTCCCTGATATATTACCTGCTCAAGGAAGCGGGCCTCAACGTGGGTCTGGGAGGCAACATCGGCAAGAGCTACGCATATCAGGTGGCGACGGAGCATTTCGACGTGTATGTGCTGGAGCTCAGCAGCTTCCAGCTGGACAACATGTATGACTTCAAGGCAGATATCGCCATAATCACAAACATCACGCCCGACCATCTGGACCGCTACGATTACAAGATGGAAAATTACGTGAAGGCCAAGTTCCGCATCACCAGGAACATGCAGGAGGACGACTGCTTCATATTCTGCAGCGACGACGAGATAACCATAAGGCACCTCGACAGTATCGTCGTAAAGGCCAAAAGCCTGCCTTTCTCGCAGAACAGGGAAGTGGAGCAGGGCGCGTTCATCAAGGACGACCGCATCATCGTGCGCGTACCGCAGGAGCCGGATACCGACGTATTCCTGAAAGAGCTGGCACTCGGAGGGCGCCACAACATATACAACTCCATGGCGGCGGCCATAACGGCCAAGCTCATGAAAGTGAGTGACGAGAAGATACGCCGCAGCCTCAGCAGCTTCAAGGGAGTGGAGCACCGCCTGGAGAAAGTGATGACGATAGGAGGCGTGCTGTACGTAAACGACAGCAAGGCCACGAACGTGGACTCCGCATGGTATGCCCTGGAATGCCAGACCGAGCCTGTGGTATGGATAGTGGGAGGCAAGGACAAAGGCAACGACTACACTCCCCTTCTCCAGCTCGCGAGACAGAAAGTAAAGGCAATAGTATGTCTCGGCGTCGACAACAGGAAAATACACGAGAGTTTCGGTGATATAGTACCCGTTATCGAAGATGCTCTAAGCGCCGAAGAGGCCGTGAAGAAAAGCGCGGCGCTTGCAAAGGCGGGCGACGTCGTGCTGCTTTCGCCGTGCTGCGCCAGCTTCGATCTGTTCAAGAGCTATGAAGACCGTGGCCGCCAGTTCAAGAACGCCGTAAGGAAACTGTAATATGGCAAGCGCGAATAAAAAAGGATTCCTTTACACCATAAAGGACAATATAGCCAAGGGCGACAAGATGATCTGGATTGTCGCCGTGATGCTTATGCTCGTGTCTTTAGTAGCCATATTCTCCTCGACTTCATCCCATGCGATCCTGCACAAGACCTCCCGCATAGACATATTCAAGGGGCAGGCGCTTCTCGTGCTGGGCGGGCTCATACTGCTGGTGGCGATCAACGCCATACCTAACGTCAAGTATATCAGGGTGCTGTCCAGATACGGCTTCCTGGTGTCGTTCATATTGCTCGTCATACTTTTCTTCGGAATATCGTTCGGGCCGAAGTTTCATGCGGAGACACGCAACGAAGTATCGCGCGCCATATACATGTTCGGCTTTACGCTTCAGGTGTACGAGGTGGTGAAAGTTGCCATGGTCATGTATCTTTCGTGGGCGCTGTCCGCTTACGAGCAGGGCGCGTTCGTCACTACCGACAGGCTCGGGACACTGTATCCGCAGGCATTCGGATGGATGAAGACACTGCGCGCGCAGCGCTGGATATACATGTACATACCGATGATAACCGTGACGGTGCTTACGTTCAAGGGAGGCACGAGCAGCGCGCTGCTGCTGTGCATAGTGATGGGCGCGACGCTGATCATCGGAGGAATAAAGGTAAGGGAAATAATCCTGCTTGCGGCAATGGGAGCCGTAGGAATATTGCTGCTCGCCGGAGTCCACATCGTAAGCAACGGCGCCGCCATGAGCCGTATGCAGACAGGTTTCAACCGTCTCGGAATAGAGCTGCCGTATCCTGACAGGGAAAAGCGTGAGGAACAGAAGAAAAAGATCGCTTTCAGGAAGATGAATCCCGACGAGCTCCCGAAGAACAGCAAGGAGTACCGTGAATATCACGACAAGATGCTGCAGAAGAATTCGGCGGAGGTGGCTTTCGTACAGGGAGGACGCAGGATCTTCGGAAAAGGCCCGGGCAAAAGCACGCAGAAATACAAGGTGCCCCTGATTTTCGAGGACTACATGTTCAGTTTCCTGATGGAAGAATACGGCATGATAGGCTGCATCATCGTGCTTATATTGTACAGCAGCCTTTTCGCGCGGGGAACGATCATAGTGAGGAACTGCACCAAACGCTACGCCAAGACATGCGTGGGCGGCCTGGTGTTCCTCATCACCTTCCAGGCGATGCTGCACATTCTCATCAATTGCAACGTGGGCATAGTCACGGGCCAGACGCTGCCGCTGATAAGCCACGGCAAAAGTTCGTTCCTGTGCTTCACCATCGCATTCGGAGTGATACTGGCCATCAGCACGATGGCGAACAAGAAAATAGAAAAAGACAGGATCGAAGCCCAGAAGGCATTGGAATCAGACGAGATCAAGTCCTCGGTATCCGATGTCGAGAGCATAGATTCATTAATGGAATAACACATGAGAGCAATCATCAGCGGCGGCGGAACCGGAGGCCACATATTCCCCGCCTTATCCATAGCGAACGCGCTCCGCGGGGAAGATCCCTCGACGGAGATTCTGTTTGTAGGCGCGGAGGGCAAGATGGAAATGGAAAAAGTGCCTTCCGCGGGCTACAGGATCGTCGGGCTGCCAGTGGCCGGCCTGCAGCGTAAGTTCACCCTTAAGAACCTGGCGCTGCCGTTCAAGGTCATCATGAGCTGCGTCAAGGCGGCGAAGATAATCAGAAGGTTCAGACCCGATATCGTTGTCGGCGTGGGCGGCTATGCCAGCGCTCCCGTCCTGTGGTGCGCCACGCTCATGGGAATTCCGTGCCTTATACAGGAGCAGAACTCATTCGCGGGCCTTACCAACAGGATTCTCGGAAAGAGGGTCAGGAAAATATGCGTGGCATACGGTGGCATGGAAAAGTTCTTCCCTGCCGGCAAGATAGTGTTCACCGGCAATCCTATCCGCGGCGGATTCGCTCCCTCGACTCCGGAGAGCCGCGCCGAGGGTCTGGCCCATTACGGTCTGGACCCTGCCAGAAAGCAGATTCTCATCATCGGCGGTTCCCTGGGATGCCGCACGCTCAACGAGAGCATGAAGGCATGGATAGAGCAGGGATGCCCTGGCGGAGAGGACATAGAGGTACTGTGGCAGTGCGGCAAATACTACAAGGCATCCGTGGACAGATTTATGGAAGGACGTGATCTTCCGCATATACATTACAGCGACTTCATAGGCCGCATGGATCTGGCATACGCCGCGGCTGATGTGGTGATATCACGCAGCGGAGCATCCTCCGTCTCGGAGATCTGCGTCTGCCGCAAGGCGGCCATTTTCGTGCCGTCGCCCAATGTGGCCGAAGATCACCAGACATTCAACGCGATGGCACTCGTGGACAAAGGCGCGGCGTGCATCGTGAAAGACAGCGTGGCGCGTGAAACCCTGATGTCTGCGGCAACGGAACTTGCGCACGATCCCGCGAGAATCGCGGAAATCGAAAGGAACATCGCTCCTCTGGGCATAGACAACGCGGCGGAAAGCATTGTCAGGGAAATATATGCCATACTCGGAAAGGAGCCAAAGCGGAAGAATGGCGGCAAGCAGGTGTATTTCATAGGCATAGGCGGCATAGGAATGAGCGCCATAGCACGCTATTACAATGCCAAGGGATATAAGGTGAGCGGCTATGACAGGACTCCGTCGGCCCTTACGGCCGAGCTGGAGAAAGAGGGCATAGAGATACATTATGAAGACAACGCCGGTCTCGTGCCGGAAGACAAGGAAAACACCCTGGTGGTGTACACTCCGGCCATACCTAAGGATATGGGAGAGCTGTCATACGTCATGGAGAACGGGTACAAGGTCGTAAAGAGAAGCAGGATGCTGGGCGAGATCAGCACCGGCATGCACTGTCTGGCGGTGTCCGGCACCCACGGCAAAACCACCACCAGCACCCTCCTGGCACATATTTTCCAGAACAGCGGCATAGGATGCAACGCTTTTCTGGGCGGCATTTCCAAAAACTACGGCACCAATCTCCTGCTGGCGGACAATGACATATTCGTGGCCGAGGCCGACGAGTTCGACCGCAGCTTCCTGCAGCTTCATCCCGAGATCGCTGTGATTACGGCCATGGACGCCGATCATCTGGACATATACGACAATATAGAATCGGTGCACGAGGCGTTCAGGGCGTTCGCAGGCCAGGTAAGCGGCACGCTCATCGTAAAGGCCGGACTTCCGGTATCGGAGAAAGATACGGAGGCCCGTCTGCTGCGCTACTCCTACGATGATCCGCAGGCGGATTTCTTCGCATCGGAAATTACGGTGGACAGCCGCGGACATTGCAGCTTCACATTCAACAGCCCTTGCGGCAGGATAGAGGACATACGCTGCGGCATTCCCGGCTGGATAAATGTGGAGAACTGCATTGCGGCAGGAGCGATAGCCCTTACATACGGAGTATCCCCTGACAAGGTCAAGAAGGCGATAGAATGCTACAGCGGAGTCAAGAGGAGATTCGACATACATGTCAATACGGACAGAACCGTCTACATAGACGATTACGCGCATCATCCGGAAGAACTTGCCAAGGCCATCAGCAGCATCAGGGGAATGTTCCCTGGCCGCCGCATCACGGCCATATTCCAGCCTCACCTCTTCACCCGCACGAGGGATTTCGCAGCCGGCTTCGCCCAAAGCCTAAGCATGGCGGACGAGGTGATACTGCTTGACATCTACCCTGCCCGCGAACTGCCGATAGAAGGCGTTACCAGCGAGATCATTTTCAAGGACATCACGGCTCCGCGCAAAACGCTCATATCCAAGAATGAGCTCATGGACACGCTCAAAGGTACGGATCCTGACATCCTGGTCAGCTTCGGCGCCGGCGACATAGACCGTTTTATAAAACCTATAAGCGAATATTTGATTGAAAAGGATAATTAACATAGTTCTGTACAGCCTCACGGGCTTTCTCCTGCTGACAGTCACCGTCATCGGAATTGCAGGCAGCCGCAGGCAGGCCGCGCTCACGAAATGCCGTGAAGTGAAGGTGGAGCTTATGGACAGCAGCCTGTACCGCTTCGTCAGCGCGGACCAGGTGCGGGCCGTCATCGACAAGGAATACGGCGGATACAGGAACGTGCCTATGGGCGACATAAGCCTTTCCCGCATCGAGGACATACTGGAGCGCCACGGGATGATGGAGGTCCACGAGGCCTATTTCACAAAAGACGCGGTGCTGCATGTCATGGTGAAGCAGTACACGCCGGTGATGAAGTTGAAAAGCGGGACGGACCTTTGGTATCTGTGCCGCGGAGGACGCTGGTTCAGGGTCGGCGACGACTGGTGCGACGGCATACCCGTAATGTCCGGAACCGCGCGTACCGATGACCGGCAGTGGATGAGCAAAGCCTGCGGAATGGGAGAGTTTCTCAGAGAGAGGGAAAGCCTAACGGAAGAGATCGCCGGCCTGAGCTGCGACAGAAAAGGAGAAATATCCCTGAAACTTGCCGGCAGGAACGAGACATTCGTGATAGGCCAGCCGTCGCAGCTGAAAGACAAGTTCGCACGCATAGAAAAGTACAAGGAGATCATGCGGCTTGAGGAGAACGCGGATCTCGCATACAAGAGTGTAAACGTAAAATTCGACAGACAGATTGTCTGCAAATAATATTTATGGAAGAGAAGCATATAGTTACAATCGATCTCGGCACGGAAAAGCTCGGTATCAGCGTAGCCACGATAGACTGCAACCGGAAAGTGTCCCTGACCTATTACAACGAGTTCGACTCAGACGGCATCAAACACAGCCGTGTCAGCAATCCGAGCAAATTGTCCGTCAGTCTGAAAAAAGCCCTTGCGCTTGTAGAAAAGGCAAAGCGCATCCGCATCTCGGAGGTAATGGTAAATGTCCAGCGCTACGGCATACGCCAGCTGGAGTGCAAGATCACAGCGGCCACCGGCAACGGCATGAATGTGTCCGATTCGGACCTCGAGCTGATGGACAACATGGTGTGGGAGAGCAGGGAGAACATCGCTCCCGACGAGGAAATCGTGGCATGCGTCGCCCAGAGCTATGATCTGGACGGAGGAGAGATAAACGTCGCTCCGGATGAGGTCGTGGGCATGTGCAGCGAAAATATAACTGGAAAATACAAGGTCTATGCGGTAAAGCAGAACAACATAAACGTTATAGACAACGCATTCCGCGACAGCGGCGTGATAAACGTGCGCAAGGTGTTCGTACCGGACCACACAGGCATGGGCATACTCAGCGACAATGAGATCCAGGGAGGCTGCGCCCTTATCGACCTGGGTGCGGGTGCATCTTCCGTATCTATTTTCTCGGGCGGCGTGCTCAGGCATTACGGAGCGATTCCTTTCGGCGGCAAGAACATCACCGGAGACATAGCCAATGTATGCGGTATCACCGAGAAGCTGGCGGAGAACATCAAGATGGCATTCGGAGGGTGCATGCCCGACCGCCTCGGCATAAACGGGGAGAAAAAGCTGCGCATCACGAGTACCCTTGACAACAGCCGCAGGGAGGTATCGGTAAAATACCTATCCGAGATAATAACGGCCCGCCAGCGAGAGATTATCGAGGCCCTGCTTTACGAAATCCAGCTCAGCGGATATGCAGACAAGCTTAAAAACGGCATCGTCGTCACAGGCGGAGGCGCTTCGATGCTGAACATTTGCACTTTCATAAGGGAAGTTTCAGGCTATAATGCGAAAGTCGGGGCCGCCAGCCGCGACCGTTTCGAGGCGCAGGACGAAACATTCTTCAGTCTCGGTGCAAGCATGAGCGCCGGCCTTATAAGAAAATATTCAGCAACAGAAACGAGCGGATGCGAAAGCCTTCCGCCGTCGGACGGAGGGACGGAGGGACAGGAGGTTCCCAAGCAGAATATTCAGGGGCAGACAGGTCAGGGACAGACGCAGCAGGGCACCGCGCAGAATCAGGGCGCGGGAAGCATCAGTACAGAAAGCGCCGGAACAGAGAATAAGGGGCCGGAACCTGCCGGAAACGGAGGGGAAAGGCACGAACAGCTGTTCAACAGCGAGGACATAGAGCAGGGAAGCCAGTATCCGCCATACGGCGGCAAACGCAAAAAGGGCAAAACTTCATTCTGGAGCCAGATCATAGGCTCGGCTTATGACGAGGCTATGGAGGAGCGGAGGAAAATGGACGAATCCGCAAGAAGAAAGTCAGAGCGCGAGGCCAGGATGAAAGAACAGGAAATTCAGAAAGAACAGGAGAAACATATGGGTCTTTTCGGCCTTAGTTTCGGAGAAGATGAGGAGGTATAGCATATGGAGATAAATTTCATACCCAGCACATGGGTCCCGCAAAATTCCAACATTAAGGCCATCGGAGTGGGCGGTGGCGGACAGAACGCTGTCACTTACATGTACAACCAGCACATAGAGGGCTGTACCTTTATCGTATGCAACACTGACCGTCAGGCGCTGGACAACAGCAACGTGCCTGTGAAAATCCAGCTCGGCAACGGTCTGGGCGCCGGCTGCAACCCTATAAAGGGCCGCAACGCCGCTATCGAGGCTATGGACGAGATCGCTGAAAAAGTGCTCGACTGCGGCACCGACATGCTTTTCATCACGGCCGGCATGGGCGGCGGCACAGGTACGGGAGCGGCTCCGGTAATCGCGAAGATGGCGAAGGAGCGCGGAATCCTGACCGTCGGAGTCGTCACTATCCCTTTCCGCAATGACGGCAAGGAGACTTTCGCAAAGGCTCTGGACGGCATAGCGGAACTGGAGAAGAACGTTGACAGCATTATCGTCATAGATAACGAAAAGCTGTATGAGGTGTACGGCAACCTCCTTGCCCATGAGGCATATCCGAAAACGGACGAGGTGCTGGCGACTGCCGTACGCTGCATAGTGGAGATAATCAAGAAGGAAGGATATGTGAACGTGGATATGGAGGACGTCAAGACGGTCATGCGCGAAAGCGGCGTGGCTATCATGGGCATGGGCAGCGGCACCGGAGAGACGCGTCTGGAAGACGCGGTGCGCGGCGCCATAGAATCGCCTTTGCTGAACGAAATAGACCTGAGCACCGCCAAGAACATACTTGTAAACATCACCTACGGCCACAACGAGCAGGGCGTCCACATGAGCGACCTCAACACCATAGACAAGCTTATCGCGGAGCATACCGGCAGCGCGAGACAGTTCAAGAGAGGACTTGTGTACGAATACGACCCCGATTACGGCGACAAGGTGAGCATCACCATAATAGCGACAGGCTTCAGCATGGATGTGCTCGGAGATGTAGTCCTTGACGAACTGACCATAAAAATCGACTCGGACTACGAGTACAGTCCGGAGAAAGACATAATCCTGTCGCGTACGGAGAAAATAAAGATCGGCCCCAACGACAGGCGCAACATTCCGAAGTTCAGGTTCAGCTCCGCCCCGATACTGCATGGCGACGTGGCCGGCAGGATGAACGATCTGGAATGCACTCCAGCAATAAAGAGACTAAACAACAAATAAGATATGGAAAGAAGAACACGCGTAAGATTTGCTCCTTCGCCTACAGGGCCCCTGCACATGGGCGGCGTAAGGACAGCCTTATATAATTACCTTTATGCAAAAAAACGCGGCGGAGATTTCATCATCCGCATCGAGGACACTGACTCGCAGAGGTTCGTTCCAGGAGCCGAGCAGTATATTATCGAAGCCCTGTCATGGTGCGGCATCATCCCTGACGAGGGTGTGGACATGACTACAGGCAAGGTTGTGGAGGAGGCTTCGGAGAAACATCCGCACGCCCCTTACCGCCAGAGCCAGCGCCGCAGCCTGTACCGCAAGTATGCGGACATCCTGATCGCTTCCGGATGGGCGTACTACGCATTCGACACCGCCGAAGAGCTTAATGCCGCACGCGCGGCAGCCGAGGCGGAAGGCAGGACATTCATATATAACGCCGGCACGCGCGGGGCTCTGCGCAACTCCCTTACAATGCCTCAGGACGAGGTACAGCGTCTCCTTGAGGAGCGCACGGACTGGACAGTACGTTTCAAGATGCCGCAGGACCGCATCGTGGCGATGGACGACATGATCCGCGGCCATGTGGAGGTGAACACTTCCACCCTTGACGACAAGGTGCTCTGGAAGCGCGCAGACGAACTCCCTACCTACCACCTTGCCAACATCGTCGACGACCACCTTATGGAGATTACCGACGTTATCCGCGGCGAGGAGTGGCTTCCGTCCCTGCCTTTGCATTATCTTCTTTACGAGGCGTTCGGCTGGCAGGACACCATGCCTAAGTTCGCGCATCTGCCTCTGCTTCTGAAACCTGTCGGCAACGGCAAGCTGAGCAAGCGCGACGGCGACAAGATGGGCTTCCCGGTATTCCCTCTGAACTGGAAGAATTCCGGGGGAGAGACCTACCACGGCTACCGTGAGGACGGCTATTTCCCCGAGGCTTTCGTGAATCTTCTTGCCATGCTGGGTTGGAATCCGGGCACGGAGCAGGAGCTTTTCGACATGCAGGGCCTTGTCGAGGCGTTCAGCATAGAACACGTAAGCAAGAGCGGCGCGAAATTCAACCCTGAAAAGGCAAAATGGTTCAACAAGGAATATCTCCGCAAGAAGAGCGACGAGGAACTCGCGCTGCTCTTCGAGCCGCTGCTCGCCGCCAAAGGCGTGAAGGCGGAGCATGATTATGTGGTGCGCGTATGCGGTCTTGTCAAGGAGCGTGCAACCTTCGTTGCGGATTTCTGGAACATCGCCTCATATCTTTTCATCGCTCCGGAGACCTACACGGAGAAAGATGTCGCCAAGTTCTGGATTCCGGCAAACTACGAGCTTGCGTTCCAAGTGGCGGACATGATCGCTTCCGAGGGCATCGAGAAGGCCGAGGAGACCATCCGTGCGATCGGCTGGCCTATGGGCAAGATCATGAACTGCATACGTCTCGCGCTCGTGGGATCGTCTTCAGGCCTCGGCATCGCCGATATCATAAGCCTTATCGGCACGGACGAGTTCAAAAAGCGTATGGATACCATACGCACCAGACTTTGCTGATCATGAAAATCGGATTTGCAGGTGATCATGCGGGATATCTGCTGGCAGAGCCTATAGCCGCTTTCCTTAAAGAACGCGGAATTGAAATGGTGAACTTCGGGACTTTCGGCCCGGATAGCGTGGACTATCCCGATTTCGCGCACAGGCTCGGCAGCGCCATAGAGAACGGCGAGGTGGATCTGGGCATAGCTGCATGCGGCACAGGCAACGGCATGGCTATAGCGCTCAACCACCACCACGGCATACGCGCCGGCCTCGCATGGAACCGTGACATCGCGGCGCTGGTAAAGGAGCACAACAACGCGAATGTGCTCGTGCTGTCGCAAAGGTTCGTCAGCAGGCAGGAGAACATCGCATGCGTGGCAGCATGGCTGGACGCGGAATTCGCAGGCGGGCGCCACAGCCGCAGGATAGACAAGATTCCATGTATGTAATTGATTCTAAACAGGAATTTATGGACAGACCTGCCCTGTGCAGGCCGTAAAAGCATACCAATGGTTGTAATAGACAAGAATTTCAAAGGCCGGCTCTCAACGGATATTGATGATTATCCGGAAGGGCTGGTCGTCGTGATAGACAAGCCTTTCCGCTGGACATCGGCGGACGTGATACGCAAGATCAAATATGCCGCGATACGCCATTTCGGCAAAAAGAACCTTAAGGTGGGCCACGCGGGTACGCTGGACCCGCTGGCTACAGGCGTGCTGCTGGTATGTATAGGCAATGCCTGCAAGAACGCGGAGAAGCTGCAGGCCACATCCAAGGAATATGTGGCAGGAGTCTGCTTCGGGGCAACCACTCCTTCGTATGATCTCGAGAAAGAGGCGGACAGGACCTTTCCTTTAGATGGAGTAAGCGAACAGAGCGTCCGCGATATACTGCCATCGTTTGTCGGCGAGCAGGACCAGGTGGCGCCGCTTTTCAGCGCAAAGAGCGTCGACGGCGTCCGCGCCTACGAGCTTGCGCGCAAGCTCTACGGCGAGGGCGGCAGCATGGACGCTGCCGCCGCGGAGCTTCTCCGCGTCGGACGCATACGCATCGATGAGATGGAACTTTTAGACTACTCCCCTGCCGGGGCTGACGGGCATAAGTACGTACAGGAGCACGGCAAAGGCGGAGATGCACAGATGCAGGCGCGGACACGGCAGGAGCATCCGCAATTGCAGGACGTAACGCAGCGGAATGAAACTCCGCAGGCCGGAAAATCACCCGAGGACAGAATACATGTGGCGGAAATCCCGCAGGGGCTGCCTGTCGCGACGATACGCATCGCATGCAGCAAAGGCACCTACATCCGTGCCCTGGCGCGCGATCTGGGAGAACGTCTCGGCAGCGGAGCGTTCCTGAGCAGCCTGCAACGCAGCCGCAGCGGCCAATACCGCGTCACCGACGCCCTCGGCATCGCAGAAACCATCTCTCTGCTCTGCCCCGACCCGTACCGGAACTAACCACACAAATAAGTTCTCCATAACAATCAAACAAGCGCAGACAGAAATCATCATGATAATTTGCGGATTGACATATATTCCTTATATTTGCATGAATAAATAACAACTGCTTATGAAACATCAGCGTATCTGATACGCACATCAAATATTGTAAAAGCGTTTTAGCTTTATTCTTTCTCCTTTAAAGTTTGGCGACTGAAATGACAGAAAAGAGTAAACGCATGGAACGTTCACGTCTTAGCGTGGACTTTTTGCGTTATCGTCTGTCTGGGTTACGCCAAACACCTAAAGGAGCGAGATACTGAAAAGTACCACGCTTTTTTTGTGTGTATCCATAATTAAGTTACCGACTTATAAGAAATACATAGTTTATGTTATCGGAATCTTATCTTCACATATATACAGACAACGGTCCGGGCGCTTATGCAGCTTACGATGGAGGTTTCCCATGCAAACGTACATGCTCGTATGGCGGCCGTCTGTCAGAATATACTGTGTATTATGACGTACCGGCAACAATGACTATCAGTCTCCGTATTTCTTATCTTATGTATAATCCGGGAGGAGACTCCGCAAACACATGAATCAGAATGAAAAGATTATTTAAATTGATTGCATGCCTTTCACTGGCACTTGCACTGACAAGCTGTGGCACTGTCGGCATGGTCGGCGCCGTATTTACAGGCTATACACAGCCGGAACTTGTAACCGGAAATACTGTCGGTTATAAATGCGGAACTGCAACAACCGTAAGTATCCTTGGAATTTTCGCCGGCGGTAACGGCGGCATACAGAAAGCCGCAAGTATGGGAGGCATAACCAGAATCAGCCATGTAGACAAAAAGGTTGTCAGCATACTTGGAGTATTTACCACCCATAAATATTTCGTTTACGGTGAATAAATGATTCTTACGGTGCAGCTTATTCGCCCGTTAGCTGCACCTTATTTCTTATCCGTGCCATGAAAAGAGTTTTTACCGGTATACTGTTATCATTTGTATGTCTGACACATATATATGCCGAAAAGATAGAAGACAAGTATATAATCCGTCCCATAAAGGGAGGGCTGCTTTATTTCATTCTTCCGTATGAATTGCCGAGCCTGCAAAAAGAACCGGCCGCGGAACTGGATGTCACCTACATTACAGGTCAGGATTCCATAAGGCTCAACATGACTATTGTCTGTGACACTGCGCTTTCTGTCGAACATATCACATTCAATGCACAGAATTCCATTACCATTAGCGATTTCGAGACCTTTTTTATCGACAGAAGCGGGAAGAAATACATACATCGCTACAGCTGCCGCATTCCTTATGAATCATTCAAAAACATATATGCAGGGCATAAACCTTTCCGTTTGCAGATACATGCGAAAGAACGCGTGCTTGAATATGGATTTACCGGCAAATGGGAAAAAGAGCAGACATGGATGTTGCAGATTTTACAGCTGACAGAACGAAACAGGCAGCACTTGCATAAAGCCATACAACAATGACAACCACCACCTTTATACTTATCGTATCCTTCTGTCTGTTCGCCGCTTACAATATCTACGTACTCTCCGTATTCGGCATACCTGCGAACTTGTCTATAACATACTACCACTTCAAGGATAAGGGAGATAAATTAGGTTTTGTATTTCCTCTATTCCTGATTCTGCAATGCTGCATGTTGTTTCCCGTCTGGTACAATATAAACAAGAAGTATAATTCACAAGAATGTCTATGCGTACGGATTATTTTTTTTACGCTTGCAACAATCGTGATCGTTATTCTGCTGCCGCAATATAAAAAATCACAAATACATAAGATCTTGCACTATGGAGCCGCCATTCTTGCCGCTATAAACTCTTTGTTATGGATATTAATTGCCTGCCGTGAACTTTACCCGATGCTTTTGCTCATTCTTGTTTTTTTAACGGTGACGGCATTATATACAGGGACATGGAAATCATGTATCAGCTACTGGCTTGAATTGTTTGTATTCTGCTCGATTTACATTACACTTTTTACAATATCGGTTCCTTTTTGATTATGCTTGCAGAGTTATTATGCACGGTTTCTGTTTTTAGCGCACATATCGGTCAGACTTTCAGTACGCAATGCGCGGTGGAGGTGAACGCGCCGGCAGAAGCGGCAGACAAGGTTATCGGACAGCTTATTTATGACTTCCAATACGACTTCGAGCATTTGTTCGAATGGGCCTTTTCAGGCTTGGGCAAACAGAATAATGACGAACGCGATGCACTGCTGCTGGCAAGCAGGGCAATTACATATAAACCGGATAATGAATATGGCAGCATTACGATCGATGTCATCGTGCCGGGATTCATCACAATGCCTGTGGCATTTATGTGAACGGAACAATCAAAGACATCTGCGGCAGCGGAGACTATGACCCCTGTATCAGGGCAGACAATCTGCCGATAGATTCCGTACAGGTTTTTTCACGGCGCATATACATTGAAACAAACAGCACTGGCAACCTGTTTGAAAAAGCATACGGAAATCTGTATGTGATACCTGTCGATGCCGGACATTTCCTTTTTTTAATGGATATCAATATCCGCTTCAAATGGTTTCTGCGCATGTTTGTCACCGAACGCGTATGGCGCAATACGATGCAATGGCGGGCAGCCGGATATCTGAAGAATCTGAAACGTGCTGCGGAGCATATCCAGATCACACCTCCCGCCGCAGACCTTCTCTGCATTGCATCAGACATATAAGCATCAATTTAATGGAATTGCATGCCGGATTATTCCCCGGTACCCCACTGCAAAAACAGTCGCACAATGCGACCGTTTTTGCAGTACGGACGGATTCGCATCTCCAATTTCCATAGATCCGTCCTCTCCTCCGTCCCACCGTCCATTTCGTCCCGGAGCACTTTTGCCATACTACTCCGCCCGAAACAGATGCTACGGGGTTCTATTCCCACAAAGGTTCATGTTCCCATCCTGCAGGAAACCCCATCGCGTAGCCATCGATATAAAATAAAAGTTCCGCCCTGGTGCGCTGATCTTTCGGGAAGCGTGGCGGACTCTGTCAATGCAAAAATAGAAAACTTTTCAAAAACAGCCAAAAGAATCTGAAAATTTCCAGGCAACATGGATACAATGAAACACGCAATCTGTCCAAATTTGGAATGCAGTTGGCCCGCCATAGCCTGGCGGAGTCATTGATTTTATCGGGAACATCCCGTGTCTGAGGCGCCGGAAAGCAGCGTAAGAGTTACAGGTTATGGAACACGGCGATGAAAAGAGTCAGGATATATTTCAGGCTGTAGGCCCAGAACTCTTCGCGGAACACCTTCTGCGCTTTCTGTATCTCAGTATTGACCCGCCTCTCGGTTATATTGAACTTCCTGGCTATTGTCTTGTAATCAAGGCCGTTGAACTTCTTGTCACCGTACACCTCGAAAGTCAGCTCCGGCAGTTTGTCCCTGCAGCTGCGCAACAAGGCCCCGCAATCAAGTTTCCTGTCATCTTCATAATTGTCAAGATGCGACAGGTATTCGAGTTCTTCGGCCATAAGCGCCTTCATGCCTTTCTCATAGTCGCGGTGCTGCAGATAACGGCGGCACCTGTTCTTGACCGCACGTGCGAAATAAGCGCGCGGGTCGGCTATCGCATTGCCGTTGCGCATCGCTTTCATCATGTCCACCGCGCAGTGCTGGAAAATGTCCTCCGCCTCCGCACGGCTGCCCACATACCTCACGGCCAGGGCGATGAACCTGGCGCGCTCCGAATAAACGTATCGCAGCGTTTCCTCTATATCGGCATATGTCCTGTCTGTCTCAAGCATCCCGCATCGCATGTGGTACGAACACGAATATAATGAAAATCTCCTATAAACGTCAATAACATATCGGCCGGAACGGCGGAAAAATAAAAAAAGTTGAAATTTTTCCGTCAATCTTCATGGGTCATGTACTCTTTATATATAGAGAGTCCATAAAACGGACTCCGGAGAAAATCATGAAGATAACGGAAGAAATACTGTTCAGATATTTCAGGGGAAAAGCATCGGCGGAAGAAAAAAAGGCCATCTCAGGCTGGCTCGAAGAAAGCGGGGACAACAGGACAATATTTCGTGAAGCCAGCGCGCTTTACGAAGAATTCATAATGACCGCCCCGGCAAGCATGCTGGATACCGGATACGGCGATGCGCCTGAGAAAAACACCGCAAGAAGAAAAAGGACCCGCAGATTCCTGTACGCGGCGGCGAATGCCGCTGCCGTGGCGGCAATCGCCTGCGGCCTGTGGTTCGCTATAGACAGCAGATATGAAAACAGGCTGGCGGAGTCCATGGTGACAATAGAGATTCCAGCCGGGCACCGTATGGACATAACCCTGGAGGACGGCACGGTCGCACAGCTTAACTCCGGCGCAAGGTTCAGCTACCCCAAATCATTTTCAGGCCCGGTACGCGAAGTGTATCTTGAGGGAGAAGCCTGCTTCGACGTCACACGCAACGAAAGGAAACCGTTCATTGTGAACACGTTCGCCGCAGGGATAGAAGTGCTCGGCACAAATTTCGGCGTCTGCGCCGATGAAAGCCTGAACGAGTTCAGCACGACGCTTATCGAGGGAAAGGTCAAAGTGACAAGCAAAAGCGATCCCGGAAAGAGCGTCACGCTCTCCCCGTCCACAAAAGTATCGATGTATAACGGAAACCTGATTGTGGAAGAAGCGGATATCGCCGAATCCGTCCTCTGGAGAAACGGCATTCTTGACATCACGGGAAATGATTTCGGAAGGCTCGTCAGGAAAATGGAAAACGCATACGGCGTAAAGATCGTGATACAAAGGGCCGCAATGCCTGAAATCGAATGTCTCGGTGGCAAGGTCCGCATTTCGGACGGCATCGAGCACGCCTTGAATCTTCTTTCCGGCCTCTCGGATTTCCAGTACGTAAACGACAGGAGAACCGGAACCGTATATATCAGATAAACGACAAAAACATAGAATCATGAAAGTACCCACATAAGCAGGCGACGGTACCGAAAAGCCCGCGAATGCTTCCACCATCCGCAGGCCGCAGGTAAAAGTCCATTACACGTCAGAAACAATTACCAATTCCATAAAAATATGAATAAAACGGTATTCTACAAAGTAAAGTGTAGATTTATTTGTTTTGTATCCGTCCTATGCCTCACGGCAGGAATACATGCGCTGGAAGCGAAGGTTCCGGCGCATGAGGCAGGCATTACCCTGTCTCTGAAGGATGTCCCGCTGAAAAAGGCGCTTACGGATATAGAACACCAGACGCAGTACCTTTTCTTCAACAAAAACGTGGACTATTCCCAGACTGTAAGCATCAGTGTCAGGAACGCCACGATTGAAGAAACATGCAAAACCCTGTTCACACCCCTCGGAATCAGCTACGAGATCACGAAATCCAACATCGTGATTTCAAAAGCCCCGCAGCAGAAAGCGGTCGGCATACACGGCACGGTGCTCGACACCTCGGGCATGCCGGTCCCGGGAGCGGCGGTCATGGAGAACGGCACCGGCAACGGCACGGTGACGGACGCAGACGGAAAATTCTCCATGACGGTTTCCGGCAGCGGGTCCTCCATCAATGTGAACTGCCTCGGCTACGAACCGAAGACTGTCGGCATAGGCTCGAAGACAGTCTTCGACATCGTGCTTAAGGAAGAAGCCTTTACCCTTGACGAGACGGTCGTTACCGCCCTTGGAATACGCCGCGACCAGAAAGCGCTGAGTTACAATGTGCAGGAAGTCCGCGCCGAGGCCCTCACCGATGTCAAGAACGCAAATTTCGTGAATTCCCTCGCCGGCAAGGTGGCGGGCGTGACGATCAACAGTTCGTCTTCAGGAGTCGGCGGCGCGGCTAAAGTGGTCCTCCGCGGCAACAAGTCCATCAGCCAGTCATCCAACGCCCTCTATGTCATCGACGGCGTGCCCATGTACAACTTCGGAGGAGGAGGCGGAACCGAGTTCGACTCCAGGGGAGCTACCGAATCCATCGCAGACATCAACCCTGAGGACATAAAATCCATATCGGTCCTTACAGGAGCGGCGGCAGCGGCGCTGTACGGATCGCAGGCGGCGAACGGCGCTATCATGATAACCACCAAGGCAGGCGAATCAGGCAAGCTTAAGGTCTCATTCTCCAGCAACACGGAATTTCTCAGTCCCTTTGTACTCCCTGAGTTCCAGACAAGCTACGGCACGGGGCTGAACGGCCAGTCAGGTTCGAGCGGAATCTACAGCTGGGGCGCATACATCCCTGAAGGCTCACGCTACAACTACACTCCGGAAGACTATTTCGAGACAGGCCACACGTATACCAACGCATTCTCCGTCAGCGGAGGCACAGACCGCAACCAGACCTACTTCTCCGCGGCCGCCGTCAACTCCGACGGAATCATCCCCAACAACCTGTATGACCGTTACAACTTCACTTTCCGCAATACATCCTATTTCCTGAAAGACCAGCTGAAGATCGACGCTAACGCGAGCTATATCATCCAGAAAGACCAGAACATGACCAACCAGGGCGTGTATTCGAACCCTCTCGTGCCTGCATATCTGTTTCCGCGCGGAAACGATTTCGGGGTCTACCGCTGTTTCGAGCGCTACAACCCCGCGAGCAAGCTGATGGAACAGTTCTGGAGCGAAGACCTTGTCGGAGACCTCCGCATGCAGAACCCATACTGGATAAACTACCGCAACCTGCGCAACAACGACAAGAAACGCTACATGCTGTCGCTCACAGCGAGTTACGGAATACTCGACTGGCTGAATGTCGCAGGGCGCGTGCGCATTGACAACGCCAACAACCTGTACACGCAGAAACTGTTCGCCTCATCCAATTCCACAATTACCGACGGCGGCAGCAACGGCCACTACACCGAAGCGCGCACGAACGATGTCCAGACCTACGCCGACATAATGATAAACATAGACAAGACCTTCGGCCAGGACTACAGCCTCGTCGCCAATGCCGGCGCATCGGTCAACTACACTTCCACGGATGAACTGAGCTACGGCGGCCCTATCAGGGAAAACGGCCTGCCGAACATCTTCAACGTCTTCGACCTTGATGACGTCAAGAAAAGGGCCGCGAAATACGGCTGGCATGACGAGACGCAGTCGGTATTCGGCAGCATAGAATTCGGCTGGAGGAAACAGCTCTTCCTTACGGTCACCGGACGAAACGACTGGGCCTCGCAGCTTGCCGGCTCCAACCGTTCTTCATTCTTCTACCCATCCGCCGGCCTTTCATGGGTGCCTACGGTACATTGGAATATGGGAGCGCTCAGCTATCTGAAGATAAGGGGCTCGGTGGCATCCGTCGGCATGCCTTTCCCGCGCTTCCTCACCATGCCTACATACGAATACGACGAGACCAACAAGATATGGAAAGACAAGACGCACTATCCTATAGGCGATCTCAAGCCGGAGCGCACGCTCACATACGAGGCCGGTATCGAAGCCAGGCTGTGGCAGGACCTGAGCATCAACCTGTCATGGTATCTCGCCGACACATACAACCAGACCTTCGATCCTCAGCTTCCGCCGTCTTCCGGCTACACCACCATCTACCTCCAGACCGGCAGCGTCCGCAACACGGGCGTGGAAGCGAACATAGGATATAACCATACATGGCACGGCTTCACATGGGACAGCAACTTCACATTCAGCTGGAACAAAAACGAGATAATGGAGCTTGCCGGCAATGCCGTGAACCCTGTCACAGGCGAAGCCCTGAATATCGACAGGCTCGAGATCAAGGCTCTCGGCAAGGCCAGATACGTGCTCAGAAAAGGCGGTACGCTCGGAGATCTCTACACCTCCTCGCGCCTGAAATACAATGAAAAAGGCTACATCGACATAGACGATGCAGGACAGGTGAGCGTCATAGACTCAGGAAACGACATATTTCTCGGCACCGTGTTCCCGAAATACAATCTCGCATGGCGCAATGACCTGAGCTACAAGGGGCTGCACCTCGGAATCCTCTTCAGCGGGCGAATCGGAGGAATCGTCTATTCGGCTACCCAGGCGAACCTCGATTTCTACGGAGTGTCCGCAAGATCGGCCCGGGCGCGCGATGAGGGAGGCGTGACGGTAAACGGCAGGGCGATCGTAGATGCGCAGAAATGGTTCCAGACCATAGGTTCCCAAAGCGGCCTGCCGCAGTACTACACATATTCTGCGACAAACTTCCGCCTTCAGGAACTCTCATTCGGCTATACCATGCCTAAGAAATGGTTCAGGGACAAATGCGCCCTCACACTCTCCGCAGTGGGCCACAACCTCTGGATGATCTACTGCAAGGCGCCTTTCGACCCTGAATCGGTCGCAAGCACGGGGAACAACTACCAGGGCATCGACTACTTCATGATGCCGTCCCTGCGCAGCATGGGCATAAACGTCAGACTCGACTTCTAAACAGCATTGACCATGAAACACAACAAATATATTGCTACGGCCCCCGTGAATGCCATGCCGCTCCTGCCGGGATTTCTGCTGACGGCAGTCATGCTCATAATTTCCGCATCATGCACAGGCCGTTTCGAATACCTCAACACAAACCCGAACCAGGTAAGCTACAGCCAGATGCAGGCCAACAACTACATCGTAGGCACAAAAGTGGTGTCCCTGCAGAGCCTTGTGGTACCCGTGCAGGAACATCAGTACCAGTTCCAGGAAAGCCTGCTCGGCAACCCGTTCGCAGGATATATGGGTTCCACCGTGGATACCTGGCAGGCACGCTGGGAGACCTTCAACCCCAGCGGCGACTGGAGGCGCACCACATTCACCGACGTCATGACAAACTTCTACGCCCCGTACCGCGGCATATTGAGCGGCACGGACGATGAAGTGGCGGTCGCATTCGCGAACCTTTTCCGCGTGGCGGTGATGCAGCGTCTTACCGACGCATACGGCCCCATCCCTTACAGCAACGTCCTCACGACCGAGAAAGTCACCGTGAAATACGACTCCCAGCAGGAGGTCTACAACGCGATGTTCGTGGAACTCGACGCCGCAATCGCCGCATTTGCAAAAAACACCTCCCTGCCGTCGTCCTCATGGGCGAAATACGACAGGGTCTACTACGGCGACATATCAAAATGGCTCAAATACGCCAACTCCCTGAAACTCAGGATGGCGATGCGCATAAGCTATGCGGATCCGCAGCTTGCGGAGCAGAAAGCGGCCGAAGCGATAGCCTCAGGCAGCCTCATACTCGCAAATGCGGACAACGCCTGCATTCATCCGGTGGAGAACATGCTCGCCCTGATCTACAACGACTGGAACGACCATCGTGCGGCGGCGGACATCATATCCTATATGAACGGCTGGAACGACCCGCGGCGCGAAAAGATGTTCATCCGTAATCATCCCGACGCGCAGAACGACGCGGACCGCAGATATGCCGGCCTGCGCATAGGCTCGACCGTCTCCAGGAAATCTGCATTCGTCGACAGCTACTCAAATATGGCGGTAAGCTCCTCGGATCCTATCCTGTGGATGAACGCCGCCGAAGTCAGCTTCCTGCTTGCGGAATACGCGCTCCGCTTCACAAAAGACAGAGGCGCGGCGAAAGACTTTTACGAAAAGGGCATCGCACTCTCTTTCGAAGAGCGCGGGGCTGACGGTTTGCAGGCCTATATTTCCAACGACACCGACACGCCGGAACTGTATATCGACCCGCTCGGAACATACAGCGCGGAAGCCAAGGCCAGCCAGTGCAAGGTAGCCTGGAGCGCATCGGGCGACGAAGAGACCAATCTCGAACAGATAATAACGCAGAAATGGATCGCTATATTCCCGCTCGGCAACGAGGCATGGGCCGAATACAGAAGAACGGGATATCCCCGTCTGCTTCCGGCAATCCAGAATCTCGGGCCGGACAGGATAGACCTCGGGCACCACGCGCGCAGGCTCGTGTACCCTGTGGAAGAATACGCCACAAACGGCAGCAACCTTGCCGAAGCGATCTCGATACTCGGCGCAGAATCGTCTTCAGGCGGCGCAGATGCAATGTCCAAACGCCTCTGGTGGGATGTCAAACCTTATCATGATAACTGAAAACAATGAAATACAGAACACACTTATTATTGTCGCTCACGGCGATCCTTTCGTTCGCCGGATGTTCGGCATGGACCGCGGACGAGCCGGTGGATATGATTGCCAGCCATCCTTGGGAGCGTGATCCGCAGACGTGGGAACAATACAAGGCGGACCTGAGGGCCTACAAGCAGCGCAGCCACAAACTTGTATACATACGTTTCGACAACGCCGCAGAAAAGCCATCGGGCGAAAAGAACTTCATGCGCTGTCTGCCAGACTCGCTCGACTTCGTATCCCTCACCAATGCCGGAAATTTCTCCGTCTACGACGCGCAGGATATGGAATGGATGCGCAGCGTCGGGACAAAAGTCCTTTACGGGATAGACTTCTCGCAGCAGACAGATCTCGGCAAGGCAGTAAAGACCGTAAAGGAAAACGGGCTTGACGGATTCTCGCTCAGAGCGCTTGCAAAAGAGGACGGCATACGTATCCACGAAACGCTGCCGGCCCTTTCCGGCTGCGGGCTTATTGTCTGCGAGGGCAATCCGGTCCTGCTCGCGGCAGAAGACCTGGACAGAATAGACCTTTTCGTACTGCCGTCGGACAGCGTCGAAAATCCTTACAGCCTCAACAGCCTGATACAGGACGCCCTGGACTGCGGGGTGCAGAGGGACAGAATAATCCTTGCCGTATCAATGACTGGCACATGGTACGACTCCTCCAATTCGGAAAAGCCGGCGGTGCAGTCCATGACCGATAATGTCACCCTTTTCGGGCCTCTTGCAGGCCTCGCCCTATACGACGTCATGTCTGACTACAGCCACTACGAGGGCAATTGGATAACGATAAGAACGACCATCTCAAGGCTCAACCCATAAACATCATGAAACACAGACATATAATAATACTCTCACTGTTGCCGACGCTCTTCTCATGCAACCGCTTTACAGTGGAAGACCGTGTCTTCGGCAACTCGGCATATCTCGACGTGAGCGCATTCGACCGCATTCAGCCGGCCACTTTCAGCAATACTGCGGAATCGGCCACGAAGGAGCTTTCGGTAGCCCTCGCCTATCCTGCGGACAGGGACATCAGCGCCACGGTATCGGTAGACGAAAGCCTCGTATCCGGGTACAACAGCCGCTACGGCACCGATTATCCGATGCTTCCGGCGCAATATCTGGACTTCGGAGGCAAGACCGTAACAATCGAAGCAGGCAAAGCCGGCTCTGAAAAGATTGTCATAGGCTTCCGCAACCTCAAGGGAGAGGGCGGGGAACACAGCGGAGCAATGGAAATAGACCGCACCTATCTGCTGCCTGTCACCCTACGGTCCGGCGACATAGACATAATGGAAAGTTCGGCGACGGCCTATTATCTGGTGAAACGCTCCTCGGCAATCACCGTCGCGGTACAGCTTACCGACGACTTCCTGTGCTTCCCGCGCCTCGACGACCCTGCCGAAAAAGAGCTTAAAGAGGTTTACAACGACCTCACGGCCGTCACATACGAAGCCCTTGTCTTCATAGACCGCTTCGACACGGACGTGAACATCTCCACCATCATGGGCATAGAGCAATACCTGCTTCTGCGTATCGGAGACGCCAATTTCGAGCGCCAGCAGATCCAGTTCGACGGCTCCGGCAACGGCACGCAGTTCGGCAAGATGCCATCCAGGTCCGATGCCGCGAAAAAACTGTCCGCCGGACAATGGTATCATGTGGCCGCCACCTACGACCAGAATACGCGCATAGCCAGAACCTATCTTAACGGCAAGCTGCTGGACGAGGCCAAAGATGCCGGCGTCACCGTTTCAAATGCGGAAAACCGCATAAGGCTCGCTCCCCGTACCACAACCGGCGGAAAAGCTGGCGAAGGATATTGTTTCATGGTAGGCAATTCCTACAACCGCGAGCGTCCGCTACAGGGCAAGGTGGCCGAAATCAGGGTATGGAGAACCGCCCGCAGCCGACAGGAGATATGGGACAACATGTACCGTATCGAGAATCCTGAGTCATACGCGGACCTGATCGGCTATTGGAAATGCAACGACGGCAAGGGAGACACGGTCACGGACTACTCCCGCTACAAAAACCACGGCAAGTTCGGAGCTAAGGAGCAGTGGCAGATCACCACGGGTATCACGGTGGACCAGAAAGAGCCGGAATGGGCGACAGATGTGGAAATACCTGAAATCAACAAACAGAAATGACAATGAAACGGATATATACATTACTGGCATTATCGGCAATTGCTGCCGTCTCCTGCACGGAACCCGTTATCCATGACAACGATGAAGGCATGAATCCGGGCACCAAAGGCTCCTATACGGCCCTGCTTGCGGAAAGGGCTGCCGGACGTGTTATAAGCATGACCCTTACAAGCGGCGGACCGGCATCTGTCTCCGGAGCGGACTTTTACCTCCGCTCCAGCCTGCCCTTTGAGAAAAGCGGCACCGTATGGCTCGGATTCGCGGACCGTGACTTCGTAAAGGAATATTCCGAAGCCACAGGCACCGGATACGCGCTTCTCCCAGCGGCATATTACAGATTCAGCGACGGAAATTCTATCGAAGTCTCCGCCGGCAGTATGGAAAGCGCCCGCAATCACCTTACCGTCAGCACGAAAGACATGTTCGGCAATGTCATCGCTCCGGGACGTTATCTTCTTCCTGTAGTCGGAGACGGCACAGGCGTATGCGGCCTTGACGAGGGCACGATCCTCATAGACCTCACCGTCCGTGAACCGTACACCGATCCGGACGGCTATCCGTTTATCAATCCGGACGAACTCCTTTCCGTCTGCTACCTGAGCACTTCCTCATATGACCCTCGCCTTGCAAACGATATGTTTTTAAACGTTTATAAGTGGGCAACGCACGAATCAAAATCTTATGGCATGGCGCACATAGTAAATCTCATGACTTCTACCGTGGCCTATGATGAATTGACAGGGAAAGTGTCCGTCGCTCCGGGCAATGACCTCCGCTATGTTCTCGGGCATTACACCGGGCGGGTTCTTCCGGTGCAGGAAAGCGGACGCAAAGTGTGCATCTGCATCGAAGGAGGCGGCAAAGGCGTGGGATTCTGCAATTTCACGGATGAGCAGATTGCGGATTTCACGGCATCCGTGAAAAGGCTGGTGCAGACATACGGACTTGACGGCATCAACCTCTGGGACCGCAATACGGGCTACGGCAGGGAGGGAACGCCCCCTATGAATACGACCTCTTATCCCAAGCTTATCAAAGCGCTCCGTCAGGCCCTTGGGACGCAGAAGCTGCTGACCGTCACGGATTATCGCGAACAGACGGAATATTTCGGTGACTTGCAGAAGACCGGCGGAATCGCCGTGGGAGAATACATCGACTACGCATGGCACGGCTATTTTGACAACTCCGAACCATTGCAGGTCGTGGACCCGTGGAACCAGAACCTCGACGTTGTTTCATCCGCATATCCGCGCAAGCCTATCGCAGGACTTGACCGCAGCAGATACGGCTGTATTCACGACACACCGAGGAGACTTGCTAACGGGACATACGACAACGCGCTAAAATGGTGCAACGACGGATATTTCAACGGAATTGCAGTCTACTACGATATCCGCTCCATTGTTCAGGACAGGTATGAAAGCAGTCCAAATCATCCTGCAATGACTGTAGGTCATATATTCACGGACACTGTCGCTAATATGGGTATATTTCTTCAAGCAGATGGTGACAGGATAACAAATTATAACGGAACCGGCAGTTCCATGCAATATGACAAATGGAAAAAGGACTGGTAATATCCGGAGCATAACGATACTTGGCAAAACTTTATTAGACGGTTGTCTAATAAATATTACATTTTTAATAACTAATTAACACTTACTTTCATGAAAAAGACATTAAAACTTGCTGCATGCGCAGCTGCGATGTTGGGCATTCTTGCTTGCAACAAATACGACGACAGCGAATTGTCAGGACGTGTAGACGACCTCGAGAACCGCATGGACAAACTCGAGCAGCTTGTCGCTGACCTGAATACGAATGTGAACTCCCTTACCAAACTGGTAAAGGCGCTCCAGGAGGAGAACAGGATTGAAAGGATAGAGCAGATCCCTGGCGGATACAAGATCATACTTGCAGACGGCAAAGGCGAGCTTACCGTCAAGAACGGAGAAAAGCCGTCTGTCGGAATCGTCCTCGGCGAAGACGACGTCTACTATTGGACCGTAGACGGCGAGCCTATGCTGAGCGGCGGCGAACCTGTACCTGCGACTATCGCCCCTGAATTCAAGGTCGAGGGCGGCCAGTTCTGGTTCCGCGTAAACGGAGGTGAATGGGTTCCGGTAGCAGGCTCTGATTCAGGCATAGGCCTGATTAAGGATATAGTCGAAAGCGAAGAAAGCGTCACGTTCATACTTTCCGAGGGAGGTGAGATCGTGATTCCTAAAGTCCAGACATTCAGGCTCAACATAGAGGCTTCAGAAGCCGGCATCGCGCCTTACGGTTCAGTCAGCATTCCTTACACGGTAACGGCCGGAGACGCCCAGACAAAGGTAGTGGCATTTGTCGGAGACGGTCTGACAGCGAAAGTTTCGGGCAACTCCCAGAACGGAACGATCTCTGTATACGCACAGGAAACGGTTCCCGCTTCTACGGATATGGTGGTAATGGCTGTAAACGGAAAAGGCGAACAGTCGTCAAAGGTCATCACCTTCGAGAAAGGCGTATTCAAAGTAGCTAAGGACACCTATACTATCGGCGCTCAGGGCGGAACTGTAGATGTGGAGATTGAGACCAATCTGGTTTATAATGTAATGACCGATCCTGATCCTGCGAACAGCTGGCTTTCCTATGTCCCTGCGTCAAAGGCAGCGCATAAGGAATATGTCACCCTCACGGCGGAAGAATATATAGGCGGAGAAGCTCCCCGCAGCGCTTCTGTAATGATCTTGTACGGACAGGATACACAGATTATTACAGTTACCCAGCTGCATACCAATGTTGCAAGTGGAGGCTCTGCCGATCTGGATACTTTCAGCCAGGCCGTTCATGCCAGAAACATAAACGCTTCCGGAACTTCAGCCGCAGGCTGGACATTTGAAAACTGCCTGATTTATGGTCCTACACAATGGGACGCTATTGCAACAAAGACAGTTGTCCTGTCCGGTTCTACAAGCAAGATCGGATCCCTGACATCGCCTTCTCTTGAAGGAGGCTGCGGCACGCTTTCAATCATATATGGCGGCCACATTGCTCCTACTTCACACAGAATAAAATTCAAAGCTGAAGTAAAGAATGCTTCTGGAGAGACTGTAAAGACGGAAACTATTGGAACAGAAGATGGTATGTACGAGCAGAAGAAAAAATACGAAATTAATATCGATGTAAATATCCCTGGAACTTTCTCTGTCGTGCTCACTAACCTGTGTCCGTCCAATGGCGCTCTCAGTATCGGACCGAAAGATGCGGTAACTCTGTTATCCGTGTCCTGGACAGGCTATTCTGAATAACATTCCTTGTCACACTGTCCGGAGCAGCTTACAGACTCCCCCTATCCTCTGCAAGCAACCGTCTCCGGACAGGTTTATGGGACAAATGAAAATTCGTGATTTATAAAGAACTGATACAATACAGAAAGGCAATGAACCAAGCGTGCCGGTATTGCATTCACCTTACCGGCATACTTTATAACTCATTTAAATAGATTTCAAAACCTTATACACCTCAACAATACATTAAAACCAACAAATAATAACGAACAGATATGCAGAACGGAACAAAACAAATCATGTTTCGTATAGGAGAAGAGACGAAACATGTAATTGAAACAATCAATAAAGAGTCCATAGAAACATCGATATTTTCCGAACAGTACAAAAGATCATTGTCATCTTTGAACTGCTTGTTGTCATTAACACAGAAACAATCTGAAACGAATGTTGACAACACGCCGAACAACATACTGTCTTTTATCGGAGACCGTGGTTCGGGCAAAACATCATGTATGATGTCTTTCGCACAATTGTTGGAACACGGATTAAATGATTTTAAACTATCATATCAGAATGTTACACAGCGATCATTCCTTTGCTTAGATAGAATTGACCCGTCATTTTTTGATGAGTCACACAATGTAATAGAATTGTTCTTAGCCGAGCTGTATAATGTTTTTGAGGAACAACGCAGGAAAAACTACGGCAAGTCCGACAGTAACAAAGACAAGCAAGAGAAAGCTGTCTTGGATTTGTTCGCCCAGGCACAGACTATGATGTTCGAAATGACTAAAACAGAGAAAGACAGGTATGATGTCCTTGACAATTTGCAAAATCTCTCTGCCGGAATTCGTTTATGGTCAGCAATAGGCAGTCTGGTAAAAGCATTCCTTGAATATATGGACAAGGAGAAAGGTATCCTGGTATTGCCGATTGATGACATTGACCTGAACAGCAAGATGGCTGCAGATATGATGGAACAGATACGTAAATTTCTTATACAGCCAAATGTGATTATTCTTTTTGCCGTTAAAATAGACCAGCTTGAGCTGTCAAAGCGTCTGAGTCTTGCAAAAGAGTATGACATCATGTTTAGTCATAAGTTATTAAGCGACACGAATGTCATTAGCGAAATGGCAGAGGCCTATATTACCAAGTTACTGCCGCATCAGCAACGTATTTATATGCCTGACGGAACAGCATATTTCCATCAGCCTGTCACAATAGTGCTATCTGACAATAATAAAGAACTTTTGAAGACATATAACAGTGTGCGACAGATGATTCCCGAATTGATATACAAAAAGACCCGGTATCTGTTTTACAATTCAACAGACAGGACTTCATACATAGTTCCGTCTAATCTTCGAGAGCTGCGTTTTCTTACAGGTTTGCTATACAATATGAAAGATTATTGGCAAGATGCAGACAATCACGAGAGCAATATTTACAACAAATTGCTGTTCTGCAAATATCTGTATGAGACTTGGGTGGCAAACAACCTTGATGATAAAATGCAAGAGAGTGCCCATGAGATAATAAATACGCAGGATAATGCCCAAGTCAATGCAATTGTGCTTGCAGCAATCAAACGGCATTTTTTGGGCGAAAATCAGTTATTGTCCAAATTTATTACTGCCCATCCTGAAGCAGAACACATCTTCAATGAAACAAACATCAACTACAATATTGCTATCGGTGATGTCCTTGACATTGTCGACTTTTTAGAAGAAAGTGAGAAGGACACTCTCAAACTTAAATTCCTGTTTTTTATACGCTCATTTTATTCTATACGTCTGCATCAAGCATATAAATCTATTCCCGATAATAATAAAGTTAAAACAACTAAACAAGGAGAAATGATCTTGTCGGTAAAGTCTTCCACGCGCCTCTCTAATATGAATTTATCTGAATATGACAAACTTGTCGCTGGTTATTTCATTAATACGCGTTTATCAAAGATTATTACTCCGGGAAGAGCAGAAAAAGATACACGTGATGCACGAAATATTAATTTTAAAGCATTATTGAATCTTATATCCAAGGTCAAAGAGGAATATGATTGTAATGATGTGGATAATAAAGATAAAACAAACAGGTTATGTTTGGTTGAATTCTTTATGCTTGGCATTTCAAGAAGGTTCGATACACAAAATGACAACAAAAGCATGCAATATAGAACTGCCTTTCCTGTGTTTTATGCAGAATCGCTTGAGCATATTACTAAAAATGCCTACTTCGATGTAGGAGCTCTTCTTTATAATCTGACAAGAATAGAAAATTGTTATAAGCGATTCAAAGATGGCAATGCAATCTATGAAATTGCAACACAATATAAAGGATCTCTACTCAACAGATTCTACAAGCAAGCCTTACAAGAAAAGGCGAATAAATCTAAAAAAAATATACCAGCATATTGGAATTCATATTGCTGTTTCCGGAATGCTGAGATTATTAAGGCTTTCCGAACACACGCAGAGCGAGCAGATTCTTCTGGATCAGATCATATAGATGCAATGTCAAAAGCATTTGGTCATATGGGAAATTTTTGTATTTCAACTTATGACAAATCATCCAAAAGTAAATATTCTGAGATTAAGTTTACATATCTAAGTTATATAGAGGAATTACTCAAAACAGAGAGTATTAGACAAGATTTTATGAATATATTTAATGAAGAAATAGACACCACTGATAGTAAAAAATGATAAACGTGATAAAGTTGATCTCCACTGAAAATGATTTACAGAATCGAACTATTTATTTCGTAAATAATCAAGACATGGTTAAAATATCACAACAAATGAGGAGAAATACAGATAGAAAGGCTTATAATAGATTGTCAATATATAATTTTAAGTATAGGGACAAATAAATGGACACACTGCGAAATACTCTCAAAATCATTTTCAAAGAGATGATGGCCGAACCGCTCTTAAAGAATATGGCCCTCCTGCCATATTTTAATTCAGAGAGATTCGTCAGGCTTTATCAACGTCAGTCACCAAATTTGAGTCTTGACCAATGCAGGCTTCATGCCAGCATGGTCGAGCAGTATTACATGTTGCCTCCGGATGAAATTCCAGTGAAACAACACACAAGTGTATTCAATGTTCTTCTGCATTTCAATCATGAAGTCTTACGGGAATATGAAGATAAACCTGTATGTAAATTTGAACACTTGCTTCGCTGGAGCGATCTCTCGTCCCTTATAGGCGAGGACCTGCTGACAACATCGTTTCTGGCGGGCAGAGATATCCGACACGCAAAAACGCGATGCCGGTTCGACTGGGCTTTGGTGCTGGAACAGGATGATCCTGATTTACGTGAGTTATTCCGTTACAAGATGGCAGATGTGCATATGCATCTAAAAGGATCGTCAAGCAATTTCGATTTGAACTGGCTATGTTTGATGAATCATCCTCAGGGCCGGGAGAAAGAGTTTGTCAAACTTCTGTCTTTACGCCATCCTCCGCAGATTGTAAGTTCCGATGAGCAGTTCGGGCTTTCATCTCATGCACTGGCGATTAAAGCATCTGCCATACGATATATGCTATATCTTAAGTATGTTAGTAAGTCCGTTGCGACACATGAATCAGATCTGCTTCCAACGATTGAAGCGGATAATGACATCACGACAAAGATAGAGGCAAGCAAACTAGAAACCATTATTGCATCTGAACGCCTGCTAACCAATTCACAGCATACAATGTGCGGCCACGATTATATCTGGCAAGTTGACGATGAAATGGTGAAGTATAACCCGAATTGTATTATAGCCGGCGAACGCAGATTCCTGTACGAATGCTTTCGGGCAATATATTCAGGTGACATGAATGAACGCGACAGCCGTTTCCTATATGCATATATACTGATTAAGAATTTCATTCGCAATGAATTGATCCAATCCAACAATGTGATAGGTTTCGATAACTTCAGCTCATATGAAAATCGTAAGAGTCTTTTCATTGATCGCTATCCAGCCTATAAACGTCTTTTAGCTCCACTGGCTCTTGGACAATATTTTTATCAAGGAAAAGACAGGTATGTTGAACCGAGAATCACACCCGATGATTCGTCAAGCCAGATTCATAAATCCATTGATACATTAGATCATGATTTTAAGCGTTTGACTCTTGCGGATATAAACGACTACCGGTATATTCTGCATTTTATCAAGCAGAAAGATCAGCTGACGAAATCCTGGCCATTAAATCCGCGGCACCATAAATTAAGAGATCTTGTTAAAAGGCAGGCAAATGCCATCTATGGTTTCTGCAAAGGCTCACACCTTGGTGATCGTATAGCAGGAATCGATGCCGCAAACTCAGAAATATATGCACGGCCGGAGGTATTTGCACAAGCTTTCCGCTTCCTGCGTAACACCCAGGTGTTTCATGATGGCAACAATACAAAGAATCTGGGCATGACCTATCATGTGGGAGAGGATTTCCTGTCTATTATTGATGGACTGAGAGCAATAGATGAAGTGATTCATTTTCTTGGCTTCCGGCGCGGTGACCGTTTAGGGCACGCCTTAGTACTATGTGTCGATCCTGTACGATATCTGGGTTCCCGCCACAATACGCTTCTTATGCCAAAGATGCTGGTACTGGACGATATCGCCTGGAGCCTTAATGAATCTGAAGAAGGAAACTGCATTGCTGCCCTTCGCGCGCCCCTTGAAAACATTTTTTATAGGGTATTCCGTGAAGTATATGGCGATAAATCAACTATCTCTGTGAGAGATTATTACGAATCATGGCTACTGCGCGGTGACAATCCTGCCCGTTATGAACATTTTTATAGCAGCGGAACTGATTCCTTAAATAAAGTGTCAAGATGGTCAAAATTTGATTTGAACAATGATCCGGATGCGGTTTATGCACGAAGAAATAATTTAGCCTGCGAATTATATCATGAGTATCATTATAATCTGGACGTACGGAAGCGCGGCGAAGAAATTATGGAGTTACGCTGTCCTGACGAAACGGCATGTCTGATTGCTGATTTACAGAAAAAGATCCTTAAGCAACTTGGAGAAATGAATATAGGCATAGAAACTAATCCGACCTCCAATCTCCGAATTGGCGGCTTCAGCTGTTATAACGATCTTCCCGTCATGAAATTTTTGCCTACGGATAATCATTTGCCAAAGTTGTCTACTTCCGTAAATACCGATGACCGCGGTGTTTTCGCCACTTCCATTGAGCGGGAATATGCATTGTTGGCATGCGCTATGGCCCAAAATGGCAATGAAAATTCCCATTACAGCATGTCTGAGATTTGTGTATGGCTTGACAAAATCCGACACAATGGTTTAGTACAGCGGTTTATAACGGAAGACATCCATTAAACAAAAAGAAACTGACGGTTTCGGATGTCTGATACTAAATGTTTTAGGCGCCGGTAGAAATGCCGGTAGTGGTAAACAATCGCATGAAACACCGGAAACAAAAGAAAATCACCTGAATATTTTGATTAATCTTGAAAAGGTGAAAACAAAATCTCGAGAGGTGAAATAATGAATTGACATGCGGCTATTTTCCCGGATTGTAATTCACTGCGACATTATCTTATTTTTATACCGAAACGTTTCTTCTGCTTAGCTGAAAGTGTTTCTGTTGTTTCGAGAATGTCAAAAATGTTGTTTTTGTCATCTTCAGTTAGTTTGCCATAATACTCACCTTTTAGCAACTTCTCTATAGGTATTGCGAAAAGCACACCACAGTCAGCATAACTATCGTAACGCAGGAATTCAGGATAGCTCTCTTGTGATAGCACATATTGTGCAATAAGGTATTCTTCGGAATAGTTTGCGCGTGGATTCATATCTGTATTAACAAGAACCGAACCATAACAAACTCCATTGTCTTTGTCCACACCAATGACAATCAAACGCTTTGGCTTTTCTGTGCGGCCGTCCTTGAAAACAAGTCCATCTTCACCAGAGAGGACTGTAAGGATAAGAGCACCAACTTCAAGACGCCCGACTGTTACTTTGCGCTGTTCAGCCTTAAAGGCTTCTTGCATTTCTCTTAGATCCATTGCAATTCACGGCTGTTGATTTGACGTTCGCGAATAACTCCAAGCATTGCATCATTTGCGCCACCTGCCTTTGCCATGTCGTAAAGGGTGATCTTCGTGTCTTCTCCAGTCAATTCAGTCTTTGACTTTGCTGCCTGCCAGGCATCGTCGTGAGACAGGTCGCTCAGGTCGAATGACTCAATATCCTTGCATTTGTCAATCCACTTGTCAAGCACCTTCATATTTGATATTGACAGTTCGTCCTCATCACAAGCCGTACCACTTGCAACAGTCACAATCTGATGGCCATCAACAACATCCACCTTTACAGACCGCATGAAGTCGTGAAGACACTCATCCGTTACATCAACCTTGCCTTCAACTCCTCTGAGCACTTTGTATGTCAAGGCAGCTACAGGTCCATGCTTGCGAGCCATAAACGAATCGTCCATGATAGGCATACCATAACGAACAAGAT
>CAYLQE010000016.1:0-52189 GCA_964385835.1 uncultured Muribaculaceae bacterium | reverse complement strand
ATCCGCAAGCTCATCGAGCGCGGCATCGTGAAGACAGTAAAATCGGCAAAGAAGATCGTCGACCGCAAAGACGCGGTGGTATGGGATATTCTCGAGAACGTGATGAAAGGCCATCCTGTCCTCCTGAACCGTGCCCCTACACTTCACCGTCTCGGTATCCAGGCGTTCCAGCCACGCATGATCGAGGGCAAGGCTATCCAGCTCCACCCTCTCGCATGTACGGCGTTCAACGCGGACTTCGACGGCGACCAGATGGCGGTGCACCTTCCTCTCGGAAATGCGGCCATTCTGGAGGCACAGCTCCTGATGCTCGGCTCGCACAACATCCTTAACCCTGCAAACGGCAACCCTATCACCGTGCCTTCACAGGACATGGTGCTCGGCCTTTACTATATCACCAAGATCCTGCCAGGAGCAAAAGGCGAGGGCATGAGCTTCTATGGTCCTGAGGAAGTCATCATCGCGCTCAACGAGAAGGCGATCGACATCCACGCCAAAATCAAGGTACGTCTCCCTAAGGACAAACAGGATCCGGGCAAAGGCACGGAAATCGTGGAGACCACCGCAGGCCGTATCATGGTGAACCAGCTCGTACCTTTACAGGTGCCTTACGTGAACGAGGTTCTCGGCAAGAAATCCCTGCGCAAGATCATCTCCCTGGTTATCCAGAATACGGGTGTGGCACGCACAGCCCAGTTCCTCGACGATATCAAGGACCTCGGCTATACAATGGCATTCAAGGGCGGTCTGTCATTCAACCTCGGTGACGTGATCATCCCTGAGGAGAAACAGGGCCTGATCGACGAGGCATACAAAAAGATCGCCGCCATCAACGATAACTTCGCGATGGGCTTCATCACCGACAACGAGCGTTACAACAACGTCGTTGATATCTGGGGCGCCGTGGACAACGAGCTGACCCACAAGGTGAGCAAGCAGATTTCCGAAGACCAGAAAGGCTTCAACGCCGTATACATGATGCTGGATTCGGGTGCGCGAGGTTCGACACAGCAGATCAAGCAGCTCTGCGGCATGCGAGGCCTGATGGCCAAGGCGCAGAAAGCCGGCGCGAGCGGCGCGGATATGATCGAGAACCCGGTTATCTCCAACTTCAAGGAGGGCATGTCGGTGCTGGAGTACTTCATCTCCACCCACGGCGCACGTAAGGGTCTGACCGATACCGCGCTTAAGACAGCCGACGCTGGTTACCTGACCCGCCGTCTGGTGGACGTATCGCACGATGTCATCATCAATGAGGAGGATTGCGGCACGCTCCGCGGCCTTATCGCTACAGCCATCAAGTCGAAAGACGAGGTTGTGGAGAGTCTGGGCGAGAGGATTCTGGGCCGTACTTCCGTACACGATATCTTCAATCCTGTGACAGGAGACCTTATCCTTCCTGCCGGCGAGGAGATTACTGAAGAGATCGTGGCACAGATCGAAAAACTGCCTATCGAGCAGGTAGAGATCCGTTCCGCACTCACTTGCGAGAGCCGCAAGGGTATCTGCGCCAAATGTTACGGCCGCAACCTTGCTTCCGGACGCATGGTGGAGAAAGGAGAGGTTGTGGGCGTTATCGCCGCACAGTCCATCGGTGAGCCTGGTACACAGCTTACCCTCCGTACATTCCACGGCGGCGGCGTGGGCGCGGCTACCGCAGCCGAGAGCAGCATCGACAGCAAATATAACGGCAAGCTCGTATTCGACGAACTCCGCACCATCGAGCGTGTGAAGGAAGGCAGCGACACTACCGAGACCGTTGTGGTAAGCCGTACCACCGAGCTCCGTATCGTGGATCCTGAGACAGGCATCACATACTCACAGTACGACGTTCCTTACGGCTCCGTCCTGTTCAAGAAAGACGGCGATTCGGTTGTCAAGGGCGACAGAATCTGCGAGTGGGATCCGTACAACGCGATTACCATCATCGAGATCGGCGGAAAGGTACTGTTCGAGAACATGGTGGAGGGCGTTACATTCCGTGAGGAGGTGGCGAACGAGTTCCAGACAAACCGCGACAAGGTCATAATCGAGAGCCGTGACAAGACAAAGAACCCTGTTCTCGACATCGTGGACAGCAAGGGCAACATCCTCAAGCAGTACAACCTCCCTGTAGGAGCACACGTACTGGTTCAGGACAAGGCGAAGGCAAAGGTCGGCGACATCGTCATAAAGATCCCTCGCGCCGCTGCGAAGTCCAACGATATCACCGGCGGTCTGCCACGAGTTACCGAGCTGTTCGAGGCCCGCAACCCGTCCAACCCTGCAATCCTTTCCGAGATCAACGGCGAGGTTATCATGGGCAAGGTTAAACGCGGCAACCGCGAGATCATCGTGCGCAACAAATCCGGAGTCGAGAAGCATTACCTCGTGCCTCTGACAAAACAGATCCTCGTACAGGAGAACGATTATGTCAAGGCCGGAATGCGTCTGTCTGACGGTGCGGTAGCTCCTACCGACCTGCTGGCGATCCTCGGTCCTGTGAAAGTTCAGGAGTACATCGTGAACGAGGTGCAGGCCGTATACCGTCTGCAGGGCGTGAAGATCAACGACAAGCATTTCGAGGTGATCGTACGCCAGATGATGCGCAAGGTGAACATCATCGACGCCGGCGATACCAGCTTCCTCCCTGAGGAGCTTGTGGACAAGGCACGCTTCAACGATGTAAACGACGATATCTTCGGCAAGTACGTGGTTGTGGACGCCGGTGACAGCGACAGCTATACCAAGGGCAGCATTATCTCCGCACGCGAGCTCCGCGGCGAGAACAGCTCTCTCGAGCGTCAGGGCAAGGCCGTGATGACTGTCCGCGAGGCACGTCCTGCAACGGCATCCCAGGTGCTCCAGGGTATCACTCGCGCGGCCCTCAAGACCAACAGCTTCATCTCCGCCGCTTCATTCCAGGAGACCACACGAGTTCTCAGCGAGGCTGCCATCCGCGGCCGCGTAGACCACCTCGAAGGTCTGAAGGAGAATGTCATATGCGGTCACGCAATTCCTGCGGGTACCGGTCAGAAACAGTTCCAGGAGATCAAGGTTGCGTCTGTAGACGAGATCCGTTCACGTCTGACCGATCTTTAGAAGATCCGACGGAACGCATAAATAAAACAGGCCGGACAGATTGTCCGGCCTGTTTTTGTCATTTTCGGCACTCCGTCTTGTCCCAGTTTTGTCACCGTCTTGTCCAAGTCTTGTCACCGTCTTTCTGTTCCGGATTTTCAGTCCCCGGAATGACGTGCTGTTTCTCAGGGTCCCAGCATGTCACCGGTGTCCGGTACAGCCGGCCCCGGCTCCGGTTTAATCAGTCATGGTTTCCGGTACGGAACCTGCCGGCAAAGGCCTCTATAGTGTTCTCCATAAGGCATGCGATCGTCATAGGACCCACGCCGCCGGGAACAGGAGTTATGGCTTTCGCCACGGCTTCCGCCGCGTCAGTATCCACGTCTCCGCACAGCTTGCCTGTCTGAGGATCGCGGTTCACTCCTACATCTATGACGACAGCCCCTGGCTTTACCATATCCGCCGTAACGGTATGAGGGCGGCCGGCAGCGACCACAAGGATATCCGCTTCACGGGTCAGTTCTGCAAGATTCTCGGTGCGGCTGTGCGCGATCGTCACCGTCGCATCGGCATCGAGAAGGAGCTTAGCCACCGGCAGGCCAACGATATTGCTGCGCCCGACGACTACAGCCCTCTTCCCTCTTATGCTCTCCCCCGCCTCCTGCAGAAGCCTGATTATGCCTTTGGGAGTACATGGCACGGTGCAGGGACGGCGCTGCCACAGCGCCGCCACATTCGAAGGGTGGAATCCGTCGACATCCTTTTCTGCCGATATGGCCCCGATAACCTTGTCCTTGTCTATATGTGAGGGAAGAGGAAGCTGCACGAGAATGCCGTCCACGGATTCATCCGCATTCAGAGCCGCCACAAGGTCCAGAAGTTCACGCTCGGATATGCCGGCATCGAGGCGGACAGTAGTGTTCCTGATACCGCACGCATCGCATGCCTTGGACTTGCCTGTCACATAACTTACGCTGCCAGGGTCATCGCCCACAAGGACCACGGCCAGATGCGGAGCGCGGCCGTATTTTTCTTTCAGCGACGCTACCCGCTCCGCCATTTCAGCTTTCATTTTCGCAGAAAGCTCCTTTCCACTTATTCTCATATATTCAGAATTTGACTTGCGAACTCAAAATTAACCAAAACTTTGCAATTCCGCAAAAAAGTAGTATCTTTGCAGTCCCGATTATTCGGGAATCCATACATGGTGCCCATAGTTCAGTCGGTTAGAGCGTCAGATTGTGGTTCTGAATGTCGTCGGTTCGAATCCGACTGGGCACCCTGAAAGAGGCCGGCCAGAAAGCAATTCTTGGTCGGTTTCTTTTTTTTCACTATATTTCAAATATATTTGCGCAAATATTACTAATTAGTTATCTTTGTGAAATGAATCAGGATGAAACCATATCACCGTATGTAAGGGTAATTTTCAAGACTCACGAATTTGAAGCGTTCTTTGATTCATTGCCGTCAAAGGTGCAGGCAAAAATGGACTACGTGATGAATGTTATAGCTACTGTCTATAACGTTTCCACAAAGTTTGTCAAACACCTTGACAACACCGACCTGTATGAAATGAGGGTATCAGTAGGCACCAACGAATATCGAACGGTTCTATTCGCCATTGACCATAATAATGTGATTGAGGCAAAGAATGTTATTCTGCTTAACGGCTTCCTGAAGAAAGACAATAAAGATTACCGGAAACAGATCAAAATCGCCGAAACGATATTAAATAATTTGGAATTATGAGAAAGTTAGACCCAAATAAAATAGCACAGCTGCCAACGGTCAATGATGACCTTGACAAGCGTTATGGAAAGAAGGGCACTGCGAAACGAGATAAATTTGACGAGGAATCCGTTGCCTGGTTCTATGGCAATATGCTCCGCGAAAGGCGGAAAGAATTGAACCTTACTCAAAAGCATGTTGCCGAACAGCTGGGAAGAGAACAGAGCTATATCGCGCGTGTCGAGAATGGTAAAGCCGATATCCAGCTTTCAAGTTTTTTCCGTATAGCTGCAATACTCGGCATCCAGTTCGTACCTACATTTATTCAGACGACAATACAATAGGTTAAGGATTTCTTAAATCCCGGACATACCGCCTGCCTTAACTGTACCAGCCCCAAAAAGTAGACACGGAAAAAAGTACCGGTCCTTCGGGACTTTTTGTCAGCCTCTTTTAAATGCCGTATGAATTAAATTAGTATATTTGCATAAAGACAAAGCATACTTTTATATGAAAAGAATTCTGACAGCGGCACTGGCCGCAATGATCTGTGTTTTCGCACAGGGGAAACAGGTGAAGATATTCTCACCTGACGGAACTGTCTCGGTCACTGTAAATGACAAGGGAGGCAAGATAGGCTATACGGCATACAAAAACGGCAAAGAGCTGTTCTCGCAGACGGATCTGTGCGTCGTTCTCTCTGACAGGACCATCGGCGAGAATGCAAAGATCAGCGCCGTCAGGAGAATGTCCGAGGACCGTATCATCAGGCCTGTCGTGCCTATGAAACAGGCCGAGATACACGATGTGTACAACGGGGCGGTAATATCTTTCAAAGGATACAAACTGGAATTCCGCGTGATGGACAACGCCGTGGCATACCGCTTCATCACAGCCGTGGACGGAGAAATGGAGGTAATGTACGAATCATTCAACTTCACACCGGGCTTCCAGCCTACGGTACATTATCAGACAGCAGGCTCGTTCCGCACAAGCTCAGAGGAGCTGTACCGCCATCAGGACCTTAAAGACTGGAAAGCGGATGATCCTATGGCCACACTGCCTATCGTGTTCTCATCCAATGAAGAGGACCTGCACCTGCTTATCTCCGAGAGCGACCTGAGGGACTACGCGGGAATGTTCGTGAAAAGCAATGGCAAAGGAGGAATAGAATCCCTCTTCCCTCCTTGTCCGCTGGAGTGGGAAATGGACGGTGACAGGGCATACAAATTCACAAAAGAGGCCCCATACATCGCAAAAACCGAGGGCACGCGAAGCCTGCCGTGGAGGTACATCGCTATCACGGGCAGCAAAGGCCTGATAGAGCAGACGCTCACGGCACAGCTGGGCGGCGAATGCCAGATAGACGCATCATGGGTAAAAGGAGGCCAGGTGGCATGGGACTGGTGGAACTGGAAACAGATTTACGGCGAGGGCGTGGATTTCGAACCCGGCTGCAACACCGATACCTACAAATATTTCATTGATTTCGCATCAAAATTCGGCATCGACTGGATCATTCTGGACGAGGGCTGGGCAAAGACAGTATACGATCCGTTCACTCCAAACGACGATCTGAACCTGCAGGAGCTCGTAGCATACGGCAAGAGCAAGGGTGTGGGCCTGATTCTGTGGCTTACATGGACCAGCGTGCAGGACAATCTGGACAAACTTTTCGAGACCTATGAAAAATGGGGAATCGCAGGCGTCAAGGTGGACTTCATGGACAGGAGCGACCAATGGATGGTGAACTATTATGAAAGAGTGGTGGATGAAGCCGCAAAACATCATATCCTTGTGGATTTCCACGGCGCGTACAAGCCATCAGGTCTGGAGCAGCGCTACCCTAACCTCCTTTCATACGAGGGTGTGAGGGGCATGGAATACAAGAAAAACTGCCCTATCGACAACACTCTGTACATTCCGTTCATACGAAATGCCGTAGGTCCTGCCGACTTTACTCCGGGAGCAATGATAACCATGCAGCCTGAGCGCTACATGTGCAAGTTCCCTAACGCCACATGGTACGGAACACGTGCGTTCACCATGGCCCTTTACATCGTGCTGGAGAGCGGCATACAGATGCTTTCTGACAGCCCTACCCGCTATTATCAGAACGAGGAGTGCACAAGCTTCATCAGCAATATCCCGGTAAGCTGGGACGAGACGCGCTGCCTGGCCGCCGAATTCGGAAAATATGTGGTTGTGGCGAAGCGTCAGGGTTCGAAATGGTATATCGGCGGCATCATGGGCGATGACGTGAAAGAGCGCGTTATCGAGATTCCGCTTGATTTCCTCAATAACGGTACATATACCATGACTTCGTTCAGCGACGGATTCAATGCTGGCGTACAGGCTATGGACTACCGCAAGAAAGAGCAGAGCGTGCGCAGCGGCGATACGGTGAGCATCCGCATGTGCAGGAACGGAGGATTCGCAGCTGTAATCGAATAATACATGCTCGGAGGAATCCCCGCCCGGCAATCGCAGCGGCCATTATGCCGGCAATCCAGGCAATTTGAACTGCGATAAATTCCGGTAATAATTCATGGAATAATTCCGGCTACGAAGCCGGCAGAAATAACGATAAACACAATCAAAAAGGCGGGTTTCCCCGCCTTTTTGATTGTTGCGTGATTCATCCGGCCTATATCAACCGCGAGAATCCTGTTCCGCGAAAAACGGTTCAAGAACACGTGACATATCCACGATCGACAAGTCTCCCTTGATCGCCGTCTTGCCCTCAACTATGCTTTCTGACAATTTCACCTTGTCAACCGTAATAAGGGAAGAACAATTCAGAAAAAAGAATTATGCGAAAGAAAAGCAAGGGATTCTGCAGGCAAAGCCGGGAAAGCGGACTTTATCAGATGCAGAAACAGCTTGGAGACAGATTGGAGGCAGGACAGGAGGCGGCGAATCTTAGAAAGAGTAGCCGAGGGTGAGGCAGAAAGAGTTCGAGAGGGTCTGAGAGGCGAAAAGGTAGGCGCAGTTAAGGGACACGCCCATGAATTTGAAGCCGAGACCTGCGCTCGCGTAAGATGGCACCGGAACCCCGCTGCCGCCGAAATGATAACCGGCACGGAGGAAAATCATGTCCGCGAAAGAATACTGCGCACCTGCGGAAACAGCAAGCTGCGATATGGCCGAGGCCCGTGCGGAAGAGGATGAAGCATCCGGCACGGAAGTGCCGCCGTCATTGGCTGAAAGACCGTCCTGCGCGAAAAGTCCCGGAAGATACCAGTCGCCGTCGACATTAAGCTGTATACCGTGCTTCTTGCCGAAAACGGCATCATACATGAATGCCGCCTTAGCCGAGGCAGGAAGGCCGAAACTGTCCCCCGATACACTCTTTACAGGCATGCCGATGTCAGCAATGCCCGCGCTGAGGGAAAAGCCGCCGAAACGCGCCATAAGCATGGCATCGCCGGCGAAAGTACTGTAGCTGTAGCCCTGCATCAGATCCTGACGGGCATAACGCGCGTTCACGCCGACAGACAGAAAGTCCACGAAACGCCAGGCCGCGCCGAGAGAGGCAAGAATATAAGACGGAGTGAAACTGCCAGTCACACCGCCGTCATTGCCATAGATGTCGTAAGCGGGATCCATGCCATAGGAAAAAGAGGCTGCAACGCCCGCTTTGCCCTTGATATTGCCGGCAAGGCCCGCACTGAATGTATTGTTTTGTGAAAAGCTCTGCCGCATGTATCCCGCCTCAACGGCAAAATGCCTGTCGCAGAAAGGGATCATCGCGGAATTGCCGCCGGCAGCCCAGGCCATGTTTTCAGAAGACATCGAAGCCGAACCTGCCATAGAAAGATCAACAGCGCTGCGGCCGGTGCGCACCCAAGGGAGTGCGTACCGGCTCTGCGCTGAGATACCAAATGCAGTCAGCAGTGAAACAATAATTACAAGTATATGTTTCATTTACTGAAATTTAGTGAATTAGCGAAGCTCTACGAAATTGACTTTCTTATAGAGCGGAAGAGCATTGAAAGATGCTTTCTGTTTGCGTACTGAATTAGGAGTAACTGAGCCTGGATATACCGGAGTACCACCCTTAGTAATGGTTACAACGAAGTCGTCATTAAGAACAGATACTTTTGTTGCGCCATCACTATACAAAGTCATAGCCCAAAGAACCCTGCGTTCGCCATTAGCGTCACAAGTAATCTTACCGGCTGCAGCATCGTAAACACCATAACTGTCAACAGTATAACCGCCTACAAAACCTCCTGATATCCAGCCATACTGTGAATTCATGTTACATCCAAGTTCCTGGAATGGAACAGCAACTTTCGAAGGATCTGAAACATCGATTGACAGCCACATACGTTTCCAGTTACCGTCATACTGTTTCATTTCCTCTGGAGTTGTATTGAACCAAGAGGCAATATTCGCGTAGTTGTAAGGAGAGTCAAAGTAGAATACACCCGGCTCATTCTTATCAGTATAGACGTCGCACTCCAGGTCGATATCTGAGCCTTCCATATTGAATATGCTGGACACAAAAGTGTCGTGCCATACGGCTGTACCGTAGAACTCCAATGACAGATCTTCTGTAGTAAAGTCGACTGAGAACACTTCCGAACCGACAGTCAGATCTTCTGCATTTACAACGAATGCATATGCATGATATGTTGTATTTGCCTCAAGTTCACTTACTTCCCATACATATTCATCCTGTACGCAAAGACCGTTCAAGAACAATTCAGCATAAGAGCTGAAACCGTAATCTGCATAAGAGTCGCCGTATCGTGAGTTCCAATATTCAAGGTCAGCCTGTGCAAGATCGGCTGTATCATCATAGTTTTCAAACCATGTGCTCTCGCAAGATGGCAAGAAGTACAGATTAGGATCGGAACAAGTGAATGTGAGTGTAGCGCTTGAATTAGTGATATCAGTCACTGTAATATTGATTGAAGCTGCCTCTTTGCCTTCAGGCTGTTTCACCTTGATAACGACTGGATCGACACCCTGGCCTACGAGAGTCACAGTAGCCTCACGGGCATCACCGGTATTGGAATCCGCAGAAAGTGTAAGGTCTGTATAAGTCTCCTTGAAATTCTCAATAGTAACGCTCGCAGGAGATACCTTGAGCCATGCCGCGCTTGAAGTGGCGGTGAAAGATACTGTAGAGAGAACTTTGACGGTTGTCTTCAATGATGACGCGTCAGTGCCGAGTTCCACTGTAGTGGCAGCGGCCTGAAGCTTGCGCTCAGGTACGGCAGCGAGCTGAGTGACGGTCAGAACGTATTTTTCAGCAACGCCCTCGACTGTGAAAGATACATGAGCCGTACGGTTCTCTTCAAGAGGGTTTGCAGAAGCATTGATGATTACATTGGTTGTAGTCTCGGTGTGGTCGGAGATATTCTTGCTCTCCGGATTAAGAAGGAGCCATTCAGCGTCTGAGGCTGCTGTCCAAGACGCGTTTGCAGTGAAAGTAACAGTCTCGGTGACAACGGTATTGGCAATCTCGAGAATTGTTGTGGAAAGGCTGCCTGAAGGAGTGAACTCAGGACCTTTCGGTTTACAGCCGACAAAAGCGAGTGTGGCTGCGATCAACGCGAAAAATGATTTTGTTTTCATTTGTTGATTAATTTAGGGTTAATAATTATTGTATATTGTATCATATCTTCACTACTGTCCTTTCGGTAAGCTGTCCGCCAGCCGTTACCTTCACCAGGTAGACGCCCGGAGCGAAGCCGCGCATGTCTATCTTAGCAGGTTCGAAAACGCTTATCTTCACCTGGGCGTTATAGACCACGGCACCGGAAGCCGAGAGGATACGCACGTCCGCCTCCTGCTGCGCACCGCCGCCTATGTTGAGATAATCGGCGACCTGAGAAGGATATACGTCCGCTCCCGCATCTTTCCTGCGCACCGCCACGTTCAGCGGAAGAGTGCAGGAAGCACCCTTGCGGTCGGTCGCAGTGATGACGGCTCTGTCGATTCCGTAGCGGAGTGAGGTCACGGTAACCATGGTGCCGGAAACAGTCACATCAGAGACGTCCGGAGCGCTATGGCTCACAGAATATACGAGTGTCTCTCCGTCAGGGTCCTGGATATATTCTGCGATGTCGAAGAACCTGGACTCCAGCTGATCCTCGAAAATAAAGCCGTCCAAAGATTTGAGCGTTACCGGAGCGCGGTTAGGGAGAATCTGATATTTCAGGGTATACACGGTTCTGAGGGCATTGTTTATATCGGCCGCTTTCTCGGTAACGACAAGCATTCCGTAATATGTGCCCGGATCCGCAAGAGAAGCGTCGATCGTCACGATATGACGGCCGCCTTCGCCGCTGTAAGAATCAGCCGCACCGCCCGGGGTGTACTCCACCACAAATTCGTGACCGTCCGGATCATATATGTCGAACTGGAGTTTTCTGGTCTCGAAAGCCGGAAGTACCGGCTCCTGCTGCTGAAGAGGCTCGATTACCGGAGGATTGTTTTTCAGTGTCCTGACAGTAACGACAGGGGAAAGTTCCGAATATAAGCCGGTTGCATCCAGGGCGGCAACAGTCGCATAATATGTAGTCTCGAAGTCAAGATCTCCGACAGAGGCCTCGAGCATATCTCCAAGGGCGGCATCGGCCGGCACCTGATATGATTTCGAGACAACCGAAGCAGGAACGTCCCCGCCATAGGCTACGGATGCAAGATCAGCCTTTTTCTTCGATGTGTACAGAACGTATGAGGAGGTCTTTCCCGAAGGATCGTCGAGATCCGCCGTAAGGCTCCAGCTGTATGTAAGGATATTGGCCTTGGCCGACACCTCGAGATCTGTCACGGGTTCAGGAGCGACAGCGCCGCTGCCGTAAAGGAAAGAGCCGAGAGCATCCAGTTTCGGACCGATATTCTGCGTATTGAGGGCGGTATTGTATTTCGCGCCTTTCAGCAGCTTTTCCTTAAGCATCTCGTTCGTGAAGCCCTGGCCTCCGAAGTATGAGACGAGAAGGGCGGCCACGCCGCTTACGTGAGGGCAGGCCATCGAAGTGCCCTGCATGTTAGTGTAAGAGCCGTTGATCGTGGTGCTGTAGACCTGGTAGCCTGTATAGTAGTCTCCGCCCGGCGCGCAGATGTCCACCCAGTCTCCGTAATTCGAATAATATGCGCGGTTGTATTTCGCGGCGAAAGAGCCCACCGCGATACAGGCGTCATACTTGGCAGGCCAGCCGTCGGGCCATGCGTCGTTGCCGGCGGCAAAGATCACTACGCCGCCTTTCATAGGGCTGTCGGGAAGCTGGTTGCCTTTGTTGTCACAACCTGCGTATTTTATGAAATAGTCGATAGCCGTCTTCATGGAGCCTACCGAACCGGCAGCAGCCTGGGAAGCGTTGTCATAAAGATAGCCCCAGCTGTTCTGTGAAATGACAGCGCCATGGTCGGCGCCCCATATCATCGCATTGTACGTATCGCCTCCGATATCGTCGCCTGAAGGATTCTTGGGATTGGTCATGAAGATCTGGCAGGACATGAGCTTCACGCCGCCGTTTCCGTCGAGACCGCCGGCTACGCCGCACACTCCCCTGCCGTTGTTGTTGGTTGCGCCGATCGTGCCGGCGACGTGGGTACCGTGGTCATACGGGTATATGGTGTAGCCTATATAGTTCGTGCAGAAATTCTTGCTGCCGTCCGGGCCGCCGGGAAGAGTGGAGGCCTCGAGATCAGGATGGTCGAGCTGTATGCCGCCGTCGACAACAGATACGATAACATTGGAAGAGCCGGCGGTATAGTTCTGCCATACCGGAACCACATTGATATCGGAACCTGCGGACATGCCGCTTTTAGAGCCGTCATTGTAGTAGTGCCACTGACGCGAGAAGTACGGGTCATTGAAAACCGCAGTAGCCTTTGTCTTCCTGACAGGCTCCACATAAACGACTCCCGGAATGGCATCAAGGGCGTTGCCGGCCTTTGTTGCAGGCAGCTCCTCATTGTATTTTATGCGATACCACCTGTGAAGTCCGAATTCGCGGTGACGCGGCTCCCACTGTCCGCCGTGCTCATAGAGAGGCTCGACGGAAACGGCGCCTATGGAAGCGAATACATCGCCCGCGCCGCCTGCCTTTGTATTAAGGAAACCGCCGGCGGCGAATTCCTCCTCCACCTGCCGTGTGAATTCCTCGGTGAACTCGACGATAATCTCACCGGGCACCAGGCACGGATCGAGCAGGCTGTCCGCGGAAGTGTCGCCGGAACCGGACGAAGCGGCATCGACGGTAATCTCCTTAGAACAGGAGACCACGGCCAGCAAAGCGGCAATAAAATATATAAGATAAGTTTTTCTCATGCAGGAAAAATCGTTAGCCTTAAAATCACTCATACCCTATTAAATATAAGGCGTTGAACTGCAAAGGTACGAAGAATAATTCCAAAAAGCAACATATCCGGCCCACTTTAATGGAATAACCTTGCAAAAACGGCCTTATATGGCCCTGAAACCATGAAAAAACATACGTTACAGTTTGTAAGGGAGGCTTATTGTAAAATATAAAATAACGGCGCGCGGAGTGTGTTATCTCCGCGCGCATGTTACCGTCTGCCGGATATCACTTACAAACCGTAAGCAAATCCGCCACGAAACTTACGGTTTTTCAGGATTTGCGCGAAATAAGGAATTCCGCGATCTGGACGGCGTTAAGGGCCGCTCCCTTGCGGATCTGGTCGGAGCTGAGCCAGAGGACTATGCCGTTGTCATTCGCAAGGTCCTTGCGCACGCGGCCTACATAGACATGGTCCTTTCCGCCTGTGTACAGAGGCATCGGATACAGCCTTTCCGCCGGATCGTCGAGAAGGGTGACTCCGTCGGCGGATGCAAGGGCCGAACGCACGGCTTCAAGTCCGAGAGGGCGCTCCGTCTCGATCCATACCGCCTCGCTGTGGGAGCGCAGGGTGGAAATGCGGACGCACATCGCGGAGCATCGCACGTCGGAGTGCATGATCTTGCGCGTCTCGGCAAACATCTTCATCTCCTCTTTCGTATAGCCGTTGTCCATGAACACATCTATCTGCGGTATTACGTTATACGCAAGCTGATAGGCGAATTTCTCCACATGAGGCTCGCGGCCGGCGGCGATGTCGGCGTACTGGCCGCGAAGCTCCTCCATCGCTGCGGCGCCGGCGCCGGAAGCTGACTGATAGGAGGCCACATGGATACGTGTGATATGGGACAGCCTTTCTATCGGCTGCAGGGCCGTCACCATCATGATTGTAGTGCAGTTCGGGTTGGCGATTATGCGGCGCGGGGCATCGAGGGCGTCCTGAGCATTGCATTCAGGCACCACCAGAGGCACGTCGTCATCCATGCGGAAGGCGCTGGAGTTGTCTATCATCACAGCCCCGTGCCTGGTGATGGTACCGGCATATTCGCGCGATACGCCTGCGCCTGCGGAGACGAAGGCGATATCCACGCCCCTGAAATCATCGTTGTGGGCCAGAAGCCTCACTTCGGTTTCCTTGCCGCGGAAAATATATTTGCGGCCCGCGCTCCGCTGCGAGCCGAAGAGCAGAAGCTCACTGACAGGAAAGTCCCGCTGTTCAAGCACACGGAGGAATTCCTGTCCCACTGCGCCGCTGGCGCCTACTATAGCTACTTTCATATCGGTTTGTCGCCGCCCGTTTGCCGGCATCATGCAGACGGATGCCTCAGAGGAACAGGCGGTCTTCCTTTTTCGCGTTCACCCCTTCCTCAGGGAAGAGGCCGAAGAGTTTCGCGTCGATCTTGTCGGTGACCTCGCGGAAAAACTCCGGATTGTTCTCGAACTTGATGCGGTCCACGTCCAGGATAAGAAGATTGTCCTTATAGCCGCTGATCCAGTTCTCGTATTTCTCGTTCAGGCCTGTTATATAGTCGATACGGATGCTTTTCTCGTACTCGCGTCCGCGTTTCTGGATCTGGGAAATGAGGTTGGGAATTGAAGACCGGAGATAAATAAGCAGGTCCGGGGAACCGACGAGACTCATCATGAGATCGAAAAGATCGTTGTAGTTCTCGAAATCCCTCGTGGACATAAGTCCCATGTCACGGAGGTTGGGAGCGAAGATGCGGGCGTCCTCATAGATGGTGCGGTCCTGGACCACGACGCCTTCCTGCTTGCGGATCTCCACAACGTCCTTGAAACGCTTGTTGAGGAAATATATCTGGAGATTGAAGCTCCAGCGCTCCATATCTTCATAAAAATCAGAAAGGTACGGATTGAAATCAACCGGCTCGAACTTTGGTGTCCAGCCGTAATGCGCAGCGAGAAGCTTTGTAAGTGTGGTCTTGCCGCTGCCGATATTTCCTGCGATCGCGATATGCATAGCCTATTTACTTTAATCTGACTTACAAAATTAAGAACTAATTTTTGTATTTTTGCATAATTGGAGAAAAAACTGATGCTTAAGGTTCACAAATTCATATTCAACGGGTTTCAGGAGAATACGTACGTCGTGTGGGACGGAAGCGGAGAATGCGTCATAATAGACCCGGGATGCAGGAGCGGGGCCGAGGAGGACAGGCTGCACGGATTCATATCGGATAAAGGCCTGAAGCCTGCGGCCGTACTGCTGACACATGCGCACCTGGACCATATCTACGGAGTAAGCGGGTGCATGAGGAGATACGGCATCCCTGCATATATGGACAGCCGAGAGAGAGCAAGCATAGAAGGGTTCAACGCAGCGATGCAGGCATTCGGAATGGAGCCGGCCGAGGCGTTCGGATACGAGGAGGCCCAGGACGGCGACATTGTGAGGTTCGGCGACACGGAGGTGCGCGCGCTGTCCACTCCCGGGCACTCGCCGGGAGGCCTGTGCTGGTGGATAGAGGCCGCGGATATGATTTTCACGGGCGATACGCTTTTCGCCGGCAGCATAGGACGTACGGACAACGAATGGGCGTCATGGGACATGCTGATGCAGTCGCTCGGCAATACGCTGATGGCGCTGGACGGCGATGTGGAAGTATTCCCCGGACACGGACCCGCTACGGACATAGGGCATGAAAGGATGACGAACCCTTTCATAACGGACCGGCATGAATTTTACGGGGAGCGGGGCATCATGGAGGAAAAGGAAGAGCAGGACCGGGATTGCTGACATGGAAGATTTCAAGGACAAGATAGTCATAAGGGGCGCATCCGCGCATAACCTCAGGAATGTCTCGCTGAGCATTCCGAGAGGCAGGTTCGTGGTAATCACCGGACTCAGCGGCAGCGGCAAGAGCTCACTGGCATTCGACACCCTGTATGCGGAGGGGCAGAGGCGGTATATGGACACGCTGAGCACATACGCCCGCCATTTCATGGGAATAATGGAGAAACCGCAGGTGGAGAGCATCGACGGGCTAAGCCCTATCATCGCGATAGAGCAGAAGACCACGGGCAACAATCCGCGTTCCACCGTGGGAACCGTAACGGAGATCTACGATTTCCTGCGCCTGCTGTATGCCAGGGCATCTTCCGCCTATTCGCCTGCTACCGGCAAGATAATGGTAAGATACAGCGACGAGCAGATCGTGTCGCTGCTTTTAGACAACTATTCGGGCAAAAGGTGCTACCTGCTGTCGCCGGTGGTATCGGGCCGCAAAGGACATTATAAGGAACTGTTCGACACCATGCGCCGCCGCGGGTTTACCGAAGTGCGCATAGACGGAAAGATGACGGAGCTGGCAGGCGTGGTGTCCGTGGACCGTTACAAGACGCATTTCATAGAACTGGTGGTGGACAAGCTGAAACCGTCTGGCGATGACGTGAAGCGCCTGCGCGACTCGGTGGAGACCGCCCTGAACTACGGCAAAGGCTCGCTGGCGGTGCTCGAGGGCGACACGATAAGGCATTTCTCAAAGCATCTGATGTGCGCGGACACGGGAATGTCGGTGGCCGAGCCTGCGCCCCACAGCTTTTCTTTCAACTCCCCTCAGGGGTACTGCCCTCACTGCAAGGGTCTGGGAAGCGTCGTGGACGTGAACATCGACGCCGTAATTCCTGACAGGAGCCTGTCTGTCGCTGATGGCGCCATAGCGCCTCTGGGACCGCGGCGGGGCAACCGCAAGTTCGAGATAATAGACGCGATAGCGCGGAAATACGACTTTTCGCTTTTCGAGCCGGCGGGCTCATTGGGAGACGACATCATCTCGCTGCTGGTATTCGGCAGCGACGAGCTTTTCAGGATCGGAGAGGGAATGAATTCGCAGCTCGTGACATGGGACGGGGTCGCGGATGACATAGACGAGAAAATAGTGTGTCCGGTATGCCACGGCACGAGGCTGCGCAAGGAGACGGAATATTTCCGTATCGACGGGCGTACCATTTCGGAGGTGTCCGCGATGGAGATTTCAGAGCTTTACGGATGGCTGTGCTCGCTGGAGGAGAAACTGGACGCGCGCGCCGCGAATATCGCGCATGACATATTGAAAGAGCTGAAGGACAGGACCTCGTTCCTGCTGGACGTCGGTCTGGAGTACCTTACCCTCGACAGGCCGTCATCCACGCTCAGCGGAGGAGAGAGCCAGCGCATAAGGCTCGCCACGCAGATAGGATCGAAACTCGTGAACGTGCTGTATATCCTGGACGAGCCGAGCATCGGGCTTCATCCGCGTGATAACGTGAAGCTCATAAATTCTTTGCTGGAGCTCCGGGACCAGGGAAACAGCGTGATGGTGGTGGAGCATGACGCGCAGACCATGATGGCAGCCGACTGGCTCGTGGACATAGGGCCGGGGGCCGGCACGGAGGGCGGACGCATCTGCTACAACGGTCCTGCGCCGGGACTGAAGGAGATGCAGGAGCAGACAAAGGCGGCCGGCAGTGTGGAAGAGACGGACCGCACCACATGGCCTGAGCGACCTTCGGCCTGCGGCCTCAGCCCCTCCCAAACAAGTTTGGGCCCCTCCCCCTGCATCAGTCCGGGGGTGGACAGAGTCGCTCAGGCCATGGGTGCGGTCTCGCCGACGCTGGAGTATCTGACTGGAAAGAAGAAAATAGAGGTGCCGGCGGTGCGCCGCAAGGGCAACGGCAAAGTGCTGGGGCTCAGGGGATGCACGGGAAACAACCTGAAAGATCTGGACATTGATTTCCCTCTCGCCTGTCTTATAGGTATCGCAGGAGTGAGCGGCAGCGGCAAGAGCTCGCTGATCGGCGACACCCTGATGCCGATACTCAAAAACAGTTTTTTCAGGGCCAGGATGCATCCTCTGCCATACAGGGAGATCATCGGGCTGGAGAATCTGGACAAGGTGATAGAGGTGGACCAGAGCCCTATAGGGCGCACGCCGCGCAGCAATCCGGCCACTTTCACGGATGTGTTCGGAGAGATACGCGAGCTTTTCGCGGCGACGCCGGACGCGAAGATACGCGGCTTTAAGAGCGGACGTTTCAGCTTCAATGTGAGCGGAGGGCGCTGCGAGCATTGCAAAGGTGCCGGAATACAGGTGATACAGATGAACTTCCTGCCTTCGGTGAATGTGGTATGCCCGGAATGCAGGGGCCGCAGGTACAAGGATGACACGCTGGCCGTGCGCTACAAGGGCAAGAACATCTGCGAGGTGCTGGAGATGACTGTCGGAGAGGCTTACGAGTTCTTCAAGCCCGTGCCTTCAATCGCCGTGAAGCTGAAAGCTCTTGTGGATGTGGGGCTGGGATACGTGCATCTGGGCCAGAGCAGCGTGACGCTCAGCGGAGGAGAGAGCCAGCGTATGAAACTGGCGGCGGAGCTTGGAAAGAAAAGCACGGGAAAGACCCTGTACATACTGGACGAGCCTACGACCGGACTGCATTTTGAAGATATAAAGGTCCTGCTTTCGGCATTAGGAAGCCTTGTGGATGCAGGAAACACGGTAATAGTGATAGAACATAACCTGGATATACTGAAAAGCGCGGATTATATTTTCGACCTCGGACCGGAGGGAGGAAAGGGCGGCGGCAGGATCGTCGCCCAGGGAACCCCGGAACAGATCGCGGACGACCCGCACAGCGTGACAGGAAAATATCTGAAAGAAGTATTATGAGCGGAAACATTGACAAGAACAGTTTTGAATACGTGCTGGGCAAAGACGCGAAATGGTGCAGGCAGCTTGGCCTGAGCGGTTTCGACGATATAAACGGCATTATCCGCAGCGGACGCGCGGTGCAGCTCGTGAACCTGAGCGAGGCGCGCCATGAGAACCGCTGCAGCAGCATAGCGTACAAGATAGCGCACCGCGGCGGAGTGAAGGTCGTGCTGCTGGCCGGCCCGAGCAGCAGCGGAAAGACGAGCACTTCCCTGAGGGTAGCACTGCAGTGCAAGGTGCACGGGCTGAATCCGCGTACGATAGAGCTGGACAATTATTTCGTGGACAGGGAGCACACTCCCCTGCTGCCGGACGGCGAGAAGGATTACGAGAGTCTCGGAGCGATGGACATAGAACTGCTGAACAGGCATATTAACGGCCTGCTCGCAGGCAAGGAGGTGGAACTGCCTCGCTATGACTTCAAGGACGGCGTAAAATATTTCGAGGGGAACACGATGAAGATGGGGCCTGACGACATCCTGATACTGGAGGGAATACACGCCCTGAACCCGGCCATGACCCCGGATATTCCGGATGAGGCGAAATTCATGATATACGTATCGGACGTATCGTCGCTTTCATACAACAACCCGGCCATACACACCACAGACAACCGTCTGCTGCGCCGCATGGTGAGGGATCACCGCACAAGGCACATATCGCCGGAGCGCACGATAATGAGGTGGCCTGCGGTACGGGACGGAGAGAACAGGCATATTTTTCCGTTCCAGGGCAATGCCGACGTAGTGTTCAACAGCACGATGCAGTACGAGCTGCCGCTGCTGAAACATTATGTGACGCCGGTGCTGAAAGCTATCGGAAACGATTCGCCCGCATACGCGGAGGCGCAGAGGCTGCTCGGCTTCCTGGCGGACATAGACGCCCTGCCTGTAGATGCCATAAATGCAATCCCCTGCACCTCGATAATGCGCGAATTCATAGGCGGCCAGATTCTCAGCCGCAACCTGCTATGATCCAGTCTCCGGCTCAGGCGCTGATTCTGGAAAAAGGCAGGATTCCGCATGAACCCGTCATGAATCCGGACCGCGCCTGAAGCACAGATCTTAAAGCAAGAATGCCTGCCTTATGGCATCCGTCATATCCAGTTTTTCCCAGCCGAAGAACTGGATTTCCTTTTTGACGGTCTGTCCGCCGCGTACCAGTTCAACCTCTTTCGTATAAGGGGTGCGGCCGAAATGGCCGTATGAGGCTGTAGGAAGATAGATAGGGTTCTTGAGCTGGAAGCGCTCCGCGATCGCCGCAGGGCGCAGGTCGAACAGAGAGGCTATCTTGTCGGCGATCTCAGAATCGCTGATCTGAACTCCCTGATGGCCGTATGCCGCGGTGCCGTAGGTATTCACGAATATGCTCACCGGCTTCGCTACGCCGATTGCGTATGACACCTGGACAAGCATTTCGCGCGCCACGCCGGCGGCCACCATGTTCTTGGCTATATGGCGTGCCGCGTATGCCGCGCTGCGGTCCACCTTAGACGGGTCCTTGCCGCTGAACGCTCCGCCGCCGTGAGCTCCCTTGCCGCCGTATGTGTCCACGATGATTTTCCTGCCTGTAAGGCCTGTGTCGCCGGCAGGGCCGCCGATCACGAACTTGCCGGTAGGGTTCACGTGAAGTATGTAGTCATTCTTGAAAAGGGAGGCCGTGGATGCCGGCAGAGATGCTATGAGGGCGGGAATCACTATGCGGCGCACGTCCTGCTCGATCCTCGCGTGCATCACCTTGTCATCCGCGAATTCGTCATGCTGGGTGCTGAGCACGATAGTATGCACACGCAGTGGAGCGCCTGTAGAGGCATCGTACTCTATCGTGAACTGGCTTTTGGAGTCCGGACGGAGATACGGCATGGCGTTGTTCTTGCTGCGGCGTATATCGCTCAGTATCTTAAGGATACGGTGGGACAGAAACAGAGGCAGAGGCATGTAGTCGGCGGTGTCGCTGCAGGCATAGCCGAACATCATTCCCTGATCGCCGGCACCCTGGTCGGCATCGGTGCGCACCACGCCACGGCTGATGTCGCCGCTCTGCTCGTGGATCGCGGTAAGCACTCCGCAGCTTTTGGCCTCGAAGCGGTAGTCGGCGTTATTGTATCCGATATCCGCTATGACGTTACGCGCGACGCCCTGGATGTCCACATAGGCCTCCGAGCTGACCTCGCCGGCAATCATCACCATTCCGGTGCTGCAGAAAGTCTCGCAGGCTACTTTTGAATTTTCATCGCGACGAAGGAACTCGTCGAGAACAGCGTCTGAAATCTGGTCGGCCACTTTGTCCGGATGGCCTTCGGAGACTGACTCCGATGTAAAGAGATAAGTTTTCATTTTAGCATTCTTTTTCGGTGGTTGCAATCAGGCAAATCCGTCCACCTCGTATTAATAAATGTCATCTTTCCCGCAAAGGGAGTGCAAAGATACTGAAAATTTGCATTTCTGCAAACCGTCCGTATTTTTTTACAGGCCGTTCCGAAACGGTCAGGGGCCGGCTGATGCATTTCAGCCGGCCCCTTGTTCCCGTTTTACGCCGTGGTCTTCCGCGGCCTTGCAGGCCTGGTTTAAGTCCTCCGGAAGCAGGCTCCCGCTTTCAGTCAGGCTATTATCTGCCGACCGTGAAAGCGTTGACGCTGACACGGTCGAAGCCCATGTCGCTCCAGCTGACGAACGGAGACACCGCACCCGTGCATCCCAAGGCCGTGATATTTTCCAGCGTAAGGTCAAAGGCGTGGTTGTCCTTTGAGACATTGACGGCCAGAGGGCTCGATACGGCTGTCATTTCAAGGTCGCGGAGCACGACATCGCGCAGGTCGCCGGGAGCGGGACCCCAGCCGCCAGGTTCGAGTATGATGCCGAACAGCATGTTGCAACGCCTCTGTTCGCCGCTCGTGCGGTGCGGATAATGGCCGGGGCCCTCGAAAACGCATTTCTCGACCAGCAGGCCTTCGCAAGGCATGATCATGCGTATGCCGTTGCATGAGCTGTTGATATAGTTGTCCACGATGTGCATGTCGTTCCAGTAGCCGCCGGCGATGGCGTCGTCACCTGTCTCGAAACGGCAGTTCTTCACCGTCACGTGCTCGCCGCCGCGGATATGCACTCCGTCCCAGCCCTCAGCGACATGGATGCCGTCCACCGTCACATTCGAGAGGGCATAGCCCATCACGGCATAATTGGCGGCACGCTCTACAGAGAATCCGTTTAAAGTCACTTTATCGCACTCCGCAAGCAGAATGCAGTGAGGGCCGCGCATGTATTCCTCGCCCAGCGGGTCGAATACATGTCCGCCGTCGATAACGCCTTCGCCGGTGACGGAAACATTCCTGAGACCTACGCCCAGGACCATGGCACGGTTCCAGCGAGCATCGCGCGAATTGTTGCTGTTCACTGTGCCGTCGCCGCTGTCGTAGCGTGACATGTCATGCTCCGGGATATACGAATCATACTTCTCAGGGTCCTGTACGGCCACGAGGCGGCTGCCTTTCTCCAGGCGCAGGTCCACGTCGGAAAGCAGGTGGACGGTACTTGTCAGCCACTCGCCCTGCGGCACGCTCACGATGCCTCCGCCGGCCGCGCTGCATGCGGCGATCGTATTGTTGATGGCTTCGGTGCAGTCACATGCAAGGCCGCTCTGCGCGCCATAGTCCGTAATGACGAACACTTTCCGCCCGTTCCCGGAAGAACATGCAGCCGCTGCCGCGAATGCGGCAACGGCTGCGAGTATCAGAACTTTCTTCATATATTATATAAGGCTCTTGCCTGTCATTGCCTCAGGCTGAGGAATACCCATGAGTTTGAGGACAGTAGGAGCTACATCGCACAGAGCTCCGTCCCTGACCTCGGCAGCGCCGGTGTTCACGGCGATGAAAGGAACGATATTGAGCGAATGCGCCGTATTAGGTGTGCCGTCCTCGTTCACCGCATAGTCCGCGTTGCCGTGGTCCGCCGTGACGAGCACGGCATAATCCTGCGCGAGAGCGGCCTCGACCACCTCGCCCACACATTTGTCTACGGCTTCCACCGCCTTGCGGATAGCATCGTACACGCCGGTATGGCCCACCATGTCGCCGTTGGCGAAGTTAAGGATGATGAGATCCTCCTTGCCCTCGTTTATTGCCTCGACAAGCCTGTCCTTGACCTCGTAAGCGCTCATCTCCGGCTGGAGATCGTAAGTCGCCACTTTAGGAGAGTTCACGAGTATGCGGTCCTCGTTCACGAACTGCTGCTCGCGGCCGCCGTTGAAGAAGAATGTCACATGCGCGTATTTCTCGGTCTCGGCGATGCGGAGCTGGCGTTTGCCGGCCTCGGAGACGATCTGTCCGAGGGTCTGCTCCACATTGTCCTTAGGGAAGAGGATGTGCAGGCCCGTGAAAGAAGCGTCATACGGAGTAAGGCAGCAATAGTACAGAGGCATCTTGTACATGCCGAACTCAGGAAGGTCCTGCTGCGTGAGCACGGATGTGATCTCGCGTGCGCGGTCGTTGCGGAAATTGAAGAAAATCACGACATCATCAGGCTTGATCGTGGCGATAGCCTCGCCGTCCTCGCCGCAGATGCATACAGGCTTGATGAACTCATCGGTCACTCCCTCGTCATACGATGCCTGGATCGCTTCGGTAGCGGACACTGCTTTCGCGCCCTCGCCCTTTACGAGCATATCGTAAGCGAGCTTCACGCGCTCCCAGCGTTTGTCGCGGTCCATAGCGTAATAGCGTCCGCAGACAGAAGCCACCTTGCCGGTGGTCTCCGCCATTTTCTCTTCAAGTCCGGCTACAAAGCCCTTGCCGCTCTTCGGGTCGGTATCGCGGCCGTCCATGAAGCAGTGCACGAACACTTTTTCAAGGCCGTTGTTCTTTGCCTCGGCGAGGAACTCGTACACATGGCTCAGAGACGAATGCACTCCGCCCATGGACGCAAGGCCCATAAGGTGCAGATTGCAGCCTGTCTTCTTAGCATAATCGTATGCCGCCTTGATCTCGGGATTCTGCATGAGGGCGTGGTCGCGGCATGCCATGTTGATCTTGACAAGGTCCTGGTATACCACGCGGCCTGCGCCGAGATTGAGGTGTCCCACCTCGCTGTTGCCCATCTGTCCGTCAGGCAGGCCCACGTATTCGCCGCAGGCCTGAAGATGTGATACGGGATATTTCGCACGCAGGCTGTCGATATACGGAGCGCCCTGTGTGTAGATCGCATTTGAATGATCCTTGCGGCCTTCTCCCCAGCCGTCCAGAATCATAAGAAGAACTTTTTTCTGCATTTCTATTTGTATTCTTTAAGATTCAACTCCTGCAGACCGGTTATGTTGCCGAAGCGGATAGCGTCCGTATTGTAGGTCTGCACCGTGACGGTATGTCTGCCTATGCCGTCCGTGTATCTGTGGCTAAGGCCGTCTTTCCAATCCTCAGCCGCCGCTGTATTGTCCCACAGCACGTATGCGACCGCATTGTCGCCCTCAAGGAACGGAGCTGTGACGGTCTGGGACGTGCTGACGAAAGAGAAATCCGCTGTCTTGCCAGCCTTGAAAAGCACCGACGTGGTCTTTGTCACGCTTCCGTCGGATATCCTGACATCGACGGCGGTCTTTCCGAAAGATACCCTCCTGCCCATGACAGCCGTGATCCTGACGGTATTCCCGTCGATCTCATAAGAGACCTGTATATCATCGGAAGGGTCGAGAGCGACGGCAAGCTTCCCGGAAGCGTATTTCACCTCGGCGGTGAATTCCGCGACGGAAAGAGGATCGGCCTCGATTACCGGCTGATCGAAAGAATAGATTATGTCCATCACAGGACGCGGGTCTTTATTGCAGGACACAAGAACTGCGGATGCCGCAAGGCATATAAAAACAAATCTGGCTTTCATGTCCCCTTATTTTTTTATCGTTATCTTTACTGTACCGTTGCCGAGCGAGAGGGTATAGTCCCCTTCCGGAATTCCGGACATGTCTATCCGTTCGCCCGCATTCTTTACAAGTTTGCCTGATGCGGCGACGCCGGACAAGGATTCCAGCTTGTAGTCCAGTCCGTTCTCAAGCACGGTTTCCAGCACAAGGACGGATGTGGCTTTCTCGTAAGAAAGTGAAACGGATCTTGCGATCTCGTCGGCCGAGTAGCCGTCCGGCACAAGGCCTATGATCGCATCCTGTCCGAGCGGGAACTCATATCCGATCGCAGTTCCTCCGAGCTTGGAAATGAGGAAATATCCGTCGCCGTCGCCGCTCCAGCCCCAGTTCACGCGGAAATACTTGTCGTCGCGGCAGCCGTCGAACACGAACTGGTGTCCGCCCTGATAGTTGCTTTCGTATCCGCCGTAAATGATAGGTCCGTTCGTCCTGAGCTCTTCCTGAAGCAAGGCGATCCAGTTGGCGTCCGAATATCTGTTTCTTGTCTCGAGCGTAGCTTTCTGGCTGAACTTGAAATATTTCTTCATGGATGCGAGGAGATCGTCCGTCTGCGCGCCCGAACCTCCGTCGTTGGCCGTGCCGTAATCCATCTTCGCACTGCGTCCCAGATCGAACATAAGGGCAGCGACAGCGGCCGCCTGCTGGGAATTGTAGTTTGAATATTTCAGCGGCATGTTGTCATAGTCGTATGTACGTCCGAGCGTGTATGCGGCGATTGAAATCCTTCTGGTACCGGTAGTGTACGCGGGCAGAGTGCCTGTTCCGGACTGCGGCCACTGATGGAAGCGGCAGACGATTGCAGCCGCGGTAGCCACGCAGCCGGTAAGTGTCCTGCTGCTGCCGACCTTCGGACATTCGTTCCAGTACGGGGTTTCCTGATCCCATTTGGCCGTATTGTGCTCTATTATCACGTTGCCGGCTTTCTTGCTGCGGTCGTCCCATGAGCTGTGGCGCGGAGCGTTCACCATGCGCGCATGCCTTACCTGGTCGTCGATCAGGCCCATCCACCATTTCATGGCAGGCGGCATGCCGGAGGCGTCGATGCTGCCCTCGCCGGAATATGCAAGGACCTTGTCCACGCTGTCATCGCCGGCGATGATTACGAAACCTCCGCCGTCGACGTTGTAGATATAATATGTAGGCGCCTCATCCGAGACCAGTGCAAGTCCCGGAGTCCTTGCAGCCGTGGCCGATGTGGCGGCCAGTCTGAGCGACAGCGCTCCGCTTCTGACGGCGGGCGCGATATCGCTGTTTGTCATGAACAGCGCCGCGGCATCCTTCGCCTTGTCCGGCGACACTGCTTCCGCGAACGCGGTAACTCCGGCAAGCAGGGCCGCGAGTGTAAATATTGTCTTTTTCATTTCTGTTATTTTAGTCCCCTTGCCTTAAGCATAGCCGTAGCGTCCGGCTCACGTCCGGTAAAGCTCTTGTAAAGAACCATAGGCTCCTCGCTGCCGCCTTTCTCAAGGAATGTTTCCTTGAACTTGCGTGCGAGTTCAAGATCCCATACGCCGTTCCCGCTCTGCTGGAAAACGCTGAACGCATCCTTGTCCAGGACCTCCGCCCACAGATAGCCGTAATATCCGGCGCTGTAGCCGCTGCTGAAGATATGGTTGAAATATGTGGTGCGGTAGCGAGGTATGATCTGCTCTATAAGGCCCATCTGGGCGCATACGTCGCTCTCGAATTCGTCCAGCCAGCCGCACGGATCATCGAACGCCTCGGCAGGAATCTCCGTGAGCTCGTGCCATTTCATGTCGAGAATGGCGGCAGCGGCAAGTTCGGTGGTCATGAAGCCCTGGTTGAACCTGAGGGCTTCGTTCACTTTCCTTACCAGTTCCGCCGGGATCACCTCGCCCTGCGCGTTCACGGCATACTGCTCCAGAAGCTCAGGCTGGAAAGCCCAGTTCTCGTTGAACTGGCTGAACATCTCCACGAAATCGCGTGTAACCGAGGTGCCGCTCACCGACGGATAGCGGCACTGGCTGAGCAGGCCGTGGAGAGCGTGGCCGAACTCATGGAAAACTGTCTGCACGTCATCCGCCGACAGGTATTCCGGAAGATTGCCCACATTGCAGATAATAGGGCGCACGTTTTCGCCTGCGGCGTTGTAATACTGGTTGCGCACGTTGTTCATCCATGCGCCGCCGCGCTTCGAGGAACGGGGATGCCAGTCGGTGGTGTAAATGCCGATGAGCGAGCCGTCGTCATAAGTGAGCCTGTATGTCCTGACGCAATCCTCATTGTATGAAGGCACTCCTTCCACAAGTTCGGCATTGACTCCGTAAAGAGTCTTTGCGGCGGCGAAAATGCCTTTGACAACGTTGTCGATATGGAAATAAGGACGTATTATGTCTTCATCCATGTCATATTTCGCCTGGCGCACCTTCTCGGCGTAATACCACCAGTCCCACGGATTGACCGGACGGCCTGCGATTGCCTCCATGTCCTTTATCTCCTGCTGCGCCTTGACGGTGGCCGCGTCCATGATATCGGCGAGGAACTTGTCCACGACGGCGCTGCTGCCGGCCATCTTGTCCGCCAGGATGTAGTCCGCAGGATTATCCCAGCCGAGGATGTTGGCCTTGCGTATGCGCAGGCTCATGACCTCCAGCACAAGCATGCAGTTGTCGTATTCGTTGCCGTTGTGGCCGCGCATCGAATATGCTTCGAAATACCGGCGGCGCAGGTCCTCGTCTTCGGTGACCGTCATCTTTTCCGGATACTCGCTGACGCTGAATCCGAACATGTCCTTGAAGGCGTTGCTCTCGGCAAGGATGTTGTTTCCTATTTTCTGGGTCTTCTGGGAAATGAGCGAATTGATCTCGCGGAGCTCGTTCTGGTCCTCTTCGCCGAGCCCTATGCCCTCACGCTCGAAACTGTCGAAGTGCCTTTTGAGCACCATCCGCTGCTCGCGGGTGAGGCCGCTCTGATCCGCATTGTACACTGCCGCCACACGCTCGTAAAGAGCCTTGTTGAACGAAATGTTGGAACTGTGGTCGCTCAGAAGGGGCAGGGCCTCCTCCACCACCGCATCCAGCGCATCGCTGCGGTCTGTCTCGCAGACATTGAACAGGACGCCTTCCACTTTTGAAAGCAGGCTGCCGGAAAGCTCGAGCGCCGCGATGGTGTTCTCGAAATCAGGAGTGTCAGGATTGCTGACGATAGCCTCGATCTCCGCATCATGGCGGGCTATGCCCTCCTTGATCGCAGGCAGGTAATCGCATGTCTTTATCTTGTCATACGGAGGTATGCCGTACGGAGTGTCCCACTGCTGAAAGAAAGGGTTTTCGTGACATGCGGTCATGGCCGACAGAAGGATTACAAGGGTAAGGATCTTTTTCATCTGTTAATTGTATAAAGGTGTGCCGTCGGCATAGGTGATGTCCGTGACACGGTTCACGACCATCTGGATGCTGCCCTGATACATGCAGAGCACGCCGGTGATGTTCACCTGTCTGCTGCCGTCGAGAACGTCCTGCGGGATCTCGTAGTCGCCGAACTTGCTGAAACCGCTGGTGCGCAGCTGGATCTCCTTTCCGCCTGCGGTAGTGAAATACTGGCTTACGCTCTGGGCCGCGGCGTTCTTGACAAGCAGGTCCTTGTATGTAAGGGTCTTGCCCTCGGCTTTCGCGGCGTGGAGCTCGGAGGCGAACATGCCGTTCTCCGACACCTCATTCGTAATAGCTCCGAACTTTGTATTTCCGCTGCCGATCTCAGCCGTATCCCAGTCGCCCGCAAGCAGATGCTCCACGCATTTTGACTTGGAGAACGCCCATGTGGTGATATTCCATGTACCGTCAGTAAGGAACAGACGGTTCTCGGGGTCATTGCTGGTATGAGGACGGTTAGGGTCCGGATAGAGCAGGGCGAACGCCTGGGCGCCGTATGTAAGGCCTTTCAGGGTCACGAGACGGCCCACATTCTTGTTCTGGGCCTGGCTCTGAGCCGTGGACGGAAGCTCTGACTCCGACAGTACCACAGGCTCCACCGGATTGCCGAGCTCGCCCTGATAGATGTGTGTGTCGATAAGAAGCGGAGACTCGATGTATGAGGTCTCGTATTGGCCAGATACATCCTGGGCGCCGATCTGCACCATGCCCTGGCCGCCGTATGAGCCGTCCTTGTAGCCGTACATTCCCAGCCAGAGGCCGTTGCATGCCACATATACCGTCTGGCCCTCATGGTAATCGCTGTAAAGGCTGTTGCGGCCCACTTTTATCTCTATTCCGGCTGTCTCGTCCTGAATATAGAAGCTCTTGTAGAAGTTGCCGGGCTGGTCGGTGCTTATGACCTTGCCCTCTATCACATATCCGCCTGTCATCGACTTGGGCGAGCCGGTCTGATACAGCTTGCACAGATCCTGGATAGTGATATTGGATTTCATGTGCACGGGCTCGAACTCCGCAGGCTCGCCATATTTGCCTGTGAATACCGGAGTCCATTCGTCCTTCACGTTGCATGAGGACAGGAGCGCTGCTGCCGCAAGGGCGGAAAATAATATCTTTTTCATACGCTTAGAATCTGAAATAAACGTTCAACATGTAGTTGATGCCGGGCATGTAGAAATACTTGCTCTGGAAGCGGTAGTAGATGGACTTGTCGCTGCTGTTCTGCAGACGGGTCTGCTCGTAGCCTCCGGTCTTCGCGCCGCGGTTGTTGGTTATGTTGTTGAGCTGGAAAGAGAAGCCCAGCTGGTTGCCTTTGATATACCAGCTCTTGCCCACACTTGCGTTAAGAAGGAATACAGGGCTGAATTTCTCCTGCTCCGTCATGTAGTAGAAGTGTGCCGAACCGCCCTCGTTCACATTCTCGTTATAGATGAGGTTGCCGTTCTCGTCGAAACAGCCTTTGGCGGCAAGTTCGGTGCGGTAGAGAGGGTTCATGTCGAGGTAAGAGTTCGCGAAGAACTGCGCGTTAAGCTCGATGAACCAGTATTTGAAGTTGTAGTTCAGGCCGAGCTGTGCGGCGAGCTGTGGGGTAGACGGAACGTAGTGTTTCTTCTTTCCTGTCTGGATCAGGTTGCCGTTGACATCTGCGTCGAACTCAGTATTGCCGTTATTGTCGAATGTGGCGTATACAGGCACGGAAGCCCAGTAAGGCACGATATCCTCACGCACTGTCTCGGCGCTGTTGTCCACTGTCTGCACCATCTTCGGAGCGCTGGTATAGATGTACTCGCCCCAGCTGAGGGCACCGCCTATCGAAAGGCCGGAGACAGGCAGAGGCAGCCTGAAGCCGAGCTCGAGGCCCATGTGGCGCTGGTCGATGCCGGTCATCGCGAAGTTGGTGAAAGAGTTCTGTGAGTCGTCGTAGAAGCTCATCACCTTGCTCTGGTTCATGATCTTGGTATAGAAGCCTGTCACGCGCAGGTTATAGCCCGCGTTGCTGTACTGGTAGTTGATGTCGGCGGAAGCGGTCAGCTTGTCCTTGAGGCCCTTGATGACGGAGTTGCGGGTACGTGGCGATATGAATGCCTCGTTGAAGCGCGGAGCGTCGGCGAAGAAGCCGGCGTTGGCGTAGAGGTAGTGTCCGCCGGTAATCGCATAGGCCACGTTGGCCTTAACGTTGCCGGTGAGGAACTTCTGTACCGATGATTTGCCGTATGAGGTAACGTATTCGCCGTCGGAATCCTGTACAGCCTTGAGCTGCTGGGAGGCAGGAAGGCGTTTGTTGATCTGCTCTACCTCCTCTGCGGTACCTGCGAAAAGGCCTTTGCGCACCAGACCGTTGCGCCAGAAGCTGTCGTAGCCTACGGAGCCGGCGACATTGTAGCTGAACGAGCCGATCTCATGGTTGAACGAAGCCCATGCATTGGCCTTGACGGCGTGGGCCTCGTAATGATAGCCGTATTTGCCGCCTACATGTATCTTTTCGGATGTCAGGTTGTGGTCCAGATAATAGTCGAGGTCGTTCTGTATCTTGGCCTCGTTGATCGCATAGTCGCGCTCCGCGAACGAATCCACGTTCAGGAAGTACTCGCCGCCGAGAAGGTCGGCCATCTTCTTGTAATTGTCGGCTATGTCGTAGCGGCCGCTCACGCCTCCTGTGAGAATCATGTTGTCAGCAGGACGCCATTTGATTGTCTGCGCGAGGTTGAGGTCGTTCTGGTCGACGTGGCGCTGCTCCTGCGCGTATTTGCTGCGTCCTCCGGCGAGACGGTTCACATTGTAGAGGCGGTCCCAGTTCAGGTGCTGGTACATCATGTAATCTTCGCTGCGGCTGGTCCATGACTCGTACATCGCCTGTCCCTTGGCGTTAAGCTCGTCGTATGTGTAGTCGTATTTCATGGCCTGGTCGTCACCCTCGGCCGAGGTGCCGAAGCTGTATGACGGCAGGTTGCGGTAATAGTCCGGACGAGGATCGGAAGCATCGTACCAGTCGAGGGCGGTGTATCCGTTCATGCCGGTCCTCCAGAGGAAGGTGGTGTTGGACTCGAAGTTAACCGAAGGGGTGTATGTGTATTTGAGCACGGTCACAGGCTCGAATGTCTTGCGCACACGGCTGTTGCGCACCTTTCCGTCCTGATAGCCCCAGTTGCTGTTGTACATGTTGTCGCCCATAAGGTTGTAGACCTCCTGGGTGGAGGCGTTCTGCGCGCCGCGCTCTCCGGGAGTAGCGAAGTGCATCATGGCGAGACGGTGCTCCGAATTGAATTTCTTCTCAGCGCCGAGATAGTATGCGAAGCTGCGGTAGTAAACACCCTTGATCCAGTCGTTGCCGCCCAGACGTGCGGAAGCGCTTACCGCATAGCTCCAGCCGTTGTCCAGCGGACCGCTGCCGTATGTGAGCATGAGCCTCAGACGGTACATCGCGCTGTTTGTGAGCACGCTGGCGCGCAGGCCCTTGCGCACGTTGGAAGGATTGCCGTATATGTTGGTGCCGCCGTTGTATCCGCCTGATCCGTAGTCGGTGACAGCGAGACCTGTCGAGCTGTCTTTAGCACGTGTGATCTCGTTGATGCCGGTCCAGAGGCTGTAAGGCGAATAGCCGGTGATCGCGTCGTTCAGGCGCACGCCGCTGAAATATACGTCCTGTGTCTCGGAATTGTAGCCGCGGTTCTTGAAGCGGATGCTGCTGAATCCGAAGCTGACGATTTCATTGTATGGGTCGTTGCTGCTGAAAAGGATGGTAGGATTGTCGTTGTATCCGCTGTCATCCATGTCGAATTCGGTGAAATTGCTTGCATCCACCTCCTCGGCCTGTACGTCAGGAGTCATGGAAACGAACATCATGTTCTTTACAAAGCCTTTGTCGACGGTGACGTTCACGTTCAGGTCACGGTAGCCGTCGGCCTTGACGATCATGGTGTACATGCCGTCTTCAAGGGCTTCCACGAGGAATTTGCCGTCCTTGTCGGAGTCCGCCTTGGCAAGGGTCTGTCCGTCTTTGCGGATCTGCAGTTCGGCGCCCGGAATAGGGAGACGACCGGCACGGCTCACCACGGAGCCGGTAACTCCGCCCGTAGGCAGCTGTGCGGACATGGCCACGCCGAGCAATGACGCACAGAGGGTTAGAATAAGTTTTTTCATATTGTAATTTATCTGCTTATTACGATATATGTCGGATAGTGGTCAGAATATCCGCCGGCGAAGGTGCCGTTGCTGAATGTGCGGAAAGGATAGCCCTTGTACTGGCCGCTCTGGGTTGTCATGAAAGGTTTCTTGAATATCCTGCCGTAGTATTTTTTCTTTACCACAGGGACAATCTTATATCCGCCGTGCGGTGCGACGGCAAGATTGTAGTTTATGACTTCCTGGTCATAGATGCACCATGTGCCGCGGTAGCAGAGCGAGCCGTAGCCGTCCTTGAGCATCGAGATGTACGGGTTGAAGAAATCTTCCTCGGACATCTCCGCTATCGTCTGGCGGCCGTGAAGATATTTAGCCATGCTCTCGTCGGTAGGGTCATCGTTCATATCGCCCATGCAGACGATCTTGATACCAGGGAATTTCTGTTCCAGCATGCGTGCGTGGTTGTACATGATCTCGCCTCCGCGTGAGCGCAGGTCGTTTCCCCTGCCGCCGATGCGTGAAGGAAGGTGGGCCACATAGAAAGCGAACATCTCGCCGCCTATAGTGCCGCGCACCATGAGGATATCACGTGTGCGGAAACGCTCCTGAGCCGCCTTGTCGAGGCTGAACTCCACCTCGGAATCCTCGAATGTATAAGGGATGCTCTCGCTCTCTATGAACTCGAACTTGCGTGGGTCATACAGCAGTGCCACGTCAACGCCGCGGCGGTCCGGGCCGTCGTAATGCACGATCTCGTAGCCTGCATCCGCTATCTGCGGATCCGCCACGAGGTCCTCTATGACGAGACGGTTCTCTATCTCGCTGATGCCGAGGATCGTGTGCCAGCATCCGTTGTCGTCTTTCATGGCGCGTATCACCTGGGCCATGTTCTTGAGTTTCATGGCGTATTTTTCCGCTGTCCAGTTGTTCGAGCCGTCAGGAAGGAACTGCTCGTCGTTCTTGGCAGGATCGTCGTAGATGTCAAAGAGGTTCTCGAGGTTGTAGAAACCGATGACATGCGTTTTGGCGTATCCGGCATTCTGCGCGCATGCGGAGAGCGCCGCGGCCAAAACAATCGTCAGTGTACAGAAAAGCTTTTTCATTATGGTGGGTTTTATAGATTCCAGTATGAGTCGTTCGCCGCCTCCACTTCGGCCGCCTTGTCGGCTCCGAGTATGGAGACAAGGTTGGGGAAGAAGTCCTCGCCTGTCTTTTTTTCAAGTTCGTCTATGGACATGCGGCAGGCGTTGATCGTGGAGTTGTCCGTGTCATACTCCCTGTGCTCGAAATAGTATGCCGTGCCTATATAGTATCCGCTGTATCTGCCGCTGCCTCCGCCTATCGCGTTGGCGGACGGCTTGCTTCCGCGCTTGAAGCCGAGCAGGGCCTTGTAATATCCGCCGGGAATTGTGATCTGCTTGCCGTCGTTGTCACGGCACTTGCCGAGGGATTTTCCCGTGTAACAGCCCGTAACCACATAAAGGGTATCGAACTGGCGGCATTTCGAGCGCACCACTCCCTCCACGACAGCCCATGCGTATGAGTTCAGCGCATGCATCTGAGGGGTCATGTTGGACCCGTAGAAAGTCTGCTCGTTGGCACCCTTCGCATAGCGGTCGGCCGACGGGCACTGATGTCCGCGCGCATAGGTGCGGCTGTTTTCGAAAGTACTGAAAATCACAGGCTGGTTCTTGCGCGGGAGCTTCGGATCCAGGCCCCACTCGTTCGTGCGGCCCGTGCCTGTGCTGATGGTCCACGCATTGAGCGGATATGCGACCCAATGCGCCACTATATCTTTTTCGCTCATATAGAGCGAGTAGTTTCTGAAATATACGGAGCCGAGTTTCATTTCATGGCTTATGAAATAGCGGCCGTCGCCCTCGGCTGTAGCCGGAAGCTCGAGCCACATCGGCACCGGGTCGGACACTATGGTCTCCGGGGTGATCACTTCCTCCGCGCTGCGCTCCTGAGTGAGCACGCATGATGCTGTCCGAGAGCCGGAAGTAAGGATTATCCTGCAGCTGCGTTCGATTTTCGAACGGTTGGCAGCATAATAAACGGATACAGGCTTGCCGGCAGCCTGTTCTTTTGTAATGGTGATGAATTCCTCATCGCTGTCCCAGCCGGTGAACCATGCCCAGTCCACTTCGCCGCTATGGTCGCCGGTGTCGACACTCCAGTCACCTGTCGCATTTCCTGTGACAATAGTGACGGTCCAGTCGCCTGTCGCGTTTATGGTAAGGAACTGTTTGCCCTCGCCGGCCTCGACATTGTTTTTTTTAAGGGATATGGATACGGGCTCCTCCAATGTTCCGTTACAGGAAACGAAAATCACTTGGGACAGCAGCATTGCCGCTATCCCAAGCGATTTGACTGAAATTGCTTTTTTCAATGTAAGTACTATTCCGCAAATTCAACTTTTGAGAACTGGAAATATTTGTTTGAGGATCCAGATACTGTACAATCGAACACGAACTTGAAATAGCTGCCGCTTGCAGCGGAAACAGGAATCTCTACGGAGCCGCTTGTCTTGACGGTGAAAGAAACCTCTTTGGCGTCAGAGAAATCCGCCTTCAGGCCATAGAGCAGTTTTGCGGAATTGATGGTAACGCCGTTGTTGCTGCCGCATGTGAAGACTACCTTGGAAGCCGCCTTTGTCATGCCTGTAGTGGTGTAAGCCACGCGCTCGGCGTTGGTAAGGCTCTTGCCGCCGATACGCCATGGCTGCATCGTAAGGTTGCCGCATGCGTTCCAGCCGATGCCGTCCACTACGACAGGTTCATCCTCTTCGTATGCATAGCCGTTATTTTGGCCGAGCGCTGAGCTCAGGGATGTATCGAGAGTGTAGAATACTCCGCCTACAGGCTCAGGAACGTCGCCCCCCTCGATGCTCTCGCATTCGCCGTTCAGCATCTCGATCTTGCCGTTGTAGTCGCCGCGGTAGCCTACGACAGTGATCTCGGCATTGTTAAGGAGCTTGTCCCTCACGTCGGCTATATTGCTGAGGCCGTAAACATATACGGTGCCTGTAGCGTCGGTAAGGTCGAAGTTGCCGTACTGGGTGTTGATAGTGCCGCCCACCTTGCCTTTGAGACGGTAAAGCTGGGTTGTGCTTACCTCTGCGGCATTGAACTGGGCTACGGTAACGTCGAGAATCTCTGTCGGATCCGGATCTGGATCAGGATCTACGTTTCCTCCTTCAGATTTCTTGAGACCGAAGATAACGACACGCTCTGTCTCGTGCTCTACGGTAACAGTCACTTCGGATGTAAGTGTTGTGCCGAGGTCGATCACATATTTGTCAGATGCGGAAGCCGTAATCGTATATGTAGGGTTGCCTGTAAGGCCGTCATTTGCCTTAAGGTCGAGTGACTGGCTCACGGTGCCCATCTTGACGGTAAGCTTCGCGGTCTTGCCTTTCCATGCGTATGCATAGAACTCTACGGCGCTGACACCGGCAGGAATCTTGATTGTAGCGTTACCGGTAGCCTTTGCAGTACCGAGCTTGAGTACATGAGGGACGGTCTCGCCGTTGATAATGGCATCCTGATCGTATGCGTTTGTACCGAGAGTCCATGCGAATTCAGAATCATATGTGCCTGTACCGACGATCGGGCCCGGCTCGTCGCCGCCTGAGATGCTCTCGCATGTGCCGTTCAGCATCTCTACCTTGCCGTTGTAGTCACCGCGGGTGCCTACGACTGTAATCTCAGCATTGGAAAGAAGCTTGTCCTTTACGTCAGAGATGTTTGAAAGGCCGTAAACATATACGGAGCCTGTAGCGTCGGTAACGTCGAAATTGCCGTATGTGGTGTTGATGGAACCGCTTACGGTACCTTTGATACGGTAGTACTGTGTAGTGCTGACTTCTGCCGCAATGAACTCAGCCACAGTCACGTCTACGACATCGCCAGGTACAGGAGGAACCGGAGTATCGCCTGACTCGGTCTTGCCGTTGATCGAGTAGCAGTAAGCAGCACCCTTGCCAACGGTCTCATACGTACCGTTGTAGTTTGTAAGCTGGCCGTAAACGACTACCTCGTCACCGAGCTTGATCTGGTCCTCTGAGGTGAATTTCTGGCCTTTGAGATAATAAACCTGATAGCAGTAGAAATCAGGTGTCACCTGACCTTCAGGGTCGTCGGTGATATAGAACAGGGCGTTGCCGAAGCCTGTGATGCCGTCGGAATGTTTTGAGGCGAATTTCTTGACATAGCCCTTCACATAGACCTTATCGGCTGTAGTCGCGCCGTTCTCCAGTGTAGCGCAGAGAGCGCTTGCCTGGGTAGCGAGATAAGGATGCTCGAGAGTTCCGTCACCCTCCTCGATCTCATAGCCCGGAGCCTGTTTTACAGTAAAATCGGCTGACACCTTACGGGTATCGGCTTTCTGGAAATGAACGAGGGCCTCGCGTGCGGCTTTCTCATTTTCGTCCACGTACATCTGGACTGTACCGTTGCCGCTGCCTTCGGTCTTGGAGAATGTGATCCACTCCACGTCGGTAGATACGGCCCATTTGCAATCCGCCTTGACTTCAATAGAGACTTCGCTGCGCTCTTTTGAAACGGAAAGCACGCCTTCCTCGGCGCCCTGCGCGGTAACCGAGAGACTCGTACCGTCAAGCTCCTGATGTTTACAGCCTGCTGCCACGGCAAGTATGGCCATGGCACTCATGATAAGGGTTTTGAACTTCATAAATGTATTGATATTGGTTAGTATTTCACCGATAGTCGCGCAAAGATACGAAAAGGGCCTGACATTTCAATCCTTTTCTTCAGAAAAGAGTATCCGGTTCCCCGTCTTTCCCATAGAGAACTCGCATCCGCAATAAAGCTGGTTGTAGAATCCTTTTTCCCTGATTATCTGCGATCTTCTTTCCTGAAGCCCGCCCTTGCGCCAGTTGCGGTCCATCCATACCAGGGAATCCGGCGGCGCGCCCGCTTCCGACACGGCGGTCCGCACAGCCTGGCTGCCGGCTTCGTTTATCTGCCCGAGGCTTTTCCAGCGGGAAGAAGCGAGGGTCGTGGCAAGGGTGTCGTATCCGTGCGCGAGAGCATACCTGGCCGAGCGCAGCAGGCGGTATCTGAAACACTCCATGCAGCGTTTTCCCCTTTCCGGCTCGTCCTCTAGGCCTGCGGCGCAGCGCAGCCATGCGTCGTGGTCGTAATCGTCGTCAATGATCTCCAGACCGCATTCCGCGGCATAGCGGCTGCACTCGTTCTTGCGTATCAGGTATTCTTCCAGAGGGTATATGTTGGGATTGCAATAGAATATCGCCGGGGGATTGCCTTCCTTGACCAGGGTCTCTACAATGGCTCCGCTGCACGGCGCGCAACATGTGTGAAGCAATATTTTCATAACGCAAAATTAGCAAAAACTTCGCTATATTTGCAGCATTATGTGGATTTGGTTATCTATAATCTCAGCCTTCCTGTTAGGCATATACGATGTCGCCAAGAAATCGGCGGTGAAAAAGAACAGCGTGCTGTGGGTGCTGTTTTCGACTACCCTTATAAGCGCCGTGATGCTGGCGCCGGTGTACGAGAGCGGCACGCCCCGTGATTACGCGATGCTCGCCCCCAAGGCCGTACTTGTCACTGTCTCATGGATTTCAGGGCTTTACGGCATAAAGTCGCTTCCTCTGACAATAAGTTCTATGATCAAGGCCTCGCGGCCGGTGTTCGTGGTGCTGTGCAGCATCCTTATATTCGGCGAAAGGCTGAATCCGGGCCAGACCGCCGGCGTCACCGTAACTCTCGCGGCGCTTCTCATGCTGAGCCGCTCCAGCAGGCACGAGGGAATAGATTTCCTCAGGCATCCGGGCGTATGGATGATGTGGGTGTCTGTTGCGGCAGGAGTTGCCAGCGCCCTTTATGACAAGCATATCATGAGGGACATGTCGCCCGGCTTCGTGCAGAGCTGCAGCACGCTGATGATAGCGGCCCTTGTGGGAATGGTTCTGGCATACGAGATTGTCATGGAAAAGAGGAAGGCCAGAAAGGCGATAGCCGCAGGGGCCGAGGACAAGGCGGCGGAGAGAAAATCATCCATGGTGTTCAACTGGGACTGGAGCATAGCCATAGCTGCGCTGTGCATCACGCTGTCCGACATGGCGTATTTTCATTCGCTCAAGGACCCGGAGGCCCTGCTGAGCATCGTGTCGCTTATGAGGCGTGGATGCGTGATCGTCACTTTCACGCTGGGAATCTTCATATTCAAGGAAAAGAACATAACTCGCAAGGCAATATGCCTTGCACTCATGCTAACCGGCATGATCATAATGACCGCCGCTTCCTAACACGGCTCCGCGGTAATTCACGCTGAGATAGACGGTACGCACGACAAGGTGCACGAAATAGGCCGCAAGCAGGAAATGCAGGCCGGTGATACCGTCATGGCCGCCGTTCAGGGCAAGGTGCAGCGCATAGTATACGGCGATGAAAAAGGCCACGGCCCATATCATAGAATTGCGCAGCTTCGCGGTGGCTGCGGCACCGGTGAAAATGCCGTCCCATGTGAATGCGGCGCATCCGACCACTGGCATGAGCAGCAGCCACGGGATATATGCCATGCCTCTTGCAAGCACGTCAGGATCAGAGGTCAGCCATCCCAGCATGACATCTCCCCACAGCCAGTATGCGATCATGAACAGGGATGCGATAGCCATGCTCCAGCAGAACACATAGCGCACGGTGCGGCGCATGTTCGGCATGTCCCCCGCACCGGTATATTTGCCTACCATGGCCTCTCCCGCGTATGCGAATCCGTCGGTGATATAGGAGAACAGCAGCATAAGGTCCATTATTATCGTGGATACGGCCAGGGTGAGGTCTCCGAATGTGGCGGATATGGCGGTGAATCCTATGTATATGCCCATGAAGCATACGCTGCGGACGAACAGGTCCGCGTTGGTAGAGAAGAACCTGCGTATCTCCGTGCCGCGGAAGGCCTCGCGCATGCCGGACTTTCCGAATCCCTTGAAAATGCCGCGGTATTTCAGCAGGATAAGCGTGACGGCAAGAGCCAGACCGCAGTACTGGGCGATAAGGGTGGCATAGGCCACGCCTATGAATCCGATGCCGTCATAATTGACAGCGCCCCAGTGCACGCCGAGGGACAGCACTATGCTGGCTATTATATCCACGCCGTTCACCGTCACGTCCGCGAGCATCGGGCTGACACCGTCCTGCATGCCTATGAACCAGCCTTTCAGGGCCATCAGGCTGAGAGTCGCGGGCGCAGCCCATATCCTCACGAGAAAATACTGCCTTGCAAGCAGTTCGACCTCTGGGCTGGCGTCCAGCAGGGCCAGGGCCCCGGAAACCACCGCATACTGCACGGCGAGTATGGCCGCGGCGGAGCCCAGGGCGATCGCCTCGGCGCGCGTCAGCAGCCTTGCGCATTCGCACATGTCGCCGCGCCCGAAAGCCTGGGCGGTGAGGCCGCCGGTACCGGTGCGCAGGAACGAGAAATTCCAGTACAGAAGGCTGAATATGGTGCCGCCTATGGATATTCCGCCGATAAGGGTGGCGGTGCTGTACAGTGTATCATCATGAATATGGCCCACGACCGCGATAGCCACCATTCCCACAAGCGGAACGGTGATGTTCGCGATTATGCTCGGGATAGCGAGCTTGAGGATTTCTTTGTTCAGGCTGCGGACCATAAGCGTGTTCAGATGCGGTATTTGTTATATTCTTCGAGCATGCCGAGATAGGAACTGTAGCGTTCGGCGCTTATCTCTCCGTTTTCCACGGCTTCCTTTACGGCGCAGCCCGGTTCGTGGGTATGGGTGCATGGGGTGAAACGGCAGTCCTGCGAGGCACAAAGCATCTCAGGGAAATATTTGCCGATTTCCTCCGGCTCCAGGTCCGCAAGGCCGAAGCTTCTGATACCGGGGGTATCTATTATGAAGCCTCCGCAGGAAAGCGGATACATCTCGTAGAATGTCGTGGTGTGGCGCCCTTGCAGGTGAGCCTCCGATATTTCGCCCGTGCGTGGGTTCAGGGACGGATCAAGAGCCTTGACAATCGAGGATTTGCCCACTCCGGAGACTCCCGAAAGCAGGTTCACGCCCATGCCCGCGCCGCCTTCGCTGCCCCGTGCCATGGCTTCCCTCAGTTCGTCTATTCCCTGCCCCGTACTCGCGGATGTCTCTATTATCCGGTAGCCGGCGGCCTCGTAAATCTCCCTGAATGCCTTTATGTATTCCGCACCCGGGTTTCCGGCAAGGGACTCTGCAGAACTTTCCGCACCTGTATTTCCGGCAAGACTTTCTGCGACAACCCCTCCCAAGCGGGCTTGGGCCCCTCCCCCTGCGGCCAGGGGGGTAGCACGGTCGCCGAAAGCCTCACCGGAAATACCATGACCGCCAGCATCTTTAGAAACACAGGAACCGCCGGCATTTTCGGAAACGCCATGACAGCCGGAACCGCCGGTGCCATAAATAAGGTCGACTTTGTTCAGGACTATGGTTACGGGGACTCCGTACACCTCGCAGGTCACCAGCAGACGGTCCAAAAAAGGCAGCTTGACCTCCGGAAAAGCCAGAGTGACAACGACAAAGGCCCTGTCCACATTGGCCGCTATGACATGGGACTGGCGGCTGAGATTGGTGCTCTTGCGGATTATATAGTTGTCGCGCGGAAGCACCTCGGTGATTACGGCAGGATTGTCATCGGAAAGGCATGAACAGCCCGCGGTGCAATACTCGTCGGGCACCTGGCATACGACGCGGTCGCCCGCCGCCACGGGATTGGTGGCCTTGGATTTCAGCAGGCGCACCTTGCCTCGCATAACCGCAGGGAAAAGATTCCATTCCGGAAGGACCGTGAGCAGATAATGGCTGCCCGTATGCTTCACCACAGTAGCCGTCAGAAGTTTCATACCGCAAAGATAAATGAATTTTATCTTTTTTGGTTATCTTTGCGCATTATTGACCCATTATGATTTCTGAAGCGAAAATAGAACAGACCCTTGCCGGCATATTCGGCGGCATGGAATTCACCGCGGAGCCCGCCGGACTTTATGATCCTCTGCGCTATATGATAGCAATAGGAGGCAAAAGGATACGTCCGCGGCTGTGTCTGACGGCATACTCACTGTACAAGGACGATTTCGGCGGCGGAATATGCGACGCTGCCGCCGCGCTGGAGGTATTCCACGCCTTCACTCTGATTCATGACGACATCATGGACAAGGCCGGGATGCGCCGCGGCGTGGATACGGTCTGGACGAAATGGGACGCCAACACGGCGATTCTGAGCGGCGACGCGATGAACATCGACAGTTACAGACGCCTTGCGAACGTGGATCCGGCCGCACTGCCGGAAGCTCTGAGAATATTCAATGCAATGGCGGCAGGCGTATGCGAGGGACAGTTGTACGACATGGAGTTCGAAAATATCGAAAACGTACCTATGTCTGATTATATCAAGATGATAGGTCTGAAAACCGCGATACTGATCGCCACAGCCGGCAGGCTAGGAGCGGTCATCGCAGGCGCTCCGGAGAGAGACTGCGGGCTGATATACGGCTACGGCTATGCGCTTGGCCTTGCGTTCCAGATAGAGGATGACTACCTCGACACCTTCGGGGATGCAGGGACTTTCGGCAAGGCAATCGGAGGCGATATCCTGAACAACAAAAAGACATGGCTTATGATACGCGCCATGGAGAAAGACAGCGCGGCCATGCTCGACGCGATCGCGATGCCGTCCGGCACTCCGGAACAGGATGCGGCGAAGATCGGATGCGTGACTGAGCTGTACCGCAGCCTCGGGGTGGATGAGGACGCCAGGGCCGAAATAAGGAAATACCACGCGCAGGCGATGGATTATGTACAGCAGCTCGGCCTCGGCAGTGTCAGAAGCGAATTCCTGGCCCGCTATGCCGGGAAACTGGTCGGACGGAGCAAATGACAAAATAAGCGGAAATGATCGGAAATCTGGAAATAATGGCCCCCGCGGGCAATTTCGAATGCCTGACTGCCGCCATACAGGCCGGAGCGGACAGCGTGTATTTCGGCGTCGAGAAGCTGAACATGCGCTCGCATTCGGCAAACAACTTCACGATGGAGGACCTGCCCCGGATATGCAGCCTGTGCCGTGAGAACGATGTCAAAAGCTATCTTACGCTGAATATCGTGCTGTATCAGGAGGATCTCCAGGCGATGCGCGACACCCTCGATGCGGCGAAAGCGGCCGGAATATCCGCCGTCATAGCCTCGGACATGGCCGCGATCGGCTACTGCCGCGAGATAGGGCTGGAGGTGCACATATCCACCCAGCTCAGCATTTCCAACGTGGAAGCCCTGCGGTTCTACGCGGCCTTCGCGGATGTGATCGTACTGGCCCGCGAGCTGAACCTGCATCAGGTAAAGGAGATACACGAGGCCATTCTGCGCGAGAACATCTGCGGCCCGTCGGGCAATCCCGTGCGCATAGAAATGTTCGCTCACGGCGCTCTGTGCATGGCGATCTCCGGGAAATGCTACCTTTCGCTGCACGAATACGGAGCCTCCGCAAACCGCGGATCATGCTATCAGATATGCCGCCGCTCCTATGACGTGAAAGACCGCGAGACCGGCAGCGAACTGCATGTGGACAACAAATACATAATGTCGCCCAAGGATCTGTGCACCATTGAATTCATGGACAAGATCATCGATGCAGGCGTCACCGTGTTCAAGATAGAGGGACGTGCGCGCAGCGCTGAATACGTATGGAGGACGGTAGGAACGTACCGCCGCGCGGCTGACGCGGTACTCGCCGGAAACTACACCCCGGAGTATGCGGCGGAGCTGAAAAAGGAACTTTCGGAAGTGTTCAACCGCGGATTCTGGGACGGCTACTATCAGGGTGCGCGTTTAGGAGAATGGACTGCGGCATACGGATCGTCCGCCACCCGCGTCAAGGCCAACTGCGGCAAGATAACCAACTGGTTCAGCAAGCTCGGGGTAGCCGAGATCCTCGTCGAGAGCGGAGAGCTCAATACCGGCGACGACATACTGATAATAGGCCCGACTTCCGGAGTGAATGAATTCAAGGTCAGCGAGATGAGGCTGGATCTGAAGCCGGTGGAGCACGTCGGGAAAGGTTCGCTGATATCCGTGGCGGTGCCCCATGAGCCGGGACGTCATCCGCGGCGAGGCGACAAGGTCTACACCTGGAAAGAAGTTATTGGAAAGAAATAAAAAATCCCGCCGGGCTTGAAACCCGGCGGGATTTTTTACCGTCATATTTTATGACTGCGATTGCTTTTTCTCCGACTCGGAGAAGAACTTCCAATGGAATATCGCCAGATAGAAAGCTCCGCATGTGACGCAGCTGTCGGCGAAATTGAATACCGGAGGGAATATGCTGAACGATATCATGTCCACGACTTTTCCCTGCATGAACGGCGCATATCCGACACCTCCGAACTCAGCCACCGCCCACGGCGTGGACTCGCTGAATATCAGGCCGTAGAACCAGCAGTCGATGATATTTCCCATGGCCCCGGCCGCGATAACCGTCAGCCCTACCAGTACTCCCACAGGCACCGGTACGGCACTCTTTCCGGGCTTCATCATTCGCGCTATCCACACCCAGAGGAACACGAACAGCACGATGCGGAAAGACGACAGCATATACTTGCCTATGGCGCCTCCCCATTTCATGCCGAAAGCCATTCCCTCGTTCTCCACAAAGCAGATGCGGAAGAAATCCCCTATTACAGGGATCGACTCTCCCAGGCACATGTTCGTCTTTACCAGAATCTTCGTAAGCTGGTCTATGGCGACAAGCAGGAAGCCCAGCGCAAACAGTTTCTGTCCTTTAGTGATCTTCATCTCCGTTTACCGTTTGTTCATCATCTCCTTGGCCTCGACCGTAAGTGTCGCATGAGGCACGAGACGGAGACGCTCCTTTGGAATCAGCTTGCCTGTCATGCGGCAGATGCCGTAGGTCTTGTTCTCTATACGCACGAGGGCGGCATTCAGGTTCTGGATAAACTTGTACTGGCGCTGCGCCATCTGGCCTGCCTCCTCCTTGGACAGAGACTCCGCACCTTCATTGATATGCTTGAATGTAGGGCTGGTGTCGTCGGTACCTTGATTGTCATAGGAAACGGCCTCACGGAGATAGGCATACTCTTTTTTTGCCGCCTCCAGCTTCTCGTTGATTATAGCTCTGAACTCTTCAAGTTCTTCATCGCTATACCTGTTCTTTACCTCAGGTTCCATAATAAACGGTTATTTCTTTGTAACTTTTATCTTTATCGCGCCTTTTATACCGTTCCATTCAGTATCGGCAGCCCCGTCAGGAGCCTCGTCGGATGAGACCTCCACAGACAGGGCGAGGGTCTGGGCGCCTACGTATGGGGCAAAATCCGCGAGGGCATCCGAAATCGCATCGAACTCGCCGCCCTGCGCATACACCGTAACCCCGACTTTGTCAGTAACCTCGAATCCGCTGTCCTTGCGGATATTCTGGATACGGTTGATAAGCTCGCGCGCTATGCCCTCCTTTAAAAGTTCCGGAGTAAGCGTGATATCCAGGGCAAGGGTCAGAGGGCCGTCATTGGCCACGAGCCAGCCCGGCATCTCCTCGCTGCTGATCTGATAGTCGCCCGGAGCGAGAACCACATCGCCGGCTGCAAGAGCGAGTGTGTACCGTTCTCCGGCGGCCTCGGCCTGCTGGAGAGCATTGATCGTCGCCTGGTCAAGAGTTGCGAACGCCGCGGCGATCTCTTTCATGCGCGCACCGTATATCTTGCCGAGAGTCTTGAAATTAGGCTTGATCTTCTTGGTGACAAGGCCTGCGGCATCCTCGATAAACTCCGCCTCCTTTACGTTCACCTCGGTGAGGACCAGCGACTTGACAGCCTCGAGCCTTGCCTTTGTGCGGCTGTCCAGCACCGGAATCACGAGTTTTGCGAGCGGCTGGCGCACATTGATGTTCACCTTGCGGCGCAGGGCCAGCACCATTGACGAGGCGCGCTGCGCCAGTTCCATACGCTGTTCCAGCTCCTTGTCCACGGCCTGGGCGTCATACTCAGGCATGAGCACGAAATGCACGCTGTCCGCGCCCGGAACCAGATCGCAGTACAGGCGGTCCATATAGAACGGTGCGACAGGAGCCGCGAGCGTAGCGACATTTACGAGCACCTGATGCATTGTCTTGTATGCCGCGCGCTTGTCCGGATTCATTCCGCTGCCCCAGAAGCGTTTGCGGCTCAGACGGACATACCAGTTGCTGAGGTGGTCGCAGACGAAAGTCTGGATCAGACGGCCAGCGAGAGTCACATCGTAATTCTCGTAGGCGGCCTCAACGTCATGAATCAGCGTGTTCATGAGGCTGATGATCCAGCGGTCGAGCTCCGAAAGGGAGGTCTCGCCATTGTCTGCGGGATCGAACCCGTCGATATTCGCATACAGGGCGAAGAATGAATATGTATTGTACAGAGTTCCGAAGAATTTGCGGCGCACCTCGTCCACGCCGGCCTCGTCGAATTTGAGGTTGTCCCAAGGCTGAGCGTTCGTGAGCATGTACCAGCGTATCGCGTCGGCTCCGTATTTGTCCAGCATCTCGAACGGATCCACTGCATTGCCCAGGCGCTTGCTCATCTTGTTGCCGAACTTGTCCAGCACAAGACCGTTGGAGATAACGCGCCTGTATGCGGCCTTGCCGCTTACCATTGTGTTTATGGCATGGAGCGTATAGAACCAGCCTCGCGTCTGGTCCACGCCCTCGGCGATGAAATCGGCTGTCTGGCCGAAACACTTGCATCCAAGGTTGCGGAGCCCCTCCTGCGCATACGGCATGGCGCCGCTGTCGAACCATACGTCGATAAGGTCGGTCTCGCGGTACATAGGCTTTCCGCCCTCGCCCGCAAGGACGATGCGGTCCACATACGGACGGTGGAGGTCTATGCGGTCATAGTTCTCCTTGCTCATGTCTCCGGGAACGAATCCCTTGTCCTTGAGAGGATTGCTCTGCATGAGGCCTGCCTTTACCGAATTCTCGATTTCATTGTAAAGCTCCTCTATGCTGCCGATGCATTTCTCTGACTTTCCGTCTTCGCTGCGCCATACTGGCAGCGGCGTGCCCCAGTAGCGGCTGCGGCTGAGGTTCCAGTCCTGGATATTCTCCAGCCATTTGCCGAAACGGCCCGTTCCGGTGGACTCCGGACGCCAGTCGATACTGTCGTTCAGCTCCATCATCTTCTCGCGTACCGCGGTGGTCCTGATGAACCATGAATCCAGCGGATAATAGAGCACCGGCTTGTCCGTGCGCCAGCAATGAGGGTATGTATGGGTGTGTTTCTCGATCCTGAATACGCGTGAGGTGGATTTGAGCCATACGCATATATCCACGTCCAGAGTCGGAGCGTCGGCAGGCAGGGTATCGTCATAGGCGTTCTTCACATATCTGCCGGCCCATTCCGCGTATGAAGGGTCCATGTTTTCCGCTGCCCATTCGGCAGACAGGTCTTCGATACGGAAGAAACGGCCCTGACGGTCCACCTGGGCCTGACGGTTGCCGTCCTTGTCCACTACCTGCAGAGGCGGCACGCCAGCGGCTTTCGCCACCTTGTTGTCATCCGCGCCGAACGTAGGGGCGATATGCACTATGCCCGTACCGTCCTCGGTGGTGACGTAATCTCCTGTGATCACACGGAAAGCGCCTTCGCCCGGATTGAACCACGGGATAAGCTGGCGGTATTTTATTCCGGCAAGGTCGCGGCCCTTGAATTCGCCGGGAAGTATCTCATATTCGTTCTTGCCCATTACGGCCTCAACACGGGCCTTGGCAAGAATATATACGGAAACCTTTCCGTCATAAGGATTCGCTGTCCTCACACGCACATAGTCGATATCCGGACCGACGCACAGGGCGGTATTCGACGGCAGGGTCCATGGAGTGGTTGTCCATGCAAGGAAATAATCGGCCTGATCCCAGCCCTCGATCTCAAACTGAGCCGTGCAGGTGGTGTCCTTGACATCGCGGTAGCAACCGGGCTGGTTGAGCTCGTGGGTGCTGAGGCCGGTGCCTGCGGCAGGCGAATACGGCTGTATGCTGTAGCCTTTGTAAAGCAGGCCCTTATTATAAATATCCTTAAGCAGATACCAGAGAGTCTCGATATAGCGGTTGTCATAGGTGATGTACGGATCGGTCATATCCACCCAGTAGCCGATGCGGCCGGTGAGTTCTTCCCATTCTGCCGTATATTTCATGACTTCCTTGCGGCACGCTGCGTTATAGTCTTCCACGCTGATCTTCGTGCCTATGTCCTCTTTGGTGATTCCGAGCATCTTCTCCACGCCAAGCTCCACAGGCAGGCCGTGTGTATCCCAGCCCGCGCGGCGGTGAACCTGATATCCTGTCTGCATCTTGTATCGGCAGATGGAATCCTTGATGCTGCGTCCCATCACATGGTGGATGCCGGGACGCCCGTTGGCGCTCGGAGGACCTTCGAAGAAAATAAACTCAGGAGCGCCCTCACGCAGTTCGAGAGATTTCTCAAATGCATGATTCTTACGCCATTTATCCAGAACTTCGGCACTCAGGCCGACCAAATCCAAACCGTTGTACTTTTTAAATGTCATACTTTATCGGAAAGTTTTTCTTAAATTTGCGCCGTTATCGCGCACTAAACCGCAAATATATAAAAAATTATGAATATTACCGATATTATTCTGCTGGTAATGATTCTCGTATGGGGTGTGTTCACAGGCATCAGAAAGGGCTTCATTTTCCAGATCACAGCACTGCTGTCGCTTGTGCTGGGCACATATCTGGCATATTGTTTCGCGCCGGCGCTGGGAACGGCGATCGCCCCATACGTGGACTGGCAATGCAACGTACTGAACATAATTTCATTCATCATTATCTTCATCGCGGTGTTCTCCGTGCTTTATTTCACCGGCTTCATAATCAGGAAAATGATGTCGGCGGTGGTGGGGCCGGGCATAGACAAGATACTTGGAGCCGTCTTCTCGACGCTCAAGACAGTGCTGATCCTGGGGCTGCTGATACAGATGTTCGACGCGCTCAACTGCACCCTGGGACTCATCAGCCAGGAAACCATGGACGAGTCTCTGGTATATGTGTGGATCAAGAAGATCTCGGGAGCGGTTTTCCCTTATCTGAAAAGCCTGATAGCCGCGAATGTATAGTCTGATTTGGTATGGCAAAGATTCTGAATATAGAGACTTCGACGGCGCTGTGTTCGGTGGCGCTGTCCGTTGACGGCAGGATTGCCGCCTCACGTAAAAGCGGCCTTGACAGGGAGCACGCATCGCTGACAGCCGTATTCTGCGACCAGGTGCTGCGAGAAGCAGGGCTAAGGGCCGGCGAGTTAGATGCCGTATGCGTCAGCGACGGACCCGGTTCATACACAGGGCTGCGCGTAGGCCTGAGCACGGCCAAAGGGCTGTGCTTCGGAGCGGGCCTGAAACTGCTCAGCGTCAGTTCCCTTGACATTCTGGCCGTCATGGGTGCCGCGAAACTGGATGAAATCCGCGCAGGGGCGCAAGACGGGATATCAGGCGGAGCGCCGGCGGAAGCGTTTATCGTACCGATGATCGACGCGCGCAGAATGGAGGTTTATACCGCCGTCTACAGATACACCGCATCAGTCGCGGACGGCCTGCGGATGCCGGAAAGGACCGGCGGAATAGAGGCGCGCATCATAGAAGAGGGTTCTTTCTCCGGCATCGCGGAGAATGCGCTGTTCATAGGCGACGGCGCGATGAAATGCAAGGGCCCCATATCCGCGGGAATGCCCGTCAGGCGGCCTGAGGATATGCCAGGCGGCCTGACGGGAGCGCCGTATTTCATAGACGCTTTCCCTGAGGCTGAAGCGATGGGCGGGCTCGCTGAGGCGCGGTTCGCGGCAGGAGAATTCCGCGACATAGCCTATTTCGAGCCGTTCTATCTTAAGGAATTCGTCGCCACCGTATCCAAAAAGAAACTTTTCTGATACCGTCCGGCAACGTTCCGTAACAGGACAAACCAACCGTCCCTGTCAGAACATGACGTTTCAACAGGGACGGTATGAATTATGGACGGAGCTGTCTAAAACAATTTGTTTACCTGCTCGAGAACGTTGGCGGCGGTATATCCGAGCTTCTCGTCGAGCACCTTGTACGGCGCCGAGAATCCGAAAGATTCCAGACCCCAGATAGTGCCCTCGGCTTCCGGCACAAGGCCGAGAAGATTCACAGGAAGGCCGGCCGTCATGCCGAATTTCTTTACACCCGCAGGCAGGACGCTCTGCTGGTATTCTTTGCTCTGCTGGCGGAAAAGCCCTTCGGACGGAACCGATACCACACGCACTTTCCTGCCCTCTGCACGCAGAAGTTCCGCACCCGCCGCCAGGGTCGAGACTTCCGAGCCTGTAGCCACCAGTATGACGTCAGGATCGGCATCCGAGCCGGCCACGATATAGCCGCCGCGGGCTGCCAGAGAATAATCATTGCCTTCAGGAAGATTGGAGATATTCTGGCGCGAAAGTATAAGTGCAGTAGGAGTAGAGGTATTCTCCATAGCGAGAGCCCATGCTACCGTAGTCTCTTTTGCGTCCGCAGGACGGAGGACAAGCATCGAAGGCTTGCCGCTGTGGTTGCGGAGTTTTTCCATAAGACGGATCTGAGCCTCCTGCTCCACAGGCTCGTGGGTAGGGCCGTCCTCTCCCACGCGGAACGCGTCGTGCGTCCAGATGAACTTCACCGGCAACTGCATGAGGGCCGCCATACGCACCGCCGGCTTCATGTAATCGGAGAATACGAAGAATGTGCCGCAGGCAGGGATCACGCCGCCGTGCAGGGCCATGCCGATGCAGCAGCATGCCATAGTAAGTTCGGCAACGCCGGCCTGCAGGAACGCGCCGCTGAAATCGCCGGAGGTGAATGCATGGGTCTTCTTAAGGAATCCGTCCGTCTTGTCCGAGTTGGAAAGGTCGGCGGATGCGACTATCATGTTCGGCACCTGCTCCGCGAGGACGGACAGGCATGCGGCTGAAGCGTTGCGCGTGGCATCATTGTCTTTCTGGACGGCCTTGCTCCAGTCGATGACGGGAGCCTTTCCGCTGAACCATTCAGCCACCTGGGCGGCCTTTTCAGGCTCCGCGGCGGCCCATGCCTTTTCCTCGGCATAGCGCTGCGCGCAGATTGCTTTCAGTTCCGCGGCGCGTTTTTCATAGAGTTCCCTGACGTCATCGAAAATCACGAAAGGATTCTCCGGATCGCCGCCGAGATTCTTCACGGTATTCACATAAGCGTCGCCGCCGAGAGGGGCTCCGTGTGTCTTGCAGTCGCACTCATAGCAGCTGCCGTCGGCTTTCAGCGCACCCTTGCCCATAACGCATTTGCCGATGATGAGGGTAGGCCTGCCCTGGGCCGTGCGCGCCTTATCGAGGGCAGAGCGGATCTGCTGCACGTCATTGCCGTCTATCTCGATGACGTTCCAGCCGAGAGCGCGGTATTTCGCGGCGGTATCTTCGTTCATCACCTCGCTTGTCTTTGTGGACAGCTGGATGTCGTTCGAGTCATAGAACATGATGAGGTTGTCCAGTCCAAGCACGGAAGCGATGCGCGCACCGCCCTGGGAAATCTCCTCCTGGATGCCGCCGTCTGAAATATATGCGTATATCTTCTCTTTTGCGAAAGTAGGATTGCCGCTGTGCTGCGCGAGGAATTTAGCCGCGATTGCGGCTCCTATGGCAAACACATGCCCCTGTCCGAGAGGGCCTGAGGTGTTCTCAATGCCGCGTGCGACGTCGAATTCCGGATGTCCCGTAGTAGGAGATCCCCACTGACGCAGCTGCTGCAGCTCCCCGAGGGTGAACCTGCCTGCGAGGCAGAGCTGCGAATAAAGCATCGGCGCCATGTGTCCCGGATCCAGGAAGAAACGGTCGCGGCCGTACCATGAAGGGTTTTCAGGGTCATATTCAAGATATTCGGAATAAAGCACGTTGATGAAATCCGCGCCTCCCATGGCACCGCCCGGGTGGCCTGATTTTGCTTTTTCTACAGCGGAAGCGGCAAGAATGCGGATATTGTCCGCGGCACGCTTCATAAGTTCAAGTGAATTTGCCATATACAGTTGTATTTCCTTAGTTTCTACAAACGGCAAAGATAACAAAATATCCCAAATTTAACTTATCTTTGCAGCGGATATGAAAAGAACGAGAAACTTCTGCATAATTGCCCATATCGACCACGGCAAAAGCACCCTTGCCGACCGTATGTTGGAATTCACCAACACTCTTTCGGAGCGCGATATGGAGAATCAGGTGCTGGATTCAATGGATCTTGAGAAAGAAAAAGGCATCACCATCAAGAGCCACGCGATCCAGATGGATTACAGATACAAGGGTGAGAATTATACGCTGAACCTTATCGACACTCCGGGCCATGTGGACTTCAGCTACGAGGTGTCGCGTGCGATCGCATCGTGCGAGGGCGCGCTGCTCGTGGTGGACGCCACCCAGGGAGTGCAGGCGCAGACCATAAGCAACCTGTACCTCGCCATCGAGCATAATCTGGAAATCATTCCGGTGCTCAACAAAATCGACGTGGACAGCGCCATGGTGGAGGTTGTCCGCGACCAGGTCATAGAGCTTCTGGGCTGCAGCGAGGAGGATGTGCTGCTGGCTTCCGGCAAGACCGGTGCCGGCATTCCTGAGATTCTGGACGCGATATGCGAGCGCATCCCGGCTCCGGACGGGGATCCTGACCAGCCGCTGCAGGCGCTGATCTTCGATTCCGTATTCAATTCTTTCCGCGGCATCATAGCCTACTTCAAGGTGCAGAACGGCAGCATCAGGACCGGCGACAAGGTGAAGTTCATGGGCACGGACCGTGAATATGTGGCCGACGAGGTGGGAGTGCTGAAGCTGAAAATGATTCCGAAGAACGAGATTCCATGCGGCAGCGTGGGCTATATAATTTCAGGCATCA
>CAYLQE010000015.1:0-54110 GCA_964385835.1 uncultured Muribaculaceae bacterium | reverse complement strand
ATCTCGCTGGCCCAGGCGGCCAAGTCATACGCCTTCATCAAGCGCCGCGGCTACGTGATTCCGGAGGACGTGCGTGCGGTGTGCCCGGAGGTACTCCGCCACCGTATAGGGCTTACCTATGAGGCCGAGGCCGAGAATGTCACCACGGAACAGATCGTACAGGAGATCCTTAACGCCGTAGAAGTTCCATAGCAGCACGCCGGAGCGAGACCGGCACTTTTGAACGATGGAAGCAAACGAACTGCTTAAAAAGGTCAGGAAGATCGAGATACGCACCAAGGCGCTCTCGCATCAGATATTCGCAGGCAAGTACCACTCCGCCTTCAAGGGACGGGGCATGACTTTCAGTGAGGTGCGGGAGTATCAGTGGGGGGATGACGTCCGCAACATGGAGTGGAACGTCACCGCCCGCATGCGCAGCCCGTACATAAAGGTGTTCGAGGAGGAGAGGGAGCTTACCGTGGTTCTGCTTGTCGATATGAGCCGCAGCGGACTTTTCGGAACGGGTACCCGCACCAAACGCGAACTTATCGCGGAGATCGCCGCAGTGCTCAGCTTCTCGGCCATAATAAACAATGACAAGGTGGGCGCCGTATTCTTCAGCAGCAAGGTGGAGAAGTTCATACCTCCGAAAAAGGGGCGCAGCCACCTTCTGCACATTATACGCGAGGTTCTGGAATTCGAGCCGCAGAATGACGGCACGGACATATCCGAGGCCCTGCGCTACCTTACCAACGCCATCAAGCGGCGCTGTACGGCTTTCGTCCTGAGCGACATGCTGGATGTGGACAAGAACGCGCAGCCCCGTTACGAGGATGCGCTGAAAGTGGCCGCCAACAGGCATGATCTCGGTGTCATCCGGATCTATGACCCGCGCGAACGCGCCATTCCTGCCGTCGGCCTCGTGCATGTGAAGGATTCCGAGACGGGAGAGGATGCGTGGATCAACACGGATTCGGCGTCAGTCAGACGCAGCTATGCGAAATGGTTCGCCGACATGAATGCGGCTGCAGAGAAGCTGCTGCGCCGTTATCAGATAGATACCGTATCCATTTCTACCGAGGACGATTATGTTAAAGGACTCATGTCATTCTTCAATAAACGATGATGAAAACAGATAAACCGCTCCCTTCCGGCACGGATGCCTTTGTCCTCCAGCTGCAGAAGAGGGATTCCATACTGATAGCCGACCAGCTGCGCTATGGCGTGCGCATTGACGGCGTGCAGGACGGCTCGGATATCGCCCTGCCGCTCGTGCGCGATACGCTCATGCGCGACGTGCTTGTAGTGGATTCATGGAAAATCGACACTCTGAAGACATACAGGAAACAGAAGACCAGCGACATACAGGCTTCGCTCGTCATCACTTCGTTCGATGAGGGGGAATATCTGCTGCCTGGCATTCCTGTGATAGTCAGACGTCCGGACGGACAGCTCGACACCCTGCGTTTCAAGGGGCAGGACGTGCTTTTCTGTACCATTCCGGTGGATACCGCTACATTCAGGCCGAGCCTTAAGGACCAGATGGATTATCCGCTGACAGCCGGGGAAGTCGTCCCGTGGGCGGCGCTCGCCCTGCTTGTCTCTGCCGCAGGCTACGGACTGTACCGCTATATAGCGAAGCTCCGCCGCAAAAAGGCCGAGGCCGTACACCGTGATCCGCCGCATATCGTCGCCCTGCGCAAGCTCGACGGCTTTCGCGGCGACAAATACTGGGAGGCCTCCCGGCAGAAAGCTTTCTATTCCGGCGTTACGGACGCTCTGAGGGAGTATATATCCGCCCGTTACAATATAGGCGCAATGGAGATGACCACCTCGGAGATTTTCCACGCTCTGAAAAGTAGCGGAATACCGGAGGAACTGAAAGCCGAGCTGCAAGGTCTTTTCGAGCGCAGTGATTATGTCAAATTCGCCAAGTATGTGGCGACAGAGCAGGAGAATGCTTCTGTCCTGCCCCTGAGCGTGCGTTTTGTCACCTCCACATACCAGGAAGTAATAGAAGGAGAGAACCGTAATGTTCTTTGAGTATCCTAAACTGTTGTTTCTTCTTGCAGTGCCCGTTCTGCTGATCGCGCACTACCTTTATCTTGAGCTGACGGGAAGGAATCCGCACATGCGCGTTTCAACCGTGGTGCCGTGGAAATCTTCCGGCATGAACGTCATGGCCGTCGTGCGCCATATCCCGTTCGTCCTGCGCATTGTCGCGCTTTCCATGATTATCGTCGCGCTCGCGCGTCCGCGCAGCAGCGAGGATGTGGAGAAGGTGGACACGGAGGGCATAGACATAGTGCTGGCCATGGATGTGTCGACCTCCATGCTGGCGCGTGATTTCGTGCCGGACCGTCTGGAGGCTTCCAAGGACATTGCCATAGAGTTCATTTCCCAGCGCCCTTCGGACCGCATGGGCATCGTGGTGTTCGCCGGCGAGAGCTTCACCCAGTGTCCGCTCACCACGGACCGCGCCACACTCATCAACATGATGAAGGAGATACAGACCGACCTTATCGAGGACGGTACGGCGATCGGCAACGGCCTTGCCACCGCGGTGTCCCGCATGAAGGACAGCGATGCCAAGAGCAGGGTGGTGATACTTCTTACCGACGGCGTCAACAACCGCGGCGAGATCACCCCGGCCATGGCCGCCGAGATCGCCAGGACCTTCGGCATAAGGGTCTACACGATAGGTGTGGGCGCTAACGGAATGGCTCCGTATCCGGTGATGACTCCGTGGGGCATGGAGCTGCGCGACATGAAAGTAGAGATCGACGAGGCTCTGCTTAAAGATATAGCGGAGCAGACCGGAGGCCGTTATTTCCGTGCCACGGACAATGCCAAGCTCATGGAGATTTATGAAGAGATCAACCGCATGGAGAAGGTCCGCACGACAATCGATTCCTTCCCAGTGTACAAGGAACTCTTCCCTGATTATGCCGTAATCGCGCTGATAGCTTTCCTTTTGGAAATGCTATTGGCCGCACTTATCAGAAAACTGCCGTAGAATATGCTGTACTTTGCCAATTCACAATATCTGTACCTGCTTCTTCTGCTGCCCGTGATACTTCTGGGCTACGGACTTTTGCGGTATATGCGGAAAAAACGCATTGCCGGATTCGGAGATCCGCAGATGGTACGCAACCTCATGCCTTCCGTCAGTCCTGCGAAAGGATGGGTGAGGACAGTGCTGTTTACAGCCGCTTTCGGACTGTTCGTAATAGGTATGGCCCGCCCGCAGATCGGTGCCAAACTCTCCGAGCGCAAGACGCGCGGAGTGGAGATCATGATATGTATGGATGTTTCCAATTCGATGCTGGCGCAGGATTACTCGCCTTGCCGTCTGGACAGGGCCAAACTGGCTATATCGCGCTTTGTGGACAAGCTCCATGAAGACCGCATCGGACTTATCGTGTTCGCAGGCCAGAGTTTCGTGCAGCTGCCGATAACTACCGATTACGTGTCGGCGAAAATGTTTCTCGGCAGCGTGAATACGGAATCCGTGCCGGTGCAGGGCACGGCGATCGGTGACGCGATACGCACCGCCATACGCTCGTTCAGCAGCCAGAGCAGCAAGAGCCGCGTAATAATCGTGATTACCGACGGAGAGAACCACGAGGATGATGCTGTGGCCATGGCCGGCCAGGCAGCCGAACTCGGCATAAGGGTATTTACACTCGGCGTCGGCTCTCCGGAGGGCAAGCCTATCCCGATGGGCGGCGAGCTCCTGAAGGACAAGGACGGCAATATAGTGGTCACCAGGCTGGACGAGAAGATGCTCCAGGAAATAGCGAAGGCCGGCAACGGTGCCTACGTACGGGCCGGAAACGGCGAATTCGGACTGAATCCGATTATCGACAGCATCAGGAAACTCGACGGCGAGGAATTCTCCTCCGTCGTGTTCGAGGAGTTCGACGAACAGTATATGTACTTCTTCGCCGCGTCCCTTGTCCTGCTGGTCATCGAAATGCTTATAGGCGCACGTCGCCTGAAATTCAATATCTTTAAAGGAGAAAACCGATGAAAAGATATACAGCCATATTGTTTGCCTGCATGCTGTGCGCCTATGCGTCGGCCCAGGCTCCGGCGGACAGGAGGGAAGTGCGTGGCGGCAACCGCCATTACCGCAAGGGCGATTACAAGGAGGCGGAGATCAGCTACAGACGCGCCCTTGTAAAGGATTCCCTTTCCCTTGCGGCCAATAACAACCTTGCCAATACCCTGTACCGCATGGAAAACTATGAGGAGGCGGCAAAATATGCTGAAACTGCGGAAAACATCGCTTCCGGAAATCCGGAGGCGGCTGCCGCGGACGTTTTCTTCAACAAGGGAAACATCGCCCTGAAGACAGAGGATTACCATACCGCCCTCGAAGCGTTCAAGAACGCGCTGCTTCTGAATCCCGGTGACATGAGCGCCAAGGAAAGCTATATATATGCTAAGAAAATGCTGGAAGACCGCCGGAACCAGGGCGGCGATGACAGCAATCAGGACCAGGACCAGAATCAGGACCAGGACAAAGACAAGAACCAGGATAAGGACCGGAACGGTGATAATGATCGTGACAAAAACGACAGCCCGGACGACAATCAGGATAAAGACCGGAATGACAATAATGACGATAACCGGAATCAGGACGACAATCAGGACAATGACCGCAACGATAACGGCGGTCAGGACCGGAATCAGGATGACGGCGGCCGCGAACAGCCTCAGGTGACGCCGCAGGCGGCCCAGATGATGCTTCAGGCCATAGAGGCCAAGGAAAAAGAGACTCAGGATAAGGTAAAGAAAGAGAAGGCCCTTCTGCTGAAAAACCGCCAGAGGGACAAGAACTGGTAGAGACATATTGATTATATGAAGAAGAAACTATTGTGTGCATTACTGATGCTGGCGGCTCCTCTGCTGGCGCTGGCCCAGGTAACTGTCGAATCACCCGGCGTCGTGGGCCTGAATGAGCAGTTCAACATCACGTTCACCCTTACGGAGAAGCCGTCTTCGGTGGACTGGACCGCCGGCGATGATTTCCAGATAGTATGGGGCCCCCAGACCGGAAGCAGCACTTCGATATCCATCGTGAACGGCAAGCACTCCAAAGAGTCGAGGTATACGTACACTTATGTGCTTATGCCGCGCGGCAGCGGAAATTTCACTCTTCCGGCCTTTCATGCGGTGGTAGGCGGAAAGGATGTGTACTCCAAGGCGCCGTCAATCGAGGTCGTGGGCGGCGGAAACGCTTCCAATGGCTCTTCCGGCGCACAGGCGCAGACTTCTTCACAGCAGCGTCAGCAGGCGCAGTCCGCAGGTGAGGCGTCCGCAGCTTCGGCCGAAGACGTGTTCATGAAACTTTCTCTCAGCCGCACGTCGGCTGTCGTGGGCGAGCCTGTCATCGCTACGCTCAAACTCTACACCCGTATCAATATCGCCGGGTTCGAGGATGCCAGATTCCCCGCATTCAACGGATTCTGGGCCCAGGAGACCGAGGCACCGCAGAATATCGCGTTCCAGAGGGAAAGCGTAGGAGGCATGATATACAACAGCGCCCTGCTCCGCAGATGGGTGATCATTCCACAGAAAGCCGGAGCTATCAATATCGACGCCGCCGAACTGGTATGCCTGCTGCAACAGCGCGTCCGCAGGGGCAACAGCATCTTCGATGATTTCTTCGACGATTACCAGACCATACGCAAGCGGGTGACTTCCGCGGCATATACCGTGAATGTAAGCCCTCTTCCGAAAGGTGCTCCGGCCTCGTTTACCGGTGCCGTGGGCTCTTACAGGATCGGCGCTTCCATGAACACCGACAGCCTGAAAGTGCATGACGCCGCATCTGTGCTCGTAACAGTAAGCGGAACCGGCAATGTCGCTCTGGTGGGCGCCCCTAAGGTGAATTTCCCTCCCGACAGCGAGCAATACGATGTAAAGACCACGGACAGGATTGAAAACGGCAGCGGCGGCACCTCGGGTACGAAGACCTTCGAATATCCGTTTATTCCGCGCAGCCACGGCGATTTCGAGATTCCGCCGGTGGAATTCACATATTACGACATCAACGCCCGCAGATATGTCACGCTTTCAACAGAGCCCCTGGCCTATCATGTGGAGAGGGGCGATGAGCCTGATTACGTGCCTTCGGAGAACCTTAATCTCCCGACGGCCTCCCGCCGGGATGTAAGGAACCTCGCCGACGATATCCATTACATTTCCACTCGCGTTCCGCAGTTTTCACGGAAAAACGGTTTCTGGGTAGGGACTCTCTCTTTCTGGATATTTATCGTGCTGTCGCTGATTCTCGCCTCTGCCGTATATATTTGTGTCAGGATGGTGCGCCGCCGTCGCGGCGATACCGTCAAGGTCCGCACCAGAGGCGCTTCAAAGGCAGCCCGCAGACGTCTGTCCGTCGCCGGCTCATATCTGTCGAAAAATCTTTACGGAGCATATTACGAGGAGCTGCACAAGGCTCTTCTTGGCTATGCCGCCGACAAGATGAACATGTCGCCCGCGGATCTTTCCAAGGAGGGCATCGCGTCCGCATTCCGCAACGCAGGCGCCGCACAGGAAGCCGTGGACGAATATGTGGCCCTGCTGGACAGCTGCGAATATGCCCGCTATGCTCCTTCAGGCAGCGACCGGGCGATGAAAGAATCTTATGACAAGGCTGTGGAGGTGATTTCCATGCTGGAGGACAATATGAAAAAAATGCCTAAGGGCGGTGCGGCCCGTTTTGCCGCCATGCTCGTTTGCGCCGGCCTGGGACTCGGTACAGGCGCGTACAGGGCCGAGGCCCGTAACGATTCCGCGGATTCGCTCTGGATTGCCGGCGTCGAGGCTTATGCCGCAGGTGACTATTCCGGTGCGGCGGAAGATTTTACGGCGATCGCGTCAATGGGGCTTTCTTCGCCCGAGCTGTACACCAATATCGCGGACTCCTATTTCAAGACCCGCGAATATGCGAAAGCTATCCTTTATTATGAAAGGGCGCTCAAGCTGAATCCGTCTTTCAGGGACGCCAGATACAATCTGGAGATAGCTAAGGGCATGACGGTCGACAGGATTGATTCCGTGCCTGAATTTTTCGTGAAGACATGGGCGAGGAACTTCTGCTATATGCTGCCGTCAGATACATGGACGGTCCTGTTCTGCATCCTGTTCCTTCTTACGCTGGCGCTTGTGCTGGCCTTCCTTCTGAGCCGGCGCGGACTGTGGCGCGAACTGTCGTTCTTCGCGGCGATATTCACCATGCTTATGGCTGCGGTCTGCATTTCCAATGCGGCTGTCCAGAAAGATAATTTCCACTCTAAGGACCAGGCCATAGTCACGGTGCCGGTGTGCTCGGCCAAGAGCACTCCTTCCGCCGTATCGGGCACGGATCTTTTCGTGCTTCACGAGGGTACGAAGGTGCGCGTTCTTGACGTCGTGGGCGACTGGACCAAAATCGTGATTGCGGACGGACGCGAGGCATGGCTGCCTTCAAAGTCCATAACAGTGATATGATCTGTGCCGGATGAAAACGCTGCATAATTTCACGGCCGGCCCATGCAGGCTGCCGCAGGAGGCCATAGACGAGGCTATCGGGGCGCTTAAAGACTTTAACGGCACGGGACTTCCGGTGGTGTCGGTATCACACCGTTCCAGGGAGTGGCAGGACGTTATGGATGACACCCGTAACCTGTGGAAAGAACTCCTGGACATACCGGACACCCATGAGGTCCTTTTCCTGGGCGGCGGCGCATCTATGGGGTTTCTGTGCGCGGCGATGAACTTTCTCGAGCGCAAGGCCGCATATCTGGATACAGGCGTATGGGCTTCCAAGGCGCTTAAAGAGGCAAAGGGGATAGGCGAGGCCTATGCCCTCGCATCATCGGCTGACCGGAACTATTCCTATATACCTAAGGGGTGGACCTGTCCGGACGATATCGACTATCTTCACATTACTACGAACAACACGGTTTACGGCACGGAGATAAAGGAGGACTATGATGTCCCGGTTCCTCTGATCGCCGATATGTCGTCGGATATCCTGAGCCGCCCTGTGGACGTCGGCAGATATGCCCTCATTTATGGCGGCGCACAGAAAAATGCCGGCCCTGCCGGAGTATCGTTCGCAATTGTCCGCAAGGACACGCTCGGCAAGGTGAGGCGTCATATTCCCTCGATGCTCGATTACCGCGTGCATATCGAGCACCGTAGCATGTTCAATACCCCTCCCGTTTTTCCGATATACCTGATGAACCGCACCCTGCACTGGCTGAAAGGGCAGGGCGGATTGGAAGAAATGCACCGCCGCAGCATTATAAAGTCCGGAATCCTGTATGACGAGATCGACCGCAACATGTTGTTTCGGGGCACTGCCGTCCCGGAGGACCGTTCGATTATGAACGTGTGCTTTGTAATGGCTCCGGGCTATGAACGTCTGGAGCGTGATTTCATTGACTTTGCTTCTGAGCGCGGTATGGTTGGTATCGCCGGACACCGCTATGCGGGCGGCTTGCGCGTATCTATCTATAACGCCTGTGGAACGGAAGACGTGCAGGCTCTGGCAGATTGCATGAAGGAATTCGGGCAAAGGAACGGATAGCCGCTCAGACCTCCGTTTCTGGCACTTCTGCCGCGCCTGTTCTGTCCTGCCTTCTGTTACTGCTCTTTTGGCTGAGCCCCGTTGTCTGTCACTTTTGTTTCCGCAGCGGTCCCGGACACTTCTGCCGTACTTTCATCGGCCTGTCCGTCTGAAATGCCTGTTTCGGTATTTTGGCCGGATCCGGCCGCGCCCTCATGTTGTTCTGCCGCGCCGTCCTCTGCCGTGCTGCTTGTCTCCGTAGCTTCGGCAGTCTCTGTATGTTCTGCCGTTACGTCTGCCGCCGTTTCCGGGTCGGCTCCGGCTGTTTCCGCCCTGCGGGACTTTATTTTGCTGAAAAGTTCCTCCGCGATGCCGGACACGATGCTGAATACCGCAGATGATATCCTGCCGGACAGCATGTGCAGGATATTCGCAGGGGAATAGAAAGCCCGCAGATACTTGCCGCGCAGCATAAGCTCCTTTTCCTTGAACGTGCGCTCTGTCCTGATCCTGCCGCGCATCGCATTAATGTCCATATTCTGCGCATCCTTGAAGAATATGCCGGTAAGCACTTTCCCGAAAGGCCTGACGAACAGAGCCTTGCGTGTCAGGAACACCACGACTGCAAGCGCCGCGAATACAATGGCAATGATAAACGCGGCCAGCGCGTAACTTCCGATAAGCTCGCCCAGTAGCAGTATCGCCGCCAGCCCGAGAAGAGTAAGGACCAGGACAATCAGCTGGATTATCATAACCGCCGACAGCAGCCTGCCGAATCCCTTTGCCATATTCTCCACGGCGTCGATCTTCACTTCATCTATGCGGAGGTCCGCATACTCTTTTGCCGCCTCGGCCATTTCCTGCATGGGAGCTGTGAATCCCTCACGCTCCGCATTTCTTTGATTTCCGCCCTCCCGGTTTCCCGTATTCCTGCCGGCGGTTCCCTGATCCGTATTTACTGTCTTCGTTTCCATAATTTCATTGTTATTAGCGGCATACAACATGCCTGCCCGGATTTTGTAAATTATTCAAGGACTTGCCATTTGCCACCTCTGGCGTTGCCTATACGCGATAATTTATTATTCTTTTTCAATTTCTCAATTATTCTGTCGATACTTCTTTTTGACTGTCGTGTTGCAGCGGCAAGTTCTGATATTGTAATTTTATTATTCGCGTCAATTAACGCCAGAATATGCTCTTCAAATGTTTTTTCCACGTCATTGACGACATTTGGCGTTGATTGGCGTTGATTGGCGTTGATTGGAAGCATGAATATTACTTCAGATTTTGTAATGTCACTGTTGATAGAGACCTCACAGCCTGTCAGATTCTTCCAATTCAATATCTTATCTATTCCGTACCCTCCGTTTTCTGAAATCTTTGCCAATTTGAAAAAACGTAAGAGATTTGGGTTGCGTGGCTGCGATACTATAGTCCGCCCTACAATATCAAGGTTTACAGGGAAACTGCCAGGATTTTGCAATGATAAACTATTATCATACATCCTTATTGTAGAATGTATCTCACTAAAATAGTCGGCGTGGGCGATAAAGTTACACAAAGCCTCACGAACACAATATAGCTGACTGTTATCGTCAGGAGCGAAACCATCTGGATTCGGTGAATAAGGATTGTCCAACCTCAATCTTAGTCGTTGAAATATAGCTTTATAATACTCCCATAGGTTCTCTTGTTCAGGCATACGGTATGTATATCGTGTAACAGCATCGTTTATGGATGTTCCCGGTATCTCCATATAATCAACAAGAAAATCGGGATTATAATGTAGTATTGCATCTATTTTACCGAACATAAGTAAACCGCCTACTGACAAAAGTCCGTTGGACATTATGCCGGTCTTTACTGCAAAGTCAATATCAGATAGAGTATTGTATGGCAGCAGCGGATTATATGTGCGTAAGTATGCCCTATAATCCTGCAATGAAGTCTGATTTATGTCGGCATATCCAGAGCCGAATACCGCTTCATTTGATTTTTTGCCAAATGCTTGGTCACGCATCATCGCGCGTATCTCATATTCAGTTGCACGCTGATCACCGCTTCCAACGCGTATATATGTATTGGATGGTATTCCTATGTATATTGGCTTGAACTCAGCCATGGGAATATAGAAAGCCAATACAACCTTATTTTCGATTTCGTATTTTATGGGCTGGACTGATATACGCTGATTGAATTTACTGTTTGATCGTAAAACGCCTATAAAATCCTGTCCGATTTTTTCAGCATTACCCACGCCTTGTATCTCAAATATTGACACACCTCCGGCCTTCTTCTCCTTGACTCCAAGAACGATCCATCCTCCATGAGAATTTGAGAAAGCACTTACTGTTTCCCATATGCTCCTTGGAATATCAGATTTTGCTTCTTTTACTTCGAAATCATTCCATTCGGCTCCATTCAGTCTGTGTAATAATTCGTCTACTGTCATATAGCATCTTATTTCAATTTCAAAGTTAAGCACTTTTTCTGATTTAATATATTTATGTAAGTTTTTTTCTGCTGATTCTCGTTTGTTTTTGTATATAATACTTTACATCCACATTCTCACGAATAACCCGGCATAAACTGCCGGCGCCCTGAAATCAGTTGTGATTCCCGGGCGCCTTTCAGAAAGTCGGTTTTAATAAAGTCGGATTCAGAAGTCTTGTTTCAATGAACTGCCGCAGGTTATACGCTCAGTCAATAACGGATAGTCCTGTATATCGTGGTCTGGCCGTTAATATTGGTCCATGTAATCTTTGTAGGGTTTCCGTACATATCCGGCTCCTCGTACCGGTTCTCCGCAGCTACATGCAGAAGGCCGTCAGCACGCTTGTCAAGCGCAAAGGTATACCATGGATAACCGTTCTCGTCATAAAGAAACTTTTCCAATTCATATTCTCCCTCCAGCTCTGCCGGACACAGCGGACCGGATTCCGAATAGAACCTCATCTTGCTGTATCGTCCGGACTCATCCCACTCGGCCTCGTATCTGAACATGTCGCTTTCTTCCGTTACTCTATTGACGCTCCACCATTTTGACGGATATTCAAAGAAAGCGAAAGAGCGGTGCGACGCCGTGAAAGCTGCGCATGAAGAGAGCATATCCGTTCCATACTCAGTTCCGTCCAAAGAATGGAAATACACTTTCTTATCCTCGTTGAATTTCAATATTTCCACCTCAATGTATTTCCTGCCGTCGGAACTTACTATCGATACTATCGAATCTTTGACCATTGATACCGGACCGTTCAGCAGCATCTGCTCGTAGAACGGAATCTGAGGCTCCGTATATCTTACTGTGTTTACAGGAGAAAGAATGTCTTCATTACATGAGACAAGGCCCAGAGCGATGCTCAAAAGAACCGGAATTGAGAATCTGATTTTCATAATTTATTTTTTCTTAATGTTTCTGATCAGGACAAATGTCATGAATTCATGGCTTTCTGCAAGCACTTTATATGATACCCCATCAATTTCAGCCACTTCAATATCACCTCTTGCAATTGTCAGATGACATACAGCTGTATCTGGTATACCTTCAAAAATACTAGGATTAAGAACAGCCTGGCCATTATCTTCAAAAACGCAAGTACGTCTGATATATGTATCCGGCACATCTTTTCCTATTATCTTTTCTCCAACCCATTCAACTACAAATATAACGCCATTTTTGTTATTTGGATCAGAATTCCAAACAATTTTGAATCCATCATAGTAGCACAATGGTAAAAGTTCATCCTCTTTTTTTATTTCAGGCTTTAGGATTACAATCTCTTGGGGCGAATACAGATTGACATCCACAGGTTCTGACAAATCAGATTTTGTTCCATTGTTCAAAAATGAGAAAGATAACTTGGTACCGAAAAACGAATTATCAATGCCTGAAGATTTCGTTTGTTCAAGTTGTGTAAAGTCAAGGCCGTTGACCTTTACCATTTGTTTGCTCATAATATGGTCTGAGTCAACAGATTTAAAACAATAACGTTTAAGCGGTGCATCTAATGGGCTGGCTTTTGATGATGAAAATCCAATTACTGCATCTGCTGACTTGAAATAATTTGTATAATTGGCATATTGTCCGGGTTTGACGAAGTCCTCTATACATGGAGCATCTTCGTGTGTAACAATTGAAATTCTTTGAACTTGTTGTATCTGATTATCGCCCGGTTGCTGAACTATATTTGTACATGACATCAATATTGTAAAACACGCAATAATACAAAGTCGATATATTTTTTTCATTTTCATTCGTTTATTTAATTTATAATATTTTCCCTCTTTTTGGACCATCCCATACTACATCATCAACACGTTCGCCATTGATGATTAAATCTTTGTTTAATGTAGGCTCGATAAATTCTTCATCAAAAACAATCTCAACATCGCATTCTATAGTTCCATTGCTTATTTCGACATTCTCTGCGCATGCTAATAACTCGTAAGCGTTACCTTTTTTTCTTATCAGTACATATCCTTCTTGAAGATCACTCTTTGAATACGATGTTACAGTTATATCAGCTGTTCCATTAAGGTTATGGTCTACGTCGTATGAATCCCACCAAGAATTGTTTAAATCAAATGTTTTGCTCCAATATAATGTCAGGCCATGTTCTTGTGTTTTGATAGATTTTATGCACACAATGAAGCTATTCAAATTAGCGCCATAATTTGGACAGTTCGTGATATAATTTTCCCCAATATCATTTAATGTGCAGCAGTGCCTAATTGGCCCTTCGTTTTGTGGAAAGAACTTGATTGTTATTGACGGCTTGTATTCCAGTTCGTAGTTATCCTCATTTAATAATATATTACGTAAATTTGTTATTGAACCATAGAATTTGGTCGGATCAACATCATGTGCCTGATATAGTTCACCTGCATCACCATTCATGAAATTAAAAGAATTGTCCAAATAACGGAAATCATATAGAAGTTTCACGCTTTTAAATTCATATGTGGCATCACTCCTTATCGGCTGAAAAACATCATCTCCTCCTGATCCTGATGTGGAACTGCCGGGATTGTTGCATGTACCAGCAGTGCAAAAGAAGAATAATGTTGTAATCGCTAACGGAAATAGCATTTTTGTAGATTTGATTAGTTTCATGGTAAAAAGTTAATAAATTAAAGTTCAAATTCGCCTTCGTAAATCAGGCCGGAGGTTAAAGTGATTGTAATGCTGTACTGGCCATCTCCGAAAAGCGGGATAATGAGAGGGGAAGTGCTCAGGACGGTGTCATAATCTTCCGTATGTCCTGTCGTGAAATTGCATACCTCCACATTAGCTTCGCAATCGCGGGATGCTGCAAGAAGCGCGACTTCCTGACCGTGCAGTACACAGCACTCGAATACCAATGGATTCAATGACGGCGCACGGTGCATAGAAGTATTATTGTCTTCTTTTGTTCTAATGGGGACAGTGGATTCATTCTCGGGTCCCTGGCTTTGCCCTGCGGCAAGCGTGCATATCAGCGCGGTTGCCGTAATAATCAGAAATTTTCTCATATTGTATAAAATTTTGAAAGTTGTGCTGCAAATTTATCCAATATGAAAAAAGAACCGGCAATTTCATGCGAATTCCGTGTTGCATGGGGGGGGTACAGACTACTGATAATCAATTGCTTAGCATTTTGTCGCGAGACAAAATGCGGCGTTTTTCTCCCTCTGTACGTGGTGTAAAATGCTGTGTTGCAGTGATTTGTGTTGTATGCAACAAAAATCAGAAGAATGACAGGAAGAAATCGCGGTCCGGAATGTCCTTTTTTTCGATTTTCTGTTTAAGACGCAGCTTTTTTGAACGGCACGTTCCTTCCGGAATGCCCATAAGGAATGAAACCGTTCTTCCGCTGAAGCCGAGAATGATATAGCAGAACATCTGGATTTCCTCTTCGCTTACAATATCTGAAGCCTCGTCGCGAAGTCTTTTTATGATGTTGTCTATATCCATATTGATACGTCGCTCCAGTTCCTGGTGTTTGTCCTTGTCCACGATAATCTCTTTGACAATCTCATCCAGCGAGTGGGACAGCTTGTTTCTCATTGAATCGAACAGCGTAGTGCTTATGGTGTCCAATGCCGGTACGCACAGCGATTCGATTTCTGAGAACTGTTTTCTGTACAGACTTATAAAATCAGTCCGCAATTTCGACAGTTTTTCATTATTCGCGGCATTATTGCTCGAGATCTTTTTGTTTGCGGTGGCGATATTTGCCGACAGGAGTTCATTTGCAGCATCCAGGGATTCCTCCAGACGGAAGATCTGTTCCTGATGCCGCTTCTTCATAATGATGTATACAAGCCCGCCTGCAACGAAAAGGAGCACGATGACGAGTATAGCTATTATCTCTGATAATATGTCTATCCTGTGCCGCTGGTTCAGGTTCTCGACTTTTGCTTCCTGGTAAATTTTCTCCTGACGCAACAGCGACTGTTCAAGGGCGGCATTGACAAATTCATTTGAAGATCCGATGCAGTCAAACAGCTGTTTCGCGGCTATGTCGTGCTTTCCTGTCAATACATTGATTCTCGCTTTCCACCAGAGCGTTGATACATCGTCTGACCGCTGGCCGATTGCCTCATCAAGAAAAGAATTGTCCCGGTGAGGTGCGACCCTCATTAGCGCGTATTTATATTCAAGGCATGCCTCAGGGTATACAAAATATGCGTTATGACCATAGGCGTAATCAAACATTTCCAGTGCTCTTTCATAATCAGGCTGTTTCATTTCAATGTAATTGCAGCCCCGTAGTACGACAGCTGTAAGATATCTCGGGCTGTCGGCTGGTTCACGCGTCATAAGTTCGCTCAGAAGACTGTCGGCGACTTCATTATTGCTACTGTTATGTTCGGCTATGGCCAATGCAAGCAGGTTGCTGTTGATATTTTCTTCTATTCCTGTCTTCAGGCTCTCCTGGTATGCTTTTCTGCAATATTTAAGGGCATCTATATGATTTTTTGATTTTCCATGTGCATATCTGATATATGTATACACCAGATCCAGCAGTATGTGATTGTCTTCCGATGTGTTGTCCAGCGCCTCGTTGAAATACATGATTGCGGTCTGATTGTCGCCGTCATTCTGATAGATGCGTCCTTTGTAGAACAGCGCTTCGGCGTACCGGTCGCCCTCGTTGTGCCTTGCGAAGTATCCTACGGCAGGCTCGATGATGCCCAGGTCCGTGGTGTCGATGTAGTTTTTGTCCAAGGCCTTTGCATGCAGCAGCGAATGAAGTCCCCTCTGGCGGGATGTCCTCAGATCATCTCCGGACAGCGAGCGCAGGATTGTCAGCGCCGTATCAGGACGTTCCTGAATCACTGATTCTGCATATTGCAGCTTGCGATCCGTCTCTTTGTTGCAGGAGGTGATTGGGAATAGAACGGTGGTGCAGAAAATAAGGATCAATGCCGGTACAAGCGGCGCGGATTGTTTGCGGAGGCGGTGATAATTTGTCATGAGTGTGTTTTTCGTGTGCCGGAATAGCTGTCGCGCACCCTACAAATTTAATAAAAGTCTTTGAATATTACAAATTTGCACTTTTCCGCCTCTATGTCTGACATGATGAACCTGTAATCCCTTTCTGCCAAAACCTGTAGGTTCCGGCCAATTCAGGTAATTTGAATTTTAATCCTGTCTCAACTTCTTGATAAGCATTGAATAGTGTCCGGTCAATGGCTGATTCTTATCATGTCCGCAAGTCTCAGGAAGTAATCGTTGGACCAAATGTCCAGTTCGTGAGGATTGTTGAGAAAGGGAAGAACATCCGCTTTCACTTGATTTATGTCGCTTGCGGCAAGACGCTTTTTCAGCTCATCCATAAACTCCTCCAGGCTCATCTCTTTCCCGTTAAACTGCCGTATCCTTTCCTGAAGATGCCGGAAATCAAGATCGATGCCATTTCTTACATACCATTCAAAATCATACCAGTCACGTCCTTTAACGCGCGACTTCCATGCCCTGAACACCAGCGCATGCATTTTACCTGCAAATAAATCCGGCAGCGAGACGCAACGCGTCATAAATGACATGGGTTGAAGAAGCAGTTTCTGCTCTGTAGTGAACTTCATCGGCGGCACTATGTCAACTTCAATCTTGACCTTGATTGACCTTTCCGTTTGAAAAGAGATATCATAAACATCTGTATTGTCTTTCAGAAATGCCGACTCAACCTTTCCGAAACTCTTCTTGTCTTTCTTTTTTATCTCAACGTTCCGCCCGACCATTGAGAACAGATCTATGACAGGATGGAAATATTGCTCAAAATTAAAATTCCGGTCTTCTTGCAACAGCGTAAAGTCCATGTCTTCACTGAAACGGTCAAGCCCATGGAATATCCGCAGGCAGGTGCCGCCATAAAATGCTGCCTTGTCGAAGAATCCGCCATTTGAAAGGCCGGCCAATACCAGTTGCTGGCTTACTTCATATATCGCATTCCGTCTGCCGGTATCTGTGCTCTGGTCGTATGCCGACAGCATCCTTTCATAAAGTGCATTCATCGTTCAAGCAGTTTTATAATTGTATTTATGGATTTTGTTTTCTTACCGTATTCTGCGCATTGCCTGAGTATGGCAAGATCAAATGTGCGGAACGCTTCCATGTCCAGTCTAAGATCGTATTCCAGATATGCCAGCGTTTCTTCCTGATAGCGGAGATTTATACCCGCCGTGTTAATGATAAGGTCACATAGGGCCTTTTCTGGACAGGCTATGATAAATCCGCTCCCGTCAGTTTCCATGTGACGCAGGCCTATCGGGAAGTATTCGCGGCTTACACAGGTATATTCGAATATTCCTATTGAGTTGGAGAATCTTCTGGAATGCTTTACTGTCATACTTTGGGTCGTTGCTACTCTCTCTGGGATAAGCCCGTATCGGCGCAGCGCACTGAGCATCGATACGTAAGATGGGGAATATATATGGTTGGCGGCGAGTTCGACAGATATTCTTTTTCCGGAAATCTCCGGACTTACTGTATAAAGCCCACGCTTCAGCCTGATGATGTCTCTTGACTTCTCCAATGCCGACACCTTTTGGTTTGCTCCGGAAATTTCCGGATACAAAGAGGCGATTGCCGCCGTGGTGACAGGAGTGTTGCCCAGAGTATGCAGTTTATTTCTCATTATTGCAAAAGTAGTAAAATTTCGTACAAAAAATAAAGTTTTATATGATTTTCTGTACGAAATTTAACTATGATGGATGCCGGCAGCATCCTTTCACTGAATGATGCCCTATGCGGCGGGTCCGAGCCCGAGGTGTGAGGCCATGCTGCCTATCAATTCCATAAGTTTCTCTTGTTGCCCGACAGGCAGGAACGAATTTCTTATAAGTTCAGTCCATTTTGGCAAGGCTTTGGAAAATCTGTTGAAGAGATTTTCCAAAGCCTTGTCATCCATGCCGCTGTCGCGCATCGCTTTTTCAAAATCCTCACGTTTTATCCTTTTCTTCTTGCCGTTTAGTGTCAGTGCCAGTTCCTCGTCATCTTCAGGCATCACTATAGATGTTGATAACAGATCATATGCTGGCGCTAACATGTATTTGTGTGACGGCCTGTAAAGTGAGAAATTCTTGAGGTGCATGTCAGCGTTTCCTGTGAGCCATGAAAACATTACTATCTCCCAGAAGTTGACAATATCCAATAAAGGTGCGGAAGAGTACTGCCGGATAATTTTTGCTATTCTCTCGTACGAGCCTTTGTATTTGTCCTCGGTCAGCCGTCCAGACAACTGACACATGTCCTCCATCGCTATCTTTCCGCCTTTCTCCGTTCTGTCGATTCTTCTGGTGATATAGCACAGTTCGCCATCTGCAAAACGTATAAGCGAATGTGGAACTGTCTTGATGCCTGCAGCCTCGGCAAGGTGCATGACTAAATCCTCGTTTTCCGGGAGATGGGGATACCGATCGGTCTGTGGCTTGAGAATAAACCGTCCCCATAGTCCGACTATGGTAAATCGTTGTGACTCTCCTTTTATACCTCGTGCGATATCCAGAGACAATTTAGCCTGAGCACCTGTCACGCTTGTGCTGGATGTGATGATTTCTTTTGCCAACCTTTCGATATTATCACGTGTATAAGGCAGTTCCGGTACAACTGACGATTCAAATATCTTACGCGCACAAGCGTGGTGATAGCCTGTTTCACCGTTCGCAAGAGTCTTATAGCAGTAAAGGCATTTGTCCATTTGTCTCCTCCTTATTCTTCAGCAGGGATTACGCTTACATTACCGATGCAGTCCTTGCAACATGCAAGAAGCAGCGAGAACCTGTCTTTTGCAGAGATCTTCCAGCTTTGCTCGGCGATATCAAGCAGCCAGCCTTCAGGTATCAGTCCGTCAAAGAACGGGAAAAGCACTTTATCCGTGTATGGCTTGTCTGCCAGTGGCATTGTAAGGCTTATGGCTTCTGCATTTTCTGACCTCAGATAACCTGAATCGTAGCGGAACTCATAGCCGGTATCGTTTTCCGTAAGTATTCCGGCTAACGAAGAATTGATGAATACCTTTGCACTTTTCATAATTCAATCTTTTTTACGGGCAGCATTTCCGCGCCGAACAAAGCCAGGACCTGATTCACTTTATCGAGCCTGAGAGTTTCCTTGCCTTGTTCCATTTCACGCACAAATCGTAATCCCACTCCGGATTTCTGCGAGAGATCGACCTGCGTAAGTCCGTATTCCTTACGCATTCCCTTTACATATTTGCTTAATGAAGTCATAATATACCCTTAAGGGTGCAAATGTAATGAAATTATTTTGTTTTACACCATAAAGGGTATAAAATATTGCCCAGTATTGAAATTTATACTCTTTCGGGTATATTTGCGCCCGGCGCTTCTGCGCCGCGTGCCGTTTACGTAAACAAGCATTACAGGCTAAGCAGAAACTATTTGCGTACTTTAAATATTTTGTCTATATTTGCATTGCGTCTAGGAAGAGTCGCCAAGCGTCTCTATCATGGGTGTTACCCTGAAACTAGTCGCTTTTTTTTGTATATTATGGTATATTTCTGTTATATCGACGAATCCGGTACGCCTCAAGTGCCTGGGAATACTTCTCATTATGTTCTGTGCGGTGTTTCGATTCCTGTGAATCATTGGAAGAAATGCGATCGTAAAATCAATGCATTAAAGCACAAGTATGGCCTTGATAATGCAGAAATCCATACAGGATGGATTATGCGTACATACTTGGAACAAACAAAAATAGACGGTTTTGAAGCGCTTGGCTATGAAGAACGTAGAAGTGAAGTTATAAGAATAAGAAAAGCGGAGATATTTAAGGCCCAGAAAGATAAGAACACAAAAAGCCTCAAACAACTTAAGAAAAATTATAAACATACGGAGCCATATATACATCTTACTCATTCAGAGAGAATGAAATTCCTGTTTGAAGTTGCAGATCTTATCGGTAAATCCGGCTTTATAAGGATATTTGCAGAGTGCATAGATAAGGTGTTTTTCGATCCCGCAAAATCGAAATTGTCGGTTGACGAACAGGCTTTGGAACAGATTGTTTCTCGATTCGAACACTATATGGCAAATGTAGCATGTAAAGGGGAATCGGTGTATGGCCTGTTGGTACATGACAATAATGAAACTGTCTGTAAAAAGCATACTGATCTGATGAAGCAATTTCATAAAAACGGAACCTTTTGGACATCAATTGAGCATATCGTCGAAACACCGCTTTTTGTTGACTCGGAACTTACCGGTATGGTTCAGATTGCTGATTTGTGTTCAATTGCACTAAGGAGATATTTTGAAAATGGTGATACGGAGTTGTTTAACCGTATTTCTCCGCGTTTTGACAAGCATCATGGGAAGTTGGTCGGTGTAAGGCATTTCACAGAGCCGGCTTGTGATTGCATTGTCTGCTCGAATCATTCATTTCATAATAATCAATAACTTTTCTCCACACAAAAGAGCCGACCTTGATTCCTGCGATACCCGGTGATACCCAGTGACATTCAGTGATATCCGGTCATCCCGGCGCTTCTGCGCCGCGTGCCGTGATGCACGGGGGCTTGGGGCTTGCCCCAATCAACAACTTATCTCCACAAAAAAGGAGTCGCATTACGCGACTCCTTTTTTGTGGAGATGGGCGGACTCGAACCGCCGTCCAAACAACGCACCAGACAGCTTTCTACACGCTTATTCTTCCTTTGATTGTCGGACTGCGGCTGCCGGAAGACGGGCCATCACAATCTTATCCTCTGAATCTTGGCGGAGCGACAGAGAAATAGCTCCGTGCGTTCGGTTTTGATGATACCCCGGAATCCTGACTGAACCGACCTAAAGTCAGGCGGGATATACGTCGGCGAAGCAGCCTTGGCCCCGCGGATTAATGCGATCTCCCCTGGAGACTAGCAAGCGTATGCGTAAGAGTAGTTGCCTACTGATTTTTTGAAGACTGAGATTAACGGGCTAACCTTCCACGCCCGGCGTGCTTACCGCCCGATATCATTTGCTGTCAAAACCAAAACATCCCCGGACGATTTTTGCAAAGTTACGCATTTTATCGGAACAAACACCGGTTTCCGCCGAAAAGATTTAAAAAAATGAAAAAATCTTCAAAAAGTTTTGGTATTTAAGAAATCTGTCGTATATTTGCATTCCCAAACGATGACAATCGCACGGGACAAGTTCTTACTCGGGAGTATAGCTCAGTTGGTTTAGAGCATCTGCCTTACAAGCAGAGGGTCGGGGGTTCGACTCCCTCTGCTCCCACCATGAAAACCTGGCTCCGGCCAGGTTTTTTCGTTTTCCGTTGTGCCGTAAAAATGAAGCACGGTACCGGAGAATGAAGCGTAATTGCAGGAATGAACCATAAGTTTTCCGAATCATAACCAGATTCCGAGATGCAGTATTCGAGACTCATGCAAAACATCGCCGCGGCAGCAATGTCTGCCGCAATCCTCATTCTTGCCGCCTCCTGCTCGTCAGACGGCAGCGGGGAAGAGGATGCCTGCCTGGAAGAAACGGTAAATTATCCGATGGGATTTAATCCTGATGATTTCCAGACAGAAGAAGGGCAGGTCAGGAGCGGCGAGACTTTTCCTGCCCTTCTGGTGCGCTTCGGGCTTGCGAAAGACAGGGCGGCGCAGATGACGGGCCTTTGTGGCAAAGATATCTTCGATGTCCGTAAAATGCGCGCCGGTGCGCAGGTTAAGGCGTATTACAGCAGCCAGGACTCCCTGAACCGTACCCTTGAATATCTGGTATATGCGAACGACCGCATACGTTCCACCGTATTCAGATGCGCCGACTCTCTGTGCATCTGGATATATGACCGCCCCGTGCGCCACGAGACCCGCATTTCGGACGTGACGATCACCTCGTCTTTGTGGAACGACATGATAGCGGCCGGCACTTCGCCGCTTCTTATCGTGGAACTGGCGGACATATACGCCTGGACCATAAATTTCTTCGGCCTGCAGAGCGGCGACCGTTTCCGCACGGTCTATTCCCAGACTGTCACTGATGACGATGAGGTGGTCGCCATCGACAGCGTCAGTTTCTGCATATACGACAGCGGCGCTTTCCATTCGACTGCCGTCCGCTTCGACCAGCATGACGGAGGAGGCCGGTACTGGAACGAAAAGGGAGAAAGCATGCGCAAGGCCTTTCTCAAGGCTCCCCTGAAATACAACAGGATAAGCAGCCGCTTCACATATCACCGCAAACATCCCGTGACAGGCAAGGTGAAGCCCCATACTGCCGTGGATTATGCGGCCCCGAAAGGCACGCCGGTACATTCGATAGGTGACGGCACCGTCACTCTGTGCGGCTGGGATCCCTCCGGCGGAGGCAACCGCATACGGATACGCCACATGAACGGCTACGAGACCTGTTATATGCATCTCTCGGGTTTCGCTAAAGGCATAAAGGCCGGTTCACGTGTGGCCCAGGGCCAGCTTATCGGCTATGTAGGCTCTACCGGCCGCAGCACCGGCCCGCACCTTGATTTCCGCGTGTGGAAAGACAAGACCCCGATCGATCCTCTTAAAATGACGGCGCCCCCGTCCGAGCCGTTGAAAAAGGAGAATATGGATTCACTGGCGGTGCTGGTGGACAAATACATGTCAATGCTCCGCGATGCGGAGGAATCGGATTAGAAAGCGGGTTTTGTCCGCTTTTTTCCCTAAATTTGCTTCATGGATCCGATAGAAAGATATATTTCATATATAAGCGTCCAGAAGCGTTATTCAGTCCGCACGAGACAGATCTATGAAGATTCCCTCAGGCGTTACGAGGCATTTTACCGCGGTGAGAATCTGAAAGATATCCTTACCCATCAGTGCGTGCGCGCCTGGCAGATCCATCTGCTTGACGAAGAGGGAGCGTCTCCCCGCACGGTGAATCTGCACCTTAGCGTGATCAGCGGTTTCTGCCGCTATCTGGTGCGCCAGGGCGAGCTGTCATCCAATCCTGTTCCTCTTGTCACGCGCCCCAGACAGTCCAAAAGGCTGCCGCAGTTCTTCAGGTCCTCAGCAATGGAGCGCTACCTGTCCGCGGACAATGCGCTGGCCCGCCGGGACTTCGATCTGGACCTGCGTACGGAGCGGGAGCGCAGGGATACTTACAATCTCTGCCTTGACAGGGCCATAGTCGGCACCCTGTATTCCACGGGCATGCGCCGTGCCGAGCTCGTGGCGTTGAGGCTCCGTGATTTCGATGTGTCACGCGGCGTGATGCATGTCCTTGGCAAGGGTGATAAAATGCGCGAAGTCCCCCTCATACCTTCGTGCATTCATGAAATTTCACTATATTTGCGTTCAGTGAGCAAGCTGACGGATGCGCCTGACAGCGCTGACCGTCCCCTGTTCGTGACATACGGAGGCCGGGCCTTGTATCCGGTATTGGTGGACAGGGCGGTGAAAAAGGAACTCGGGGCGTACGGCCAGGATTTCGCGGGCCGCAAATCGCCGCATGTGTTGAGACACAGCCTGGCTACCGGGCTGATGGAGAACGGCGCGGAGCTGAACTCGGTCAAGGAAGTCCTCGGACATGCGAACCTCGCGGCCACCCAGGTGTACACCCACAGTACTCCGGCACGGCTCAAAAAGATATACCGGAGCGCACACCCGCGCTCCAAGAAAAAATAGTCCTTGCGGCAAGACAATATGGCTAAAGCGACGGTAAATGCGGCTAAGCAGGCGCAGCAGATGATTCAGGATGCGCGGAACGGACATTTTTCATCAGTCTATCTGCTGATGGGAGAGGAGCCTTTCTATGTCGACAAGGTATGCGAGGCGATTATCGCCAATGCCCTCACTGAGGACGAACGTGACTTCAACCAGCTTATATGCTATGGCGCCGACACAGACGTTGAGGACGTGATAGGCAACGCGAGGCGCTATCCGATGTTCGCCGAAAGGCAGCTTGTGGTGGTGAAGGAGGCCCAGGCCCTGAAAGGCATTGAACGCCTCTCGATATATACTGACGCCCCGCTGGATTCCACCGTGCTCGTACTTGTCTTCCGCGGCAATCTGGACAAGCGCAAGGCCCTGTACAAAAGTATCGCAAAGAACGGTTCGGTGCTTGAAAGCGCTCCTGTGCGTGATTATGAGGTGGCCCGCTGGATTACGGAGTATTACGCCTCGCTCGGACTGCACATAGAGCCTGAGGCCGCCGCCCTGCTTGGCGAATCCGCAGGTACGGACCTTTGCAAGATAGCCGTCGAGACGGACAAGCTTTTCAAGAATCTGCCCGAAGGCACGGTCAATGTGACTCTCAGGGATATCGAGGCCAATGTGGGCATAAGCCGCGAGTTCAGCATATTCGAGCTTACACGCCAGCTGTCATACCACCAGTGCGCGAAAGCCCTGCGCACAGCTGCATATATCTCAGGACAGGCCAAGTTCGCCATGCCTATGGCTACGGCAGCGCTGTTCACCCATTTCAGCCGCATACTCAAATACAATGCGCTTAAACTCCGGAATCCGCGTCCCTCTCAGGATGAGGTTAGCCGCCTGCTGGGAGTGAACCCTTTCTTCGTCAAGGAGTATGATGAGGCGCTGCGCCATTATGACCTGCGCAAGTCCATGGCGGCTGTCGCGCTGCTGCGTGACTACGATTACAAGGGCAAGGGCGGCGACAGCGGCGAGGCCACGGCATCCGGGCTGATGATGGAACTTATAACGAAACTTCTAAATCTATAACTATGTCATTGATAAGAATTGAGAATCTCCATAAGTCCTACGGCGGGAAAGTCGCGCTGGACGGCGTGGATCTTGAAATTCCGGAAGGGAAGATCTTCGGTCTGCTGGGGCCGAACGGCGCCGGCAAGACCACCCTTATCCGCATCATAAACCGCATTATAATGCCTACTTCCGGCGAAGTCTATTTCCAGGGCAGGCCCATAAGCTCCGATGATGTGATGAAGATCGGCTATCTTCCTGAGGAACGTGGCCTGTACCGCAAGATGAAGGTAGGGGAGCAGGCAATGTTCTTCGCACAGCTCAAGGGTATGGCTCCGGCCCAGGCCCGCAAAGAGCTTGTGGCATGGTTCAGGCGCTTCGGCATCCAGGACTGGTGGGACAAGAAGGTATCGGACCTTTCCAAGGGCATGGCCCAGAAGGTCCAGTTCATCACGACCGTCGTACACAAGCCTAAGCTTCTGATTCTCGATGAGCCTTTCAGCGGCTTCGACCCTGTGAATGTCCAGATCGTGCGTGACGAGATCCTCCGTCTCAAGGCTGAAGGGGCGACTATAATACTGTCCACACACAATATGGAATCGGTGGAGGAACTATGCGACGAAATCGCCCTTATAAACAAGGCCCATGTGGTCGTGAAAGGTGCCGTGAATGAGGTCCGCCATAAATACGGCAGCAACAATATCGAGCTCGTCTACACGGATTCCGATGCAGTCCGTAATCCTGCCGACGGCTCTTATGCGGTCCTCAGCGACAAAGAGGACGGTGGCCGTCACACGGCTGTACTCTCGCTTCCCAAGGACGGCGATACCAATGCAGTCCTTTCTTCTCTGCTCGCCCAGGGCCTGCGTATCACTTCATTCAAGGAACTCCTGCCCCGCATGAATGACATTTTCATCAGACTTGTAACAGAATAATCATGAATTTCAAGACTATAGGAGTCGTAATATCAAGGGAATATACGACCCGCGTAAAGAAAAAATCCTTCCTTGTCACCACTTTTCTGGTACCTGTGCTCTTTGCCGCCGTGTGCTGCATCCCCGCGCTTATCATGCTCTTCAACAAGGATGAGGCGAAGCGGATAGCCGTTATCGACAAATCAGGAATAGTCATGCCGGCCCTTGTCTCCGACGAGGAGATCCAGTGGGCCGATTGCAGCCGCTGTATTCTCGATTCTCTGAAGGCCCAGTTCGACGAACTTCCTTATTCCGGTATCGTGTATGTCAGCCCGATGAATGAGGAAAGGAACGTCCAGGTGGCTTCATACGCGAAGAAGCCTTTGGGAATGTCTGTGCTCTCGACTCTCGAGAACGCTATCGAAGGCGCCGTAATGGACTACCGCATAAGCCAGTACGATATAGATGGCCTTAAGGAGATTATCTCCGAGGTGCGTCCCGAGATAAGCGTGAAGAGCTATACCATAGGCGAGGACGGCGATGACAAGATTTCAAATGAGGGCGTGTACACAGCCCTTTCCATGGGCCTGGGCATGATAATCTTCATGTTCGTCACCATGTTCTCGGCATCTGTGATGCAGAGCGTCGTGGAGGAGAAGCAGAGCAAGGTCGTGGAGGTTCTTCTGAGCAGCGTCAGGGCTGTCGACCTGATGTTCGGCAAGATCATAGGCGTGGCGCTCGTCGCCCTCACGCAGTTCCTTCTCTGGATCGTTTTCACGGCCGTACTTGTGGGCGGAGTGTTCGCGGCGGTAGGCAGCGACACCTTGCTGGGCACTACACAGAATATGAATCCTGCCGCCGTCATGGGCGTGGACGCCGGTTCTGTCATGGGTGCTGACGCAGCGGTCGCGGCCGTTTCCGATCCTACCATTGTTCAGGAGGTCATGCAGACTCTCTCAGGTATCAACTTCCCGTTGTTCATCGGCAGTTTCTTCCTGTTCTTTATCTTCGGCTACCTGCTGTACGCATCCATGTTCGCCGCTATCGGCTCGGCTGTGGACAGCATGGAGGAGAGCAACAATCTTCAGATGCCGCTCACTGTGCCGCTTATGCTGGCGTATTTCATCGCACTGTATTCATGGAACGCGCCGGACAGCGCGCTTGCCATCTGGGGTTCGATGATTCCTTTCACTTCCCCTATCGTAATGCTCGCACGCATACCTTTCGGGGTTCCGCTATGGCAGCTGATACTGTCATTGGCATTGCTTGCCGCGACTTTCGTGTTCATGGCATGGCTGTCGGCCAAGATCTATCGTATAGGCATTCTCACTTCCGGTAAGAAAACAGGTTGGAAAGATATATGGAAATGGTTAAAAATGTAAAGACATGCGCCCTCGTGGCGCTTCTGGCAATCGGCGTCGAGGCCTTTGCCCAGAATGCAGTGGACCTCGGATTCAGGTGGGACCGCACCGCTATGGACGGCAGCCGTATCGCCTCAGGCAAGGGGCTTGACAAGGGCACGCCCCGCAAGGTAGGAAAGATCGTGGACGCGGCCCAGCCTTATATGGCCGAGCTGAACAAGGTGGTAGGCTACAGCGATGCCGAACTTGTGAAACACGCTCCGGAAAGCCCTCTGAGCAACTGGTTCGCCGATCTCCTTCTCGTCGAAGGCGAGAAGATAAGCGGCCGCAAGATAGATGTTTCGGTAGGCAATTTCGGCGGAATACGCGTGGACATGCCTAAAGGCAATGTGACGGTGGACGATATCCGCAGCATGTTTCCTTTCAAGAACGAGGTAGTTATCCTGCAGATGCGCGGCTCGTCGCTGCGGGAGCTTTTCAGCCAGCTTGCGAAAAACAGCTGGCAGATATTGGGCGGAGTGCGCATAGAGGCGGCGAACAGGGAGCTTGTGAGCGTTACCGTCGGCGGCGAGCCGCTGGACGATGACAGGCTGTACACCGTCGTGTCGAACGATTTCCTTCTTGACGGCGGCGACAACCTTTATCTGGGCTCGATGTGCGAAGGTGAAGTGGAAAGGACAGGCTGTTTCCTGTACGAGACTGTAATGTCGCATATCGAGGGGCTTGCGGCTGAGGGACGCCATATCCACGGCGAGTACGACGGCCGCATACATGTCACCACACCTCATCCTCTCGGCAAGAAGCCTTCTTCCGTATATGAAGGTTTCGCTCCGGAGTATACCGTGGGCGCGAAGACGGCTCCGCACAGGCTTGTGATCCTGCATACGAACGACACGCATTCGCATATCGACCCTATACGTGCCGGCGACGGTGCCGGAATGGCCGGAGTGCTGGAGCGCTCGGTATATATCGACAGCGTGCGCCGTGCTGACGGTCCTTGCAACGTGCTGCTTGTGGATGCCGGCGACTTCGAGCAGGGAACCCCGTATTTCTCGCTTCTTGGCGGAGCCGTGGAAATCGGCACCATGAACAAGATGGGCTATGATGCCGTCACTATGGGCAACCACGAGTTCGACAACGGCCTCGATGATCTGGCGAAGCGGATGAAAAAGGCCAGGTTCAAGATTGTCCTGTGCAATTATGAATTCAACCACAAAGGCCTGAACAGGATTATAAAGCCTTACGCTATATTCCGCCGCGGCGGCCACAAGATCGGCGTCATCGGTGTGCTTACCGATGTGACTACGGTAGTCGACAAGGGCGTTGTAAGCCAGATGAAATATCTCGACCCTGCGGAGAAAGTGAACGAATGGGCAGATTACCTGAAAAACAGGAAAGGCTGCGATCTTGTGATAGTGCTCTCCCATCTCGGCACGGCGCCCGGCCACAGTTCGGCCAAGGTCGGGGTTACGGACATCTCGCTTGCCAGGCAGACTCGCAATGTCGATATGATAATCGGCGGACATACCCATACCGATCTCACCGCTCCGCTGATGCTTCCCAACCCTGACGGCAGGCTTGTTCCTGTGGTTACTGACTATCGCTGGGGCCAATATGTAGGTGAAATCAAAATTAATTAGTAAATTCGCGGTCTGAAATCCGAATAAAATACTGTACAAATGGAAGAAACAGTCAAACCGGCAGAGGAAAAGAAGCTCAATTTCCTCGAAGAGATTATAGAGAATGACCTCGCTGAGGGCAAATACAAGTCGATTCTTACCCGTTTTCCGCCAGAGCCTAACGGTTATCTGCATCTGGGCCATGCCAAGAGCATATGCCTTAATTTCGGTCTTGCACAGAAATACGGCGGTGCCACCAACCTCCGTTTCGATGATACCAATCCTGTGAAAGAAGACACGGAGTACGTCGATTCCATCAAGAACGACATCCGCTGGCTGGGATTCGACTGGGCCGAGGAGCATTATGCTTCGGATTATTTCGACCAGCTGTACGAGTGGGCCGAGAAAATGATCATGGAGGGCCTCGCGTATGTGGACGACCAGACCCAGGAGGAAATACGTCTGGGACGCGGCACCGTCCAGACCCCGGGTGTAGACAGCCCGTACCGCGACCGCACGCCGGAGGAGAACCTCAGGCTTTTCCGCGAAATGCGCGACGGAGTATATCCTGACGGCGCGAAAGTGCTCCGCGCCAAGATCGACATGGCTCATCCCAACATGATGTTCCGCGATCCTATAATGTACCGTATCATCCATGCGTCCCATCACCGCACCGGCGACAAATGGTGCATCTATCCGATGTACGACTACACCCATGGACAGAGCGACAGCATCGAGAATATCACTCATTCCATCTGTACTCTGGAATTTGATGTCCATCGTCCTCTTTACGACTGGTTTATCAAGACTCTCGGCATATTCCCGTCACATCAGTACGAGTTTGCCCGTCTGAACCTCACATATACGGTAATGAGCAAGCGCAAGCTCCTTGAGCTCGTGCAGAAAGGTCTTGTAAGCGGCTGGGACGACCCCCGCATGCCTACTATCTGCGGTATCCGCCGCAGGGGCTACACTCCCGAGAGTCTCAGGATGTTCACCGACAAGGTGGGCGTGGCGAAGCGTGAGCAGCTTATCGACCTTCAGCTTCTCGAGTGGTGCGTGCGTCAGGACCTGAACGAGCGCAGCAACCGCTATATGGCCGTATCGGGCGATCCTATCAAACTTACCGTCACCAACTGGGAGCCTGGCAAGGTGGAGTGGTTCGAGGCGCCTCTGAATCCGGCTGCGCCTGACGGCGAAAAACGCCGCATTCCGTTTACCGGCGAGCTTTATATCGACCGTTCGGACTTCATGGAGGACGCTCCGGCGAAATTCTTCCGTCTCAAACCTGGCGGAGAGGTGCGTCTGAAGTATACCTATATCGCAAAATGCGAGGAGGTCATAAAGGATGCGGATGGCAAGGTCATCGAACTGAAGTGTACGATTGATCCGTCCACGCATCCGGCATCGGGCCAGTGGCGCAGCGTCAAGGGCACCATCCATTGGGTCAGCGCACAGTATGGCAGGGAACTGGAGCTTCGCATTTACGACAAGCTCTTTACAGAGCCTCAGATGGGCAATATCCCTGAGGACAAGGACTACAAGGATTACCTCAATCCGGAGAGCCTCGTTGTAGTGAAAGGTATCGCGGAGCCTGCCCTTCTGGAGGACAAGAGCGGTATCGCGGTGCAGTTCGAGCGCGTGGGATATTTCTTCGCGGATCCGGACAGCACGCCTGAGCACCCTGTCTTCAACAAGACCACATCCCTGAAGGACAGCTTCAAACTGTAATGCATACTCGTCAGCCTCAGGCTGGAAGCATAAATGAAATCAGGCCGGAAAATCCCGGCCTGATTTTATATTATGACTCTTAGAATATAGAGCGCTATGGCGGCTCCTGACGCCACATCGCTATGCCATGTAATCGCGGCAGAGTCCATCATCTGGACATCTGGATACTGATAACCGGCAGGTGAAAAGAAAAAAGGGCAAGCTGTTTACATCGCACCGCTACAACCTTGTACCCTTGCTGCCTTCCGGCCCTGGGGGAATTCCAAGGGAGCTGGTCGTGTAAGACTTACCCCATGCAAATGTAGTCATTTTTTTGCAAATGTCAAAGTATGAGCGGCATTTTAGCCGGACTTCAATATTTCTTCCGTTCCTCTCAGCCTCACGCTCATCTGTACGGCCCCTGGTTTCCGGTATCCGGCCATTGCCTGCCGCCATGCCCCGAAAATGACTACGGGATACTTCCGGACGCTTTCCTCCGCGTATGCCGCGCACGCAAAAACCGGCCGGAATCCCGGCCGGCTTTTGCTATATGTATGACTCTTAGAACCTGAACGCTATTGTTGCTCCTAACGCCACATCGTTATGCCCTGTAATCGCGGCAGAGTTCATCTGCTGGACCGAAGGCGCGAAGTCAACCGTATACCGTGGCCTGTATGTATTGCTCATAGCCACCGCGTTCTTCTCTTTCGACAGTCCGACGCACCACAAAGGAATGCTCGCGACGAATATAGGGGTGGCTATGCAGCAGAACATGGCACCTGTATATATGCTGCCGAATGTATCTCCGGTCAAGAGGATAGGAGCGAGTACGGATGCGGCCAATGACGCGGCGAAAAGCCCGATGCCGGTGTTGCGCATGTGCACGCCTTTCAGATAGTTGCTGTATTCGATAGGCGGCATGTATTTTCCAAGTTCTCCGCTGTCCGACCTGAGCAGTATATGCTGATCCCCATTTGTGACCATTACCTGTCCGTGCTTTACCCAGGAAAGAATGACATTCGGAGCTCCGGCATTCATATTTGTCTCCGGGGCACAGGCGATATCCCTTGTGATTTTCTCTACCTGATCGAATTCATAGACGAATACGGACCCGTCGCTTGTCCGGATCTTGATGTTTCCGTCCGGAACCTGTTCAAGGATCGTACCCTTGATTATCGAACCGTTCTTAAGATATACACATTCTTTCAGGTTTTGTGCGAGGGCAATGCCGCATACCATACATGCGGCCACTGCAAGAACCAAACGTTTTGACATATATTTTATTTTTTACTTGTAGCTGTTTCGTGCAATTGTCAAGGTAAGGGCGCCATTCTAATCGAGACTTGTGAAAATGAAAGGCAGAATATCGTCCACCTTGTCGAACTTCAATATCTCTTTCGCTCCGATCAGTATCACGCTCATCGGTCCGGCGCCGAGTTTCTGGTATTCGGCCATTACCTGGCGGCATGCTCCGCATGGGGTAGCGGGATGATCCGGAACCGTGCCGTCATCATAAGCCGATGTTATGGCTATGCTTGTCTGCGGAACTCCGGGATTGTTCGCATTGGCAGCGAACATCGCGGTACGCTCCGCGCACAATCCTGACGGATATGCGGCGTTTTCCTGGTTCGCTCCTTTTATTATCCTTCCGTCTTTCAGACGCACCGCGGCACCTACGTGAAACCGCGAATGCGGAGCGTATGACCCTTTCAGTGCGTCGATGGCCGCCCTTGCCAGCTCCTGATCTTCCCCACTCATCTGGCCGATGGTGTCAAAACGCTGATATTTAATGACTAATTTTTCTTCCATAAGAAACAATTATGTCTGCAAATATATGATTTTTAATGAATATTGGCAAATGAGGCGCAGGATATGCCCCAAATACCGCATATAAACGTCAAATATATTGGCAAAAGTATGTCAGATGTGCTAAATTTGCGGCTATGAAAGTATGTATAGGATTGTCCGGAGGCGTTGATTCCTCTGTCGCGGCGCTTTTGCTGAAAGAGCAGGGCCATGATGTTTTCGCACTTTTCATGCAGAACTGGCACGATGCGTCGTCCACTCTGCATGGCGACTGCGAATGGGAGGAAGACCGTTTCGTCGCGCAGATGGTGGCGAAGAAGATAGGCATACCTTTCCATTTCGTGGACCTGAGCGGACCTTACCGTCAGAGGGTGGTGGACTACATGTTTTCCGAATATGAGAAGGGCCGCACCCCGAATCCGGATGTGCTGTGCAACCGCGAGATCAAGTTCGACGCATTCTTGCAGGAAGCCAGGCGTCTCGGGGCGGATATGGTGGCGACCGGGCATTACTGCCGCAAGGAGGAGACCATTGATGCGGACGGCAACAAGGTGTACCGTATTCTCGCCGGCACGGATCCCAACAAGGACCAGACATATTTTCTCTGCCAGCTGACCCAGGAGCAGCTCGCTTGTGCGATGTTTCCCATCGGCGGCATCATCAAGCCGGAGGTCCGGCGCATTGCGAAAGAGGCTGATCTCCCTTCCGCAGATAAAAAGGACAGTCAGGGAATATGCTTTGTCGGCAAGGTGGATCTCCCCGTATTCCTGCAGCAGAAGCTCGCTCCGCGCAAGGGAGACATAGTGGAGGTATTCGATGCGTTCTACCCCGATAACGAACGCTACAGGTTCAGTGCAGGATTCTTTGCGGCTCTGGATGCCGGAGATCTTACGCTTGCAGATACAGACGACGATACCCTGATGCGCCTGTCTGAGCCGGTAACTTACGAAGACATAGTTTTTGAGACAGAGACTTACCGCAGCGGAAGGAAGCACGTGAAAAAGACGCGCTATAAGGCCAATCCTTACGGCAAGATCATAGGTGAGCACGACGGAGCGCAGTTCTATACGATAGGACAGCGGCGCGGCCTTGCTGTCGGCGGGCATGCTGAGTCAGTATTCGTGATAAGCACGGATATGGAAAAGAACATCATCTATGTCGGCGAGGGACACGGACACAAGGGCCTGCTGCGCCGCTGCCTGCGCATCGCGGACGGGGATATCCACTGGATCCGCCGCGATCTTGCGATGAAAGCGGGCGAGCAGCGCGACTACCTGGTGCGCATACGCTACCGCCAGCCATTGGAAAAAGCCGTTCTCATCATGCGTGAAAACGGCCTGTACATTGTTTTCGGACGTCCGCAGCGCGGCATTACTCCGGGACAGTTCGCCGTATGGTATTCCGAAGACGGCGAGATGCTCGGCAGCGGTGTCATATAGTTTCTACTGTTTCGCAGCATTCGTACCGGCCAGATAGCCTGTGCAGAAAGCAGTGTGCAGATTGTATCCTCCAGTATCGGCGTCTATGTCCAGAACCTCTCCTGCGAAATACAGTCCGCCTGCTTTACGCGACTCCATTGTCTTGGGCACGATTTCATCCGTGGACACGCCGCCTGCGGTCACGACGCATCTTTCAAAACCCACGTATCCTGCGATGTCGAAGTGCAGGGGCCTGTCGTCTTTCTTGAAACTTATCTCCACGCTGACCTTGCTTCCGTTCTCCAGCGCCTTTACCGCTTTGCGCGACACCTTATAGCCGACAGGCCCCTCCAGGCCTCCGTCTGTAAAATCAATGTCTCCGAATTCGCTCTGCACCGTATGCCCGTCTATCATAAGGTCGAGGCTGACGTTCTTAAGGCTGCGGCCCATGTACTGCCTGCCGACCGGACCTGGCGGGAGATTCCTGTGAAGATGCCTTGCCCCGTCCTTTGCCGCAGGCTGTCCGCTGGAATCCAGGGCTGTCTCCGATTCGTTCTTGTAGCCTTTCGGCACAAGGGCTGTAAGCGAAGGGTAGGTCCTGCAAATGCTGTGGCCCAGCGCCTGTGCGAATCCGTATCCGTCGCCTGTAGACCCGGTGGTGGGGTAGGAAAGCCCCCCGCATGTGATTATGAGCTTCCTGCAGCTGTAGCGCAGCCCCTTTGTCGTGCCAAGCACGAAGCCTCCGGACGATTTCTCCACCGAAGTGACGCCGCAATCCGTCGTGATGCGGCTGCCGGCGGCCTTTGACATCCTTATCAGGGTATCCACGACATCCACGGCCTTGTGCGACTGCGGAAACGCCCGCTCTCCGCGTTCTACCACGCATGGCATTCCCGCATCCTCCAGCATGGATATCAGCTTCTGAGGCGGCAGGGCGTAGAACGCGCAGCGCAGCACGTTTGCTTTCGGATGTATATGGGTGCTGAACTCCTGCCATCCTTTCACATTCGTGAAATTACAGCGTCCCTTGCCTGTGATCATGATCTTGCGTGCGGCCCTCGGCATCTTTTCCAATACCAATGCTCCGGGAGCGGCTACAGAGGCCATCAGACCGGCCGCGCCCGCACCAATTATTATAATGTCGCTGTGTATCATTGTCTTTCTCCGGTGCACCCCGCAATCAGCGAATCCCCTTCCGGGGAATGATCTTGGGGAAGTGCCGTTTTTTTGGAAATTCCGTGTCCGGGCTGCAAATCCGTGGCAATGCCGTCGGGCGGCAGGTACGGACGTCCCGGTCACGCACTTTGATTCTGGAGCCGAATGTGGGAATCGAACCCACGACCTTCGCGTTACGAATGCGACGCTCTAACCGGCTGAGCTAATTCGGCAAGGTAACGGCATTATGCCGTATGTGTCAAAAAATCACTTTACATTCAATCGTCCTGTTTCCGCAAAAGCTTGCCTCTACAAGACATTCGCCATCCTCCCTGCGTGCCAGGTGTTCCGGCATATTCAGTTCTACCACCACGAAATCACCGGTGCGTACCGAACTGTGTGCGCTGCATTTCACCAATGCTTTCCCGATCTGCTCTTCCAGCCCCTTCGCATTGATTCTGAACGCCTCCACGCCGTTTATCTTCAGAACGAACTCGTTCTCTTCGCCCTGTAGCGTCACGCCGTTGTACAGCGGATAGGGCAGAAGCGTGGTGCGGTCGCAGCATGACGAGAATACTCCGTCAATCTCAGGATACATCATCACACCGAAAGCGATGGAATCATAGTATCTTGATGCGAATTCCGGTCTTATGGCCTTTCCGGCTTTTGACACTCTCGCGAACAGTACGGCGGTCCAGTCAACCGAGCTTACGTCCTCGGGAGCGTAGAAATCTTCGTTCTCCCTGTTGACCGTCGTGTCCACGCGTGCAAAGCACACACCGTCATGGCCTTGAACCAGAATATTCATATCTGAAAAAGTTTTCCGCTGTTAAACTTTCCCATCAATTCATTCAGCGCATCCGCGCTGGCAGGCCTTTTCATGGCCTCCGCATCCGCCGCTTTCGCCTCGGATGCGTATTTCTCGCGCAAAAGCGCGAACTGACGCTTCGTATCGAGCGTGAACTCACCCTTCTCTATCCAGTCGAAGTATGAGATCTCTGTTTTGAATACCTCGCGTACCGTCTTGCCCTTATGTTTTCCGAAACTTATCACAGGCTCGTCATCGCCGTTCAGGATAATCCTGCCGGCATAGTCCACATGCCTGCGTGAGCCGGTCGAATACTGCGCCAGCCAGTCCATGTCGTTCTGCAGGCCTTCCGGTGACGTATTCTTGTCATAAGGGTATCTGTCGAGCTGCCCTTTGAGCACCTCGTATGTGGCGATCGTGTCCGCCTCGGCGCCGTGTGCTCCCTCGAAGTCGCAGCCGCAGTAGAAAATGTGCGCGGCCTTGAGGTTGCGCGGCTCCCTCTGATGAAATATGTTCTGCACATCCACCATTTTCTTGTCGTGCAGATCCATCTTGAAGTTCTTGTGGCAGTATTTGCGTACTCTCTCGAATTCCTCGGCCAGCATAGGCAGATCGAATTTGGCGGAATTGAATCCTGCCAGATCCGCATCGGCCATAAATTGCCCTACCTCGGCCACGACATCCATGAATTTCGGACAGTCCTTCACCATGTCATCAGAAATGCCGTGCACTTTCTCCGCGCCCGGATCGATTTTCTTCTGGCAATTGCGCTCATAGTCCCACGGACAAAGACGCCATGTCTTTATCACGGTCTCATTGGCTCCGTCCGCGCAAGGCATGACCTTGACGAAACTGAGCTCGATGATGCTGTCGGTGGCTATGTTCAAGCCTGTACTTTCGATATCGAAAAACAGTATAGGCTTTTTGAGGGACAATTCCATTCGCAAATACTATAATTATATCTGAACAGGCATCAATATCGCGCAGATTTTCTCTGTCTGCTCTCCTTCATCCGCCGGAAGCAGAAGCGCAGCGCGGCGTGCGTCGGAGAACTTTATTATTATTTCGCTGCATCCGAGATTGCTGAGAATCTCCACGAGGAATGTCGATTTGAACCCGATCTGCAGCTCCTGACCGTCATACTGGCATTTCGTCTTCTCGTGAGCCGCGATGCTGAATCCGAGATCCTGGGCCGAAATCTCCAGGGAGTCGTTCTGCAGGTCGAAACGGATCTGGTTCGATGCCTTGTTCGCACATACGGAAACGCGTTTCACGCAGTTCAGGAGCTGAAGACGGTCTATTTTCAGTACATTGCTGTTGTTCTGAGGGATCACGTCACGGTATTTCGGATATTTGCCTACGATGAGGCGGCATACGACCATAGTGCTGCCGAACGTGAATACGGCGTTCTTCGTGTCGTATGATATATTCACTGTCTCGACATCCTTCCCGATGATGGACCGGAGGATGGTCGCAGGCTTCTTGTGAAGTATGAAGCTCGACTGCTCCTCTGTCTTCACGTCTGTGGTGGTGAAGCAGATGAGCTTGCGCGAATCCGATGCGACGAGCGTAGTGCCAGTGGCGGTCATGTCGAAGAGAATGCCGTTCATTACAGGACGCATCTCGTCGTCGTCAGTGGCGTATACCGTGCTGGCGATGCCGTCCACAAGCGTCTGCGCAGGGAAACTCACTGTAGCCGCGGTCTCGTCGGTAGTGGTGATCTGGGGATATTCGTCCGCAGGGAAATACGGAAGGGTGGAGTCACCGCCCATCCAGCTGCACTCGAAATAATTCTCCTTCACCGTCCTGATTGTAATCGGCTGATCCGGCAGCTCTTTCAGAAGGTCCATCAGATGACGGGCCGGAACGGCGATCCTGCCATCCTCCTGTCCCTGCTCCACCTCTATTTTCGTGAGCAGGGCGAGCTCCTGGTCGAATGCCGTGATTTCAAGCGTGTTGCCTTCGAGATTGAAAAGGAAGTTTTCCAATATCGGCAGCGAACTTTTGGCAGGTATCGCTTTCGATACCGCCATGGTGCCTTTCAGAAGCTCTGAGCTGGAAATTATGAGTTTCATATACAGTTTATCGTTTATTATTCCGTATTCGGGCTACAAATATAATAAAAAATGTTGTATCTTGGCATGTTGAATGAAACTTTCCGCATGTGCGGACGTATAAAAGTATGAAAGTTCAATTCAACGACGATTATGAGACAGCTCAAAATTACCAAATCCATCACGAACCGCGAAAGCGCCTCGCTCGACAAATATCTGCAGGAGATAGGCAGGGAAGACATGATTACGGTAGAAGAGGAGGTCGAGCTCGCGCAACGCATACGCCGGGGCGATCAGGCGGCCCTCGAACGTCTCACCCGCGCCAACCTGCGCTTCGTCGTTTCTGTGGCGAAGCAATACCAGAACCAGGGCCTGAGCCTTCCGGACCTTATCAACGAAGGAAACCTCGGCCTTATCAAGGCGGCTGAGAAGTTTGACGAGACGCGCGGATTCAAATTCATCTCGTATGCGGTATGGTGGATACGCCAGAGCATACTTCAGGCTCTCGCGGAGCAGAGCCGCATAGTCCGTCTTCCGCTGAACCAGGTGGGCGCGCTGAACAAGATCAACAAGGCCCAGAGCCGTTTTGAACAGCAGCATGAGCGTATGCCTTCTTCCGAGGAGCTTGCGGACCTGGTGGATATCCCTCATGACAAGATCGCGGATACTATGAGGGTTTCCGGACGCCATGTCAGCGTGGACGCGCCGTTCGTGGAGGGCGAGGACAACAGTCTTCTGGATGTCCTGGTGAACGATGATTCTCCGAACGCGGACCGCGCCCTTGTCAGCGAGAGCCTCAGCACCGAGATCGGTCGCGCTCTCGAGACCCTGGCCCCCCGCGAGCGGGAGATCGTGAAATCGTTCTTCGGCATAGGATGCCAGGAAATGACTCTCGAGGAGATCGGCGAGCGCTTCGGCCTTACCCGCGAACGCGTGCGCCAGATCAAGGAAAAGGCGATCCGTAAACTTAAAAACAATTCACGAAGCAAATTTCTCAAGGCATACTTGGGATAGTATATACCTTAATTTAATATTAAAAACAGTCAGCAATGAATCCGGATATTTTTATCGCCACGAAGGCGCAGGAAGCGGTAGAGGCGCTTTACGGAACGGCTCCGGACCTGAAACTCATGCAGGTCAGCCCTACACGCAAGGAATTTGAAGGTGATTACACCTTGGTGGTTTTCCCTCTGTTGAAGATAAGCCATGCGGCTCCTGACGCGACCGCACAGGCTGTGGGAGCGTATCTTAAGGAGCATAACCCGGAGATCTCGTCGTACAACGTCGTAAAAGGCTTTCTCAATATATGTCTTTCCAATGTGTACTGGAACGGCGTTCTCGCGGACATCGCTTCCGCAGAAGATTACGGCCAGCTTCCTCCTACTGGCAAGACCGTCATGGTGGAGTTCTCTTCTCCGAATACCAACAAGCCTCTTCATCTGGGGCATATCCGCAACAATCTTCTCGGATGGTCCGTATCGCAGCTCCTTTCTGCTGCCGGACACAATGTTATCAAGGTGAACCTTGTGAATGACAGGGGAATCCATATCTGCAAAAGCATGCTCGCATGGCTCAAGACCGCCAACGGCGCCACTCCGGAGACTTCCGGCAAGAAGGGCGACCACCTTGTAGGCGACTGTTATGTGGCGTTCAATGACATTTATAAAAAGGAAGTTGCGGAGCTTACCGCAAAATATATCGCGGATGGTATGGACGAGGAAGCCGCTAAGGAGAAGGCTGAGAAAAATTCTCCGTCCCTGCTCGAGGCTCAGGATATGCTTTTCAAATGGGAGAACGGTGACAAGGAGGTGCGCGACCTCTGGACAATGATGAACGGCTGGGTTTACGAAGGCTTCGACAAGACATACAAGGAGCTCGGCATAAGTTTCGACCGCATATATTACGAATCGCAGACCTACCTCAACGGCAAGGCCCTTGTCCAGAAGGGACTTGAGATGGGGGTTCTGGAGCGCATGGAGGACGGCAGCGTATGGTGCGACCTTACCGCCGACGGCCTGGACCGCAAGCTCCTGCTCCGCAAAGACGGTACATCCGTTTATATGACGCAGGACCTCGGTACCGCGAAACAGCGTTTCGAGGAGTATGATCTGGATGAGGAGATATATGTTGTAGGCAACGAGCAGAACTATCATTTCCAGGTTCTGAAGCTTATACTCAAGAAACTCGGCTTCGCATGGAGCGATGCGATTTACCACATGTCATACGGCATGGTGGAGCTGCCTCAGGGCAAGATGAAATCCCGCGAGGGAACTGTCGTGGATGCCGACGACCTCATCAATGACATGTACAGGACAGCCAGGGAGACTTCTCTGGAGCTCGGCAAGCTGGAGGGCATGAGCGAACAGGAGCAGGACAGGCTTTTCCGCATGATAGGCCTGAGCGCCCTGAAATACTTTATTATAAAGGTGGATCCCAAGAAGACAATGCTCTTCGATCCGAAGGAGTCAATCGACTTTAACGGCAACACAGGTCCGTTCATCCAGTACACCCACGCCCGCATTTGCTCTATACTGCGCAAGGCGGAGGACCGCGGCGTCAGCTTCGGTGCGGACGCGCTGTCTCCGGATACAGAGCTGAGCGCCAAGGAAATCCGTATCACGAAAATACTTGCCGGATTCCCGGACAAGATAGCCGAGGCTGCCCAGGCGCATTCTCCGGCGCTTGTCGCGAACTATGCCTATGAGCTGGCGAAAGAGTTCAACCAGTATTACCATGACACCCCTGTACTGAAGGAGTCCGATCCGCAGATTCTGGCCATGCGCCTCGTGCTGATCGACACGCTCGCGGCGGTTCTGAGAAAGGCCATGGGAATACTCGGAATCGAGCTTCCCGTTAAAATGTAAAATTTATTTGGTAGGAACATATTTTTGTTCTAATATTGCACCCGAAATCAGCAATCTGTAGACATGGATAATAAAAAGAGAAGAGTACTCAGTTATGAGAACATGGACGAAGCTCTACGTGCTGCGTTCGATGCAAAATACCCAAAAGGCGTCGTAGATTATCTGCCGGAGGCCAACCGTTACGTAAAGCCTGACGGAACGGTCTTCTATGCGGTTACAATAGAGAATTCCGATACTATCGCACTTATAAAGGTGAATGTAAATGTAGATGCGGCCGAGGACCTCGAGAACTGGCTGAATGAGGACGGCGCGTCCGGCGGAGATGAACCGGCAGGCGAGGGAGAAAGCATTCCTGACGATAATATCTCTCAGTATTCCAATGGCGAGGACGACTCATCGGATACGGAGTAAGGTAAGAAGCCTTGTCTCGATATTTCCACAGCGGAATCTCCTTCTCGTATCGGCATTGCTCGTAGGTACGGCATGCGGTCTCGCATCGGTCTTTCTGCATTTTTTAGTACATAACATCCGTGCCCTGGCCACTGAATGGATTGATGAGCGTTTCATGTTCATGTATGCCATTCTTCCCGGCCTGGGCATGCTTGTGTCAATGCTCCTTGTCCGCTATGTGATAAAGGACAATATAGGGCACGGCGTCACGAAGGTGCTTCAGGCGGTATCCAAGAACGAAAGCCGCATAAAGGCGCACAACATGTGGAGCTCCCTGCTTACAAGCGGCATCACCATAGGAATGGGCGGCTCGGTCGGAGCGGAGGCTCCTATCGTCTATACAGGTGCTGCCATAGGCTCTAATGTCGCGCGGCTGATGGGACTCTCGCACAAGGATGTCACCATACTTCTAGGGTGCGGCGCGGCCGGAGCGGTGGCAGGAATATTCAAGGCCCCTTTGGCCGGCATACTGTTCACGCTGGAGATACTTCTCTTCAATATGTCCATGACAAGCGTGCTGCCGCTTCTGCTCAGCACCGTTTCCGCCACCGTGGTGTCATACATATTTACCGGCACCACCTCGCAGTTCAGCTGCGGGCTCACGCCTTTCTCCCTGCACAATATTCCGGCGTATCTGTTCCTGGGCGTTTTCTGCGCAATCTGCTCCATGTACTTCAACAGGACGGCGCTGTGGCTGGAAGACAAGGCCAAGAAGATATCCAATCCTTATGCCAAGTGGGCGATATGCGCCGTCGGGCTCGGACTCCTGATTTACCTTTTCCCTCCTCTTTATGGCGAGGGCTATAACGACCTGCAGACCCTTCTTAACGGGCAGACTCCTGACCTTCAGGGTCATACTCCTCTTGCCTTCTTCATGACAAAGCCGGTGCTGGTGCCTGTCTTTTTCCTTCTTATCCTGATAGTGAAGGTATTTTCCATGACATTCACGAATGCCGGAGGAGGCGTGGGAGGTACCTTCGGCCCTACCTTGTTCATAGGCGGCATAGCCGGTTTCGTCGTGGCGCGCGTCATCAACCTTTGCTTCCCGGCGACAGTCTATAGCGTGCCCGAGGCCAATTTCGTATTGGTTGGCATGGCCGGTCTCATGGCGGGTGTCATGCAGGCTCCGATGACGGCTATATTCCTTATCGCGGAGATTGCCGGAGGCTATGATCTTCTTATTCCCCTTATCATCACATCTGCCATATCTTACGGCATAGCCCATGCGGTCGACCCGTACAGCATCTATACCAAGCGTATAGCTGCGAAAGGGGAGCTTCTTACCCACGATTCGGACCAGGCTGTACTTACGCTTTTGAAAGTCAATGATTTCCTTGAATCCGACTTCGAAACCGTCGATATAGAGGATACTTTGGGCGAATTCGTCGAGGCCGTGTCCGTATCGAAAAGAAACATATTTCCTGTAATAGACCGCAAGCATCGTTTCCAGGGCTATGTATGTCTTGACGACATACGCCGCAACATGTTCAAGCGCGAGCTTTATGATACCTTGCATGTATACAATTTCATGCAGTCGGCTCCGGATTATATCTATGATACCGACTCAATGCAGGAGGTGATGGACAAGTTCGAGAAAACCGGGGCATGGAATCTTCCGGTTGTCAGGATGGACCGCACGTATATGGGCTTCGTGTCCAAATCCAAGATTTTCTCCGCTTACCGCTCGCGTCTGCAGGAGGTAAGCCACGAATAGCGTTATGAAAGAAATCTATATAGAATACATTGCCTCCCGGCTTCAGGTAAAGCCGTGGCAGGTCGAGAATTGCGTGAACCTTTTCGCCGAGGGCGCCACTATCCCTTTTGTCAGCCGTTACCGCAAGGAGCGTACCGGCGGCCTTGATGAGGTGGAGGTCGCCGAGATCCGCCATTGGACGGACGTTTTCGCTGAAATGGAAAAGCGCAAGCAGACGGTGCTGGAGACGATAGGACAGGCCGGAGCGTTGAGCGACAGCCTACGCAAGACTATCGAATCGTGTACGGATGCCACCGTTCTTGAGGATATATATCTTCCTTATCGCCCGAAACGCCGCACACGTGCTTCGGTGGCCCGCGAACAGGGGCTCGAATCTTTGGCGGACAAACTCTGGAACATCAGTTGCCGGGATCCGTATGCCGAGGCCAGGGCATATATAGGCGGAGAGGTGGCGGATGCCGCTGCGGCCATCGCCGGTGCCAAGGATATAATCGCCGAGCGTATAAGCGAAATGGCCGCGGTGCGTGACGCCATGCGCCGGAATTTCTCCACGCGGCGTCTTGTGTCCAAGAAAGCGAAGGCCGCGGATTCCAATCCTGAGGCTGCGAAATACCGTTCTTATTTCGATTTCTCGATGCCTTTGAACCGCATAGCGCCTCACCAGCTGCTGGCCCTTCTCCGTGCGGAGAATGAAAAGGCCGTGTCGCTGAAAATCGATACGGATGCGGAGGCGTGCTGCAAAAAGATATATTACGAATTCTCGAAAGGCAAGCCTTATCCGTCCGCGGCCGTGCGCTCCGAACTGGATTCGGCCATAGACGACTGCTTCAGGCGGCTCCTGGTTCCAGCCATCACCAATGAAGTACTGAAGGCTGCAAAGGCAAAGGCGGACGTCGAGTCTATACGTATTTTCGGCGAGAACCTGCGCCAGCTGCTTCTCGCCGCCCCGGTCGGGGAGAAGCGTACGATGGCTATCGATCCGGGTTTCCGTACCGGATGCAAGGTCGTGTGTCTGGACGAGACCGGCGCTCTGCTGCATTCCGAGGCCATTTTTCCTCATCCTCCGGCCAATGAAAAGATCAAAAGCATCCAGGCCCTTTCCTCGATGATAGAGAAGTACAGGGTGGAGGTGATTGCCGTCGGAAGCGGAACAGCCGGACGCGAGACCGAGGATTTCCTGAAAAAAGTGCCGATGCCTGCCGGAATAAAGGTTTACACAGTGAATGAGGACGGCGCTTCCGTCTATTCCGCTTCCGATATAGCACGTGCCGAATTTCCTGATTATGACCTGACGGTGCGCGGCGCCGTGTCGATAGGCCGCCGTCTTATGGATCCGCTCTCGGAGCTTGTGAAGATCGATCCCAAATCGCTCGGAGTGGGGCAGTATCAGCACGACGTGGACCAGAATCTGCTGCGCGAGAAACTGGATAACACGGTCGAGAGCTGCGTGAACAGCGTCGGCGTGAACCTCAATACCGCATCGGAATATCTCCTTTCGTATGTTTCCGGCGTAGGTCCGTCCCTCGCGTCGAATATCGTGGCATACCGCAATGAGAGCGGTGCATTCTCGTCACGTGAGGAGTTGCGGAAAGTAAAACGTCTCGGTGACAAGGCTTTCGAACAGTGCGCCGGCTTCCTCCGCATCGCCGATGCCGCGAATCCTCTCGACAACTCCGCGGTCCATCCCGAAGTCTATCACATAGTGGACAGAATGGCCTCTGATCTCGGCGTGCCTGTCGCATCCCTTGTCGGAAACGGTGAGCTCTGCGACCGCATCGTGCCGGACAGATACGTCGGTTTTGGCGGAGATTTCGGACTTGTCACGGTCAATGACATCATTTCGGAGTTGCGCAAGCCTTCAAGGGACCCGCGCTGCGCCGCGCAGGAGTTCTCTTTCGCGGAAGACGTCCATTCTATAGATGACCTTTATGAGGGTATGGAACTTCCCGGCATAGTCACCAATATCACGGCATTCGGAGCTTTCGTGAACATAGGCGTGCACGAGAACGGTCTCATCCATATTTCAAAAATGGGAATCCGCGGCCTCAGCGACGCTTCCAAAGCCGTGCACCTTAACCAGCACGTCCGTGTCCGGGTCATTGCCGTCGACCTCGACCGCAAACGCATCTCCCTGGAGCTGATGAAATAAACTTCGATTAATATTTAATAAAACACCGGCCAAAATACTTATGGTCGGTGTTTTTTGATGATACTTGTATCTCAAATATGTATCTTATAGTCTGGCATAATATTATATATCATTTAAAATTGAAAATTATGATAATTGGTTATTTGAGAGTTAGCACGAGTAAACAGCACTTGGCTAATCAGCAGGATGAAATACGTCGTTTTGCTGTGAACAGGAACTTTGAAATCGACACTTGGGTCACTGAAGTTGTCAGCGGCAAGAAACATGGACGAGACAGGCTTTTGAATAGAACTTTGCGGCGGATGAAGCGGGGTGATACACTTATTGTTACGGAGATTTCGCGTCTAAGCCGTACACTTACAGAAGTCATGGCTATTATGGGTGTCTGCCTGAAAAAAGGCATTAATCTTTATACTACAAAAGAAAAATATTCATTTGATAATACGATTAACAGCAAGGTTCTGTGTTTTGCGTTCGGATTAGTTGCTGAAATAGAGCATAACTTGATATCAATGCGTACCCGTGAAGCTCTGGCTTTAAGAAAGTCGGAAGGAAAGATACTTGGACGGCGTTATGGTTCTTGTACAAAATTGAATATTCTTAAAGAGAACGAGAAAACGATTATTACTATGCTGTATGAAGGCATGTCCATTGGAGCTGTCTGTCGGCATTTCGGTCTTTCACGAGATACTTTCGCAAAGTTCAGAATGCAGAGTCCCTCTGTGCAGGAAGCCGTTCGAAGAAAGGAGAGAATGAGAAACGTGCAACTCAAAAGATGTAAATAGTCTTATCATTATGGACTGATGCGTAAGTTATGTATGCCTTTATAGCGTAGGATGTTACGATTTAAACCATCGTTTTCTCCACAAATATACAAAATACAATATATGTAGCAAAAAACTTTTTCATAATGAAATCATATATAATCTTGTAAATGATTATATAGCTGGGTTGTTCCGTTTTATATGTGCTTTTTTCCAGTATATCTGTTTATTCGATGATTTAAATCGTTATTACACATTTTTGCGGTTTACAAGAAACAGATATTCAACTTAAATATTATTTAAAAATGAGGAAAGTTTTAGTATTTGCGATTTTAAGCCTGTTTATGGCTGGAAGCATCAGTGCGCAACCCAAGAATTCTGACAAAGCGTTATGGAAGAGCGCAAAAAAGATGGCGAAGGAATTTGCCTCCGACGGTTGGAAAGTCGATGGTTCACGCACATTGGAAGAATTGATTTTTATACACCGTCAGAAATTATTGAACGAAGATAATCAAGAACTTGTCGGAAATGTCATCGGCAATACATCAGCCAGGACTGTCAACCAAGGCCAGCAGTGGGCGGCCACAAATGCCAGCATATTATATGCCAAAAAGGCAAAACAAATGGTGGCCGGACGAATTACGGCAGAAATTGGAGCTCAGGCGAATCAAACGTCGTCCGTTGATAGCTTCTACGATGCATACGAGTCCCGTGTGATTAAAGAAATCAATGGAGAGTTAAAGAAAAGTTTTTCATTATATCGGGAAAAAAAAGATGGTGGTATTGATTATAAGGCTTTTTATATTGTAAATGAAGAGTCGGCGTCAAATGCCCGTATCAGGGCGATGGAATTGGCGTTGAAAGAGTCGGAATTCTCCAGGCTGAATGCTGAACGAATCAGCGAATTTGTCCGTGAAGCTTTCACGATTGAACTGGAATAATCGAAAAGAGTGTCAGTAAGATTAACTCTTATCCGTAACCCAATATAACAATGCGGGAAATCATATTGTTGACATTGAATTGCCTGTTATTGGCAGCTTCTCCGGCATTTGCACAAAAAGAGAAGGTGTGTACTGTAAAAAACATCCGGGGTGAATATGCAATAGTCATGGCGTATTCGGACATTACTGGGCGTGAAGCAACTGAAAAAGCCCGCGATGATGCCAAACGAAAAGCAATTGAACAAGTATGCGGTTCCCGCATAAATATTTGGGATCAAATTGAGATCTCCACTACAGGGGAATCGTATAACAGTACCGCAATCAACCAGATTGACGGCGAGATTGTATATTTCGAGATTGTTGAGGAAGGAAACCTTCAATCTGAGCTACGGTCTTCAGAAACAATATTTTACTGTATTGCCAACGTGAAAGTTAAACGAGGCGTGGAACCTGACCCTGATTTTACAGCTTCAATCGATGGCCTGCGCAGTATATATTTCGAAGGAGATAATTTAGAATTTACTGTTACTCCATATCGGGATTGCTTTCTGAAGATATTTTTATTTGAAAATTCTCAAACAGGATATCGGCTTTATCCAAATGATTATGATAGGCCTGAACGTTTAACTGCCAATAAAAGCACAGCCTTTCCGAAAAGCGTTGATTTTATCATAACAAAGAATTCTACCTTGAACACGGAAACAAACCGTATTGTATTTGTTTTCACAAAAGATGAGCGTCCGTTCTACCATACGACCACCTCACGTCAGGAAATCGAGAAATGGATGGCCTTGATCCCAAACAATGAGAAATATATAATTTTTAATGTAATTGATATAAGAAAAAGATAATTATGGAAAATCCAGTTATATTTATAAGTTGGTCGGGGATTCAAAGTAAAAAAGTTGCTCATGTAATAAAATCAGTTTTAGCAAAAGTTTATAAACTTGAAAGTGATGAAATTTTTATATCAGATGAGAACCTTCATGGTAACCAATGGGATAGGCAGATATTTAAGTTTGCATCAACTGCACATATCGGAATTACATGTCTAACGGATGAAAATTACCCTGAACCATGGATATTGGCGGAATATGGTGCTATGTGTGTTAATAGCTCTGTATGCCCTATTTTATTTAATCTCCCATATAATCAGCTACCTGAAAAATATGTGTTATTTAAAAAAGAGATGTGTAGATCTCCATTTAAAGAAAATATACAAGAGTTGACATCAAAAGAGTTTGAGAACTTATTGATTCATCTATTGATTGATGTTGACAGACGAGGAAATAATGAACGATTTAGATCTAAAAATTTTAACATTCCAGACGATATAAGCAATAATAAAAAATTGAATCCGATTATTGCCAAGGCCGGCAAAGAATTGCTTAATATATACAAAAAATTCAATAATTTCGAATTCTTCATTTCTCGACCTATAAATGGAATTGATGAAGCAACCAGGAAAGAAATAGATATTATTATTAACAAATTAAAAGAATCATATCCCGATTATATTTTTGCATCTCAAGGATATGTAGAAACCGATTTGGCTCAAATTAGATTTGAAAACATATCTAAGTGCAAACGTTTTATATTTATTTATCCGGAGATTACAACCATGACTTCTCCAAGCAGTAGCTTGTTAGAGTTAGGAGCCGCCATGGCATTACAAAAAAATATCTTTTTTTGTATTCAAAAGAACTCCGCCAACATGTTGCCTGCTTTTGTAATAGAATGGAGGAATTACAATAAATCTAATGACTTCACATTTCAGAGTGTCAGTGAATTGTCTGACATATTAAATAATATTATTAAACATGAACTCCGATGAATCCAAATCAATATATTTTAATAGTCGGCTGTACTGGTGTCGGGAAGTCTGTTATTGCAGAATTTTTGCATCAGCATTTTGCCTCTTCTCATTTTTTTAGTGATCCATATATTGATAACCCTTTTATTACACATGCATATAACGACACCGAAAACAAAAGTTTTCAATCGGAAATTTTCTTTATCAAAGAATTCTTGAAGATTCATAAAGCAATTAATAATATTGACCATCAGTGGATTTTTCAAGAACGGAGCATATATGAATGTGTACATGTTTTTTGTCGTCTATTTTTACTACAATCAAAAATAGATAAAAATGAATATCAATTATGTGTTGAATTATTGAATGAAATATCCTATGACTTAAGACTTCCAGATAAGATTATATACTTAACAGCAGACCCTACAATAATTATTGAGCGCATCATAACTAGAGGACGACCTTTCGAAAGGTCTATAAATATCGATTTCCTCAAAACACAACAAAAACTATATGAAGAATGGCTTTACCAACACATGTCAAAATATCGAATACCAATTATAAAAATTGATAACGGTAAATTGGACGCTGTAACTACAAAAGAAATAATATTAAAGTCATTATGATACTTCAGAGAAAATAATGTATTCGTTATTATTCTCCTTTTTAGATTTGTATGAGATTTTATATGCAACACAAAAAGGTTAATGTGGGAAAAATGTATTTTGGGAATTGTCGGATGATAGAACATTCATAATTTCTGGAACAGGCGACATGCACTGCTCTAATCATCCGTTTGTTATGTGGCAATCAAAGAGGTTCTTGGTGTAAGAATGAAAGTGATATACATCATATAGTAATTCAGCATGGAGTAATCAAAATAGATCATGATGCGTTTGGCAGTTTGCCTATTAAATCTGTTGTAATACCATATAGTGTAAATAGATTGAGGATAGGGCGTTTTACGAATGCAAACAATTACCTCAAGGTATCGAGAAAATTTGCAATGGTTGAAATTGTAATACATTCAAAATTACAGATTAAGCTATTATTTTAAATATGCGTTGTACAAGTTTTATCATAGGGGCCTTCTTATCTATATCTGTATTCGGACAGAATAATTATCTTTCCGAATACGAAGCTTTCAGGCGTCTAGCCATACAGGAATACAACGATTTCCGCGATAAGGCCAATGCCGAATATGCGCAGTATATGCGCGATGCATGGGCGTGGTATCGTGGAGAAAAACCTATGCTTGTACCGACAATCGAAGAACCTGTCGTGCCGCCGGTGGTTTTGCCTGAAGAAGATCGGGAAAAGACGCCCGATGTGCACCCTATGCCATTCGATGAAATCATTCCGTACCCAGATCCCGCCCCTGTACCACAGCCTATTTCTCCGATTGAAGACAAGCCATTGCTGGTTGAACAATTATTGTACTTCATATTCTATGGTACCCCCTGCAAAGTTCGGTTTGATGTGTCAGGGCGGTTTATATTGGAAGATATACATGAAAATGATATTGCCGATATGTGGGAGTATATGGCGATGAATTACGACAATCTGCTCTATGATTGTTTGGATTTGCGAAGCTGTATGCAACTCTGTGATTGGGGGTATGTAAAGCTGGCACAGGCTGTTGCAGAAACTGTATATGGACCTGAATATCCGAATGAAACGATTCTTATGCAAGCTTTCGTTTTGATTCAGTCCGGATTCAAGATACATATTGCACGTTCGGACAGTGGCAGCCTGCATATGCTCCTTGCTGCCGATTGCGATATGTATAACTATCCATATTGGGAATTGAACGGTGAGCACTATTATCTGTTGGAACATAGCGATGTCGATGGCCTGTATGTTTTCACACAGACTTTTCCGGAAGAAAAACCGATGCGGTTGTTAATTGCACAAGAACACCGTTTTTTCAATAAACTCTCATCGGAAAGAACATTGCAAGCGGAACAATTTCCTGCCGCATCGGCCTCTGTTGTCTCAAATGAAAATTTAATGGATTTCTATAATGGATATCCTGCCTCATATGCCAATAATGATCCTCTCACGAAATGGAGGTTTTATGCACAAGTTCCATTGAGTCAGGTCGCAAAAGAACGCTTGTATCCAGCTTTGCGGCGTGCCATAAGCGATAAAAGCGAACGTGATGCGGCTAATATATTAATTAATTTTGTCCAAACCGCGTTTGTTTATGAATTTGATGAAAAGGTCTGGGGATACGATCGTGCCTTTTTTGCAGATGAAACACTGTACTATCCATATTCAGATTGTGAGGACAGGTCAATTTTATTTTCTCGTTTGATTCGAGACCTTCTGGGCCTGGATGTGGTGCTTGTTTATTATCCCGGGCACTTGGCTACGGCTGTTCGATTCAATGAAAACATTCCAGGGGATTATATATCCGTTAACGGAGCGCATTATCTTATATGCGACCCAACTTATATTTATGCACAAATCGGCATGACGATGCCGGATATGGATAATAAAACAGCCAAATTGATAATTTTAGAGAATTGTAATAACTAAATAATCTTTAATATGAATCGTTATTTTTTTATTTTATTAGTAGTAGTTTTCATTTGTGGATATTGTCATGCACAGGAAAATTTAGCCGTTACTGATAAACTAAAGCAGACATATCAGTGGGTTAGATATTATGATAAATCTTATTTTGATATGAATGCCGGTCGGTCTTTTTATTTAGTTAAAGAGAACTCAAACAATAAAACAGTGGGGCTGTGTGATGAAAATGGCGATTTAATAGTTCCGCCTGGCAAATATGAGTTTTTAATGTGGGAATATCGCACTGAAAAAATCTTAGATAAAAGTAATATTATAATGGGACGTATTGGTAAATCAGAGGCCTTTTTAAATGAATATGGCGAAGAAGTATTCAAAGTTGGGAAATATTCTCATGTAGAGGATTGTGGAATGTATTATTTGATTTTTAGAGGGACTAAAAGGGGAATCGCCAATAAAAACGGTGATGAAATTATTGCGCCACAGTATGACTATATACTCAATAAAGGTATCGGTTTTTGGGTTCGAAAGGGTACTACAAAGGAGAATTTTATAAATTATCAAGGTAAACCGTATTTTACCGGTTGGAATCCGTATAAAGTCTATTATGACGAAACTGAAGGCTTAGCATACAAAGCTAAGCCCAATAGTCAGAAAATGATTGTTAGCAATAACTGTATGGCTTTTTTTATTCCTGCTGCTAAAGAATATATGCGAGCCTATTCATTTGGTGATTTTGCAAAAAAATATGTAGCTCACGAAATAAAAAAATGGCAGAAAAAGAACGAATACGAAACGCTATCGCAGTGGAAAGAGCGGCTTGACTCTCAAAGAGAACAGCAAATACAGATGTTAATTCACAAGGCAGAACAAAAATATACTACCGAACGACAATCTATGTTGCCAAAAATCATGTCATTAGGACCATATGATGCCGATAATCAGACATACATTATAAAAAGTTTAGCATATAGCGATATTTTAGTAAAAGTGTCAAGGAATGAAGCGGAGTATTTTAAATCTAATTTTGATAAATTTAATAAAGAATATTCGTATTCCATAATTAATGATGTTGTTGATTTAAAAGATATTTCATTTCAATTGGAAGGACATGATTATCATGCAGAACGGGATAGCAATGCCAATTATCTTCTCGCTTCTGTCGATTATAATTTTGAACCGATTAATATCGATCTGAAAGAAAATAATACAAATACGAATATTTCGACATTAGACATTACTGTCGGTAAATCTGATGTAGATGTTAATATCCCCTTATCAACTAACATAAATGAGAATACGTTTGCCGTAATCATTGCCAATGAAAAATATCAACGTGAACAAATTGTAGAATTTGCGCAAAACGATGGCTCAACATTCCGAAAATACTGTCAACATACATTGGGGCTGCCTGAAAAAAATATTCACTATGTAGCTGATGCGACATTGAATAATATTCGTGCAGAAATCAATTGGATCACTCAAGTTGCAACAGCTTATAAAGGCAAAGCCAAAATAATATTTTATTATGCTGGGCATGGTATACCAGATGAAGTAACCCGTTCAGCTTATTTGCTCCCCATTGATGGCCTTGGATCAGATGTTTCAACAGGTTACAAGTTGACAGATCTATATTCTCAACTGAACAGTTGCCCGACGCAGTTGACTATCGTATTTTTGGATGCTTGTTTTTCTGGAATACAACGCTCCGGAAAGATGATAGCTTCAGCTCGTGGTGTTGCAATAAAGGCAAAGTCTGATATTCCGTTAGGTAATAATATTGTAGTTTTTTCCGCTGCATCAGGGGATGAAACTGCTTATCCTTATCGAGAGCAAGGGCACGGCATGTTCACTTACTTTCTTCTAAAAAAACTACAAGAAACAAACGGCAACGCGACTTTAGCCGAGATCTCAGACTACGTTACGGATCAGGTTGGAAAACGGTCTATCGTGGAAAATTCAAAAAGTCAAACACCAAATATCATACCTGCATCAGGAATGGCAGATAATTGGAAAAATATAAAGCTGAAATAATCTGTCAATAGTCAATGGCCAATTCAAAAGCGAAAATTATACTGTTATAGTATGTGGCATGTATTTTTAGGAACCGGCCCGTCTTATTCTTAGGATGCTATCCGCCTTATCTTCCTGAATCTTAGCCGGATCACTCCCCAGAATGCTTCGCCGAAGATAGTGCTGCTCATTTTCGACTTTCCTTCTGTGCGGTCGCGGAAAATGACCGATACCTCGCCGATTCTGTAGCCGAGCCTGTAAGCCGTATATTTCATTTCGATCTGGAATCCGTATCCTTTCATTTGAACCGCATCCAGATCAATGGCCCTGAGGACCTCGGCGCGGTAGCATACGAAGCCGGCCGTACAGTCGTTGACAGGTATGTGCAGTATAAACCGGACATATTTGGAGGCGGACCAGCTCATAAGAACGCGCTTCATAGGCCAGTTCACCACATTCACGCCCTTGCAATAGCGGCTGCCGATCGCGACGTCCGCACCTTCTTCGGCGCATTCCTTGTACAGTCTCGCCAGATCTGCCGGATCATGGCTGAAATCCGCATCCATCTCGAATATGTATTCATAACCGCGCTCCAAAGCCCACTTGAATCCCGTGATATACGCGGTCCCGAGCCCCATCTTGCTTTTCCTTTCAATGAGATTCAGCCTGTGTGATACGGCTGCACTGCCCTTTGACGCGTCCCCGCTGTTCCTGGCTTCCCCTGCGCCGTGTTCAGCTGTGTCCATGCCGTTCTTGGCTTCCCCTGTATCGCGTTCTGCGGCATCCGCCTCGGATCCGCCATGCTCCGCATTCACCTCATGCTGCAGATTCTTCACAATCCCGGCGGTTCCGTCCGGAGATCCGTCGTCAATAATCAGGATGTCGTACTGCTCCGGCAGCGCCAGAACCGTACGTATGATCTTCTCCGCATTCTCTATCTCGTTATATGTCGGGATTATGATAAGTTTCTTGTCCATATCCTGTGGTTCTTTCATGACAAATATAATAAAATTATCATAAGCTCTTTAAAAATGCGTGCCGAATTTTACTGTCGCCGCCTATTGCACAGTTCTGTTTTTCGTATAATATAGCACGGCTTGCCGCTTATTTCATACGCTGTACCTTATATAATAGTAACAAGCCGGAAATCTGCATTTTTTACAAAAAAAGTGAAAAATATTTGAAAAAGTTTTGGTGTTTTAAAAAAGTGTCGTATCTTTGCATTCCCCAACGATGAGAACACAATCACGCGGGGAAACAGAAAAGATCATTGACAAGACTGAAAGACATTTGTACAAGCAAAAGTACCGAAAACTAAAAAAATCGAGAAGCGTT
>CAYLQE010000014.1:0-55837 GCA_964385835.1 uncultured Muribaculaceae bacterium | reverse complement strand
GTGTACTGCGGCCATTCCCTTCCATAAACGGATGCACCACGTTCATCTCAACATAATTGTCAACAATCTCGTCAAGTGTGGTTTCCGGCAAATTTTTATAAAAACATTTTCCATTTTCCGACAATACGCATATTTTGTGAAAAAAGGACTTGACGGTACAATCGGCAGGAACTGTCTGCGGCGGGATGCTCCGAAGCACGCGAGGCGGAAAAATATCTGCGAAAAAATTTGCTAAAATGTCATATATGGGCTAACTTTGCACTTTGATGAAAGAAAAGCAGTCATACGGGACAAACTATCTGGTTTGCCCCGCATTTGTTGATGTGCATGTCCATTTCCGCGAGCCGGGTTACAGCTACAAGGAGACAATCCGGACCGGCTCCGTGGCGGCTGCCTCGGCTGGATATACGGCCGTGGGGGCCATGCCGAATCTCGACCCTGTTCCGGATACGCCGGAGCACCTGTCCGTACAGGAAGAAATCATAAGGCGCGACGCCGTGATAGACGTGATCCCGTATGCCTCCATAACCATTGGCCGCAAAGGGACGGAGATAACGGACGTTGCCGCGCTCAAATCCCGTGTCATCGCATTTTCCGACGACGGCAGCGGCGTGCAGTCAGAGGCCGTCATGCGCAAGGCCATGGAGACGGTCGCCGCTAACGGCTGCATACTCGCGGCCCACTGCGAGGACAACTCCCTGCTCAAAGGCGGATATATCCATGACGGAATATATGCCGCAAGGCACGGCCACAAAGGAATATGCGGCGAGAGCGAATGGGGCCAGATCGTGCGGGACCTGAAGCTCGCGGAAGAAACGGGCTGCGCATATCACGTGTGCCACATATCCACGAAAGAGAGCGTGGACGCGATACGCCGGGCCAAAGACCGCGGCGTGGATGTCACCTGCGAGACGGCTCCCCATTATCTGCTGCTCTGCGACGAAGACCTGCAGGAGGACGGACGCTTCAAGATGAACCCTCCTCTTCGCGGACGTGATGACCGGCAGGCGCTTGTCGAGGCCCTCAAGGACGGCACGATCGATATGATAGCCACCGACCATGCCCCTCATTCGGCGCAGGAGAAATCCCGCGGCCTTGCCGGCAGCGCGATGGGAATCGTCGGGCTCGAGACCGCTTTCCCTCTTATGTACACTCACTTTGTCCGCAGCGGCATAATCTCCGCCGGGAAGCTGTTCGACCTTATGAGCCATGCTCCCCGCCGCCGTTTCCGCCTGGATCCGGGGGAGGATGACCGCTGCGTGTATGATGTGGGCTCGCCTTACATTATAAAAAGCGCTGCGTTCCGCAGCATGGGCCGCAGCACGCCTTTCGAGGGCTGGGAAGTATATGGACGCTGCGTCGAGACCGTATTCAAAGGAAAAACAATATATCATCTGTAATTTATGGACGGAATGAAGAAAATGAAACTCGTTCTGCCGGACGGACGCCTGATGCGCGGCATAAGCTGCGGCGCCGGCCGCTCCGTATGCGGCGAACTTGTATTCAACACGTCGATGGTCGGATATCAGGAAGTGATCACCGACCCGGCGTATGCAGGGCAGATTGTCGTAATGACCTATCCGCTTATGGGACAGTACGGAATAACTGACGAGGATTCGGAGTCCAAGAACCCGCGGCTCGCCGGCCTTGTCGTGCGCGAATGCTGCGACACGCCGTCGAACTTCCGCTATACCAAGACGCTTCCCGAATATCTGGAGGATCACAAGGTTCCGTGCCTGAGCGGTGCGGACACGCGGATGCTCACCCGTATCATACGCGATGAGGGCAATATGACCGCGGCCCTTGTTCCTGAAGAAATGCCGGTGGAAGATGCCGTGGCGATGATTGCCGCTTATCAGGCCGACAAAAAGGCGGTGGCTCACGCTACATGCACCAAACGCTGGTTCAGCCGTACCGCAAGGCATACTCATGATGTCGTGGTCCTGGATTGCGGACTCAAGAACCGTATGGTGGACGCCCTGAACCGCAGGGGATGCAATGTGACCGTCGTTCCGGCTTCGAGCACAGCGGAAGAGATCCTGGCCTTCAATCCGGACGGCCTGCTGGTTTCCAGCGGCCCGGGCGATCCCGCGGATGCAAAGGAAATCACGGAGGTTATAGCCGCCCTCAGGGGCAGGCTGCCGCTTTTCGGCATCTCGCTGGGCCACACCCTTATAGCCATGACATACGGTGCGGAGATATACAAACTGAAATCCGGCCATCACGGTTCCCGCCCGGTGCGCGACATGCAGACGGGCCGCATCGTGACAGCGGAGCATAACCACAATTTCGCGGTGGACGAGGCCTCCGCACTGAAAGCGGGCCTTACGGTTACATACAGGGATGTGGCGGACGGCACTGTCGAAGGCCTTGAAAATGCTGCGGATATGGTATATTCGGTGCAGTTCTATCCTGAGGGCGGCCCCGGGCCCGAGGAAACGGACTTTTTTGACAAATTCGTAAAAATGATGGAGAAGTAAGCCATGCCGCGCAGAACAGACATAAAGAAAGTGATGGTTATCGGTTCCGGCCCTATCGTCATAGGACAGGCGGCCGAATTCGATTATGCGGGCACCCAGGCCTGCATCGCCCTGAAAGAAGAGGGCTACGAGGTGATCCTCGTGAACAGCAATCCCGCCACTATAATGACGGACACGCACATGGCCGACAAGGTCTATATGGAACCTCTTGACCTTGAATACATAGCCAAGATCATACGCTACGAGCGTCCGGACGCTATAGTTCCGGGCCTCGGCGGACAGACAGGCCTCAACATGGCCGTGAAGCTCGCGCGCAAAGGCGTGCTGGAAGAGTGCGGCGTCAGGATACTCGGCACGTCGTTCGAAAGTATCGAAAAGGCCGAGGACCGCGAGCTGTTCAAGGAGCTCTGCCTCGAGCTCGGCGAGCCGGTGATACCGTCGGATATCTGCTACAGTGTGGATGAGGCGGTGGCCGTGGCAGACAAGATCGGCTATCCTGTGGTGCTGCGTCCGGCCTTTACGCTCGGCGGCACCGGCGGCGGCTTCGCGAACGGTGAGGCGGAGCTTCGCGAACTTATGCCGAACGCCCTCGCGCAGAGTCCCGTACATCAGGTGCTTATAGAAAAGAGCGTCAAGGGGTACAAGGAGATAGAGTTCGAGGTGATGCGCGACAGCAACGACACCGCGATCTGCATCTGCTCGATGGAGAACGTGGATCCCGTCGGCATCCATACCGGAGATTCGATCGTAGTCGCTCCTGTGCAGACCCTCGCCGACAAGGAGTATGAGATGCTCCGCGCCAGCGCCCTCAAACTGATCCGGGCCCTGAAAATCGAAGGCGGCTGCAACGTGCAGTTCGCTCTCGACCCTCTCAGTTTCAAATATTATATAATAGAGATAAATCCGCGTGTCAGCCGTTCTTCCGCCCTCGCCTCTAAGGCAAGCGGTTTCCCTATCGCCCGCGTGACGGCGAAAATCGCGATGGGCTACACTCTCGATGAAATAATGGTAGCCGGCGCCCCCGCTTGCTGCGAGCCGGCCATCGACTATGTGGTGAGTAAGGTATCGCGCTTCCCGTTCGACAAATTCGCCGAGGCGGCGAACGAACTCGGCACCCAGATGAAAGCCACCGGCGAGGTGATGAGCATAGGACGCACTCTGGAAGAGAGTCTCCTTAAGGCTATCCGGAGCCTCGAGATCGGGGCCTGCCACCTGTACAAGCGCAAGTTCGATGGCATGAGCGACGCCGATATATTCAGATATGTCGCCAAGTTCCCGGACGACCACCTTATCGCCATTGCCCAGCTTATCCGCAACGGCGTGGACATACGCCTTATATATGACGTCACCAAGATAGACATGCTTTTCCTTGAGAAAATCGTGAACATCGTGCGTATGGAGCGCTCCCTGAAAGCCTCTCCGCGTGATCCGGCCATGCTGCTCGAAGCCAAGAGACTGGGTTTCAGCGACAAGTTCGCCGGCATGCTCTGGGGCATGACGGAAAAGGAAATGATAGAATACCGCCGGGAGAACGGCATACGCCCGGTATACAAGTTCATAGACAGCTGCGCCGCGGAGCATGCCGCGGACGTGCCGTATTACTATTCCACATATGAGACGGAAAACGAGACGGCCGTAAGCGCACGCAGGAAAATCCTCGTGCTCGGGGCCGGCCCTATCCGTATCGGCCAGGGAGTGGAGTTCGACTATTCGACCGTGCATGCGATATGGGCGATACGCGAAGCCGGCTATGAGGCCATAATCATAAACAACAACCCGGAGACCGTGTCCACGGACTATACAATCTCCGACAAGCTGTATTTCGAACCTCTGACGGTCGAGGACGTGATGAACGTAATAGACCTGGAGAAGCCGGAAGGCATAATCGTCACTCTCGGAGGACAGACAGCCATCAATCTCGCGGGCCCTCTCGCGGAATTCGGCGTAAAGATCATTGGCACGCAGATCCAGGCTATCGACAATGCCGAAGACCGCAAGCTGTTCGAGGCCGTCATGCGCAGGACGGGAATTCCGCAGCCGCAGGCGAAAGCCGTCACCAATGTAGAGGACGGTGTCGCGGCCGCGGCTGAAATCGGCTATCCGGTGCTCGTGCGCCCTTCCTTCGTTCTGGGCGGCCGCGCTATGATGATCGTCGGAAACGAGGAAAGCCTGCGCCACTATCTGCATAACGCGGTAGAGGTGAACGAGAATTCCCCTGTGCTTGTGGACAAGTACATTTCCGGCAAGGAATGCGAGGTGGACGCGATATGCGACGGCGAGGATGTGTTCATCCCCGGCATCATGGAGCATGTGGAGAAAACGGGCATCCACTCCGGCGATTCGATCAGCGTATATCCGTCATTCTCGCTTTCACAGGGCGTGAAAGAAAAGATAATAGACTATACGGTGCGCCTTGGAAAGGAGATAGGCATCAAGGGCCTTTACAACATACAGTTCATCGTAGACGGAAAAGACGATGTGTACGTGATCGAGGTGAATCCGCGGTCTTCGCGCACCGTGCCGTTCCTGAGCAAGTCCACAGGCATTCCTATGGCAAGAATCGCCACTATGGTCATGCTGGGCCACAGCCTCAGGGAGCAGGGATATACGGATGTATACAATCCCGAGGGCCGGCGCTACTATGTCAAGAGTCCCGCGTTCTCGTTCTCGAAGATCAAGGGCATGGATACCTACCTCTCGCCAGAGATGAAATCCACCGGCGAGGCGATAGGCTACGATACCTCCCTTACCCGCGCGCTGTACAAGTCGCTGCAGGCTTCCGGAGTGTCTGTAAAAAGCTACGGCACCGTATTCGCCACCATAGCTGACAAGGACAAGGCCGAGGCCCTGCCTCTTTTGCGCCGCTTCTACAATATGGGCTTCAATATCGAGGCTACCGCCGGTACGGCGAAGTTTTTGAAAGAGAACGGAATACGTACCCGCACCCTCAAAAAGTTCAGCGAGGGCAGCGACGACATCTCACGCTCGATGCGTCAGGGCCATGTCAGCTATGTGATAAATACAATAGACATAAACCAGCACAACACCCGGCTGGACGGCTATGACATACGCCGCGCGGCGGTGGAAAGGAACGTGACGCTGTTCTCGTCACTGGAGACCGTGCGTGTCCTGCTGGATGTCCTGGAAGAGATCAATCTCGGCATCTCGACCATCGATGAGGAATATAAGAAATGAAAAAGGCCTGTTATATCATAAAGGAGAACAGCCTTATCGCTGACGGGGTATATCTTATGAGACTGTCGGGTGACACTTCGGCGATCCTGCGGGCTGGCCAGTTCGCTGACGTGGAGGTGGAGGGCTTTTTCCTTCGCCGTCCTCTTGCCGTGACCGAGTGGGACAATGACGGTTTCAGCATGATTTATAAGGTCATGGGCGAGGGAACCGCTAAAATGGCCGCGATGCGTCCGGGCGAGACTCTGAACGTCCTTACCGGACTGGGAAACGGATTCGACGCCTCGTCCGCCGGCAGAAATGCCCTCGTGGTATGCGGCGGCATAGGAGCCTCGCCATGTTTCAGCCTCGTGAAGGAACTGGCGGCCGGAGGCGTGCGCACGACCGTGATTCTCGGTTTCAACACTGCCGCGGATGTCATCCTGGAGCGGGAATACCGCGAGTTGGGAGCGGAAGTGGCCGTAACAACCGCTGACGGCAGCGCCGGAATCAGGGGATTCGTCACCGACGCCATAGCCGCGCTGAAGCCGGAGTATGACTATTTCTATACATGCGGGCCAAAAGTGATGATGCAGGCGGTCTGCGCTGCCCTCGAAGGGCCGGGCGAACTGAGCCTGGAGGAACGGATGGGCTGCGGCTGCGGCATCTGCTACGGCTGCACATGCCGTACGGCATCGGGTGCTAAGCGCGTGTGCGCCGACGGCCCTGTATTCAAAAAGGAGGAAATTATATGGTAGATTCCATGAAGGTGAACCTTTGCGGAGTGAAGCTGGCGAATCCCGTGATTCCGGCCAGCGGCACTTTCGGATTCGGTCTGGAAATGGCGGGGGAGTACGATCTGAACATCCTGGGCGGAATCTCCCTTAAAGGCAGCACCCTGCAGGCGCGCTACGGCAACGGATGTCCGCGCATAGCGGAGACGCCATGCGGCATGCTCAATTCCGTCGGACTTCAGAATCCGGGCGTTGACAGGCTTGTCGGGGAAAAGCTCCCCGCTTTGCGCGGGATATACGGAGGCTGCATCATAGCCAATATAAGCGGATTCGGCATAGACGAGTATGTGGAATGCTGCGCCAGGGTGGCTCAGAGCCCGCATGCGGATATTATAGAAGTGAACATATCCTGTCCGAACGTGCATGGCGGCGGCATGGCCTTCGGCACTTCGGCAGCCGCGGCTGCCGAAATCACGAAAGCGGTCAAGGAAGTGTCAGGCGACAAGCCGGTATTCATAAAGCTCAGCCCCAATGTCACCGATATCACGGAGATAGCGCTCTCTTGCGAGGATGCCGGGGCGGACGGACTCACCCTTATAAATACGGTGCTCGGCATGCGCATCGATATCAGACGCCGCAAGCCTGTCCTTGCCAACACATACGGGGGCCTCAGCGGACGCGCCGTATTCCCGGTCGCCCTCAGGATGGTGCATCAGGTATCACGCTCATGCGGCATCCCGGTTATGGGATGCGGCGGAGTAAGCTGCGCGCAGGATGTCATCGAGATGATGATGGCCGGCGCGACGGCAGTGCAGGTGGGTGCGGAAAACCTTCGCAATCCCATGGCATGCAAGGAAATTGTAGAACAGCTTCCTGCCCTCATGCGGGAGCTCGGAATAAACGGACTGGAAGAAATAATAGGAACAGTATGAAAGATGTTATAGTAGCATGTGATTTCAGCGGCGCCGCACAGGTATTTTCGTTTCTGGACAGATTCGCCGGATGCGAGCGCAAGCCTTTTGTCAAGATCGGCATGGAACTGTTTTATGCCGAAGGACCGTCGATAGTCAGGGAGATCAAGGCGCGGGGGCATAAGATCTTTCTGGACCTCAAGCTGCATGATATCCCCAATACCGTGCGCAAGACAATGAAAGTGCTGTCTGCCCTGGATGTCGACATGACGAATGTCCATGCCGCCGGTACGGCAGCCATGATGCGGGCCGCCCTTGAAGGCCTTACCCGTGAAGACGGCACAAGGCCGCTTCTTATAGCCGTGACCCAGCTTACATCCACTTCTCAGGAAAGCATGGAAAACGAGCTTCTGATAAAGGAGCCTATAGGTGATGTCATAGTCCGCTACGCCATGAACGCCCGCGAGGCCGGACTTGACGGTGTGGTCTGCTCCCCTCTGGAGGCCGGAATGGTGAAGGAGAGCTGCGGGGCCTCTTTTCTTGCCGTAACCCCGGGCATACGCTTTGCGGACGCCGCCGCTGACGACCAGGTGCGCATCACGACTCCTGCCGGGGCACGCCTTGCCGGAAGCGACTTTATAGTCGTGGGCCGTCCTATAACTGCGGCCGAAGACCCAGTTGCGGCGTATATGCGTTGTGTGGAAGAATTCTGTTGTGACAAATGATATTATGGAAAAGAAAATAGCGAAACTCCTGCTGGACATCCAGGCCGTGTTCCTGAACCCTGAAAAGCCGTTCACATGGGCAAGCGGCATAAAAAGCCCTATTTATTGCGACAACCGTCTCATACTTTCCGCCCCTGACGCTCGTAAGGAGGTGGAGCAGGCGATCGCTGACAAGGTGGCTTCCGTATTTCCAGAGGCCGGGGCCCTGATGGGCACAAGCACGGCAGGCATAGCCCATGCCGCCATCGCCGCTTCGATTCTGGGCCTTCCTATGGGATATGTCCGCGGCGAGGCCAAGAACCATGGCCGCAACAACCGCATAGAGGGCCGTCTTGAACCAGGCACCAAGACGGTCGTGATAGAAGACCTTATATCCACCGGAGGCAGTGTCATTGAAGTGGTTGAGGCTCTGCGCGAGGCCGGCGCCGAGGTCCTGGGCATCGTGAGCATCTTCACCTACGGAATGCGAAAAGGCATAGACCGCCTTGCCGCGGCGAACGTGACAAACCATTCCCTTAGCAACCTCGATGCGCTTGTAGAGGTCGCGGCGGACGAGGGATATATCGCTCCTATGTGGAAAGAGCGTATCCTGCGTTTCCGTGACAACCCTTCGGATGAAAGCTGGATCATGCAATAATGAAACACCTTATAGACCCTACCGACTTCACGAAAGAGGAACTTGACGAAGTCATATCGTTGGCCCTGGATATCATTTCGGACCGTGACAGATACAGGGATGCGCTGCGTTACAGCAAGTTAGGCACCCTTTTCTACGAACCGTCGACCCGCACCCGCCTCAGCTTTACCGCGGCGATGATGGAACTTGGCGGAAACGTGCTCGGATTCTCGGATGCCGCCAGCAGCTCCGTAAGCAAGGGCGAGACGGTTGCAGATACCATACGCGTGGTGGAGAACTTCGCGGATATCGTGGCGATGCGCCATCCTCTGGCCGGCGCTCCCTACGTGGCCTCGCTTCACAGCCGCATACCTGTCATCAACGCCGGCGACGGCTCGCATGCGCACCCGACGCAGACCCTTACCGACCTGCTGACCATAAAGCGCGAGACAGGCCGTATCGACGGCATTGTCATAGGCTTCTGCGGCGACCTCAGGTTCGGCCGCACAGTGCACTCCCTTATCAAGGCCCTCAGCCTTTACAAGGACGTCAGGGTGGTGCTCATAGCCCCTGATGATCTCAGGCTCCCTGGATATATAAAGTCCGACGTGTGCGACAGGCTGGGCATTCCGTACCGCGAGGTCAGGAATATCGAGGATGCGATTTCCGAGCTTGACGTGCTTTATATGACAAGGGTGCAGCGCGAGCGCTTCCTCGACGAGGAGGAATATGAGCGCGTAAAGGACAGTTTCGTGCTGGATGCCGCCAAAATGTCCCTTGCCCGTAAGGATATGGCTGTGCTTCATCCGCTTCCGCGCGTGAACGAGATCGCTCCGGAGGTCGACAGCGATCCGCGCGCCGCATATTTCCGCCAGACCGAAAACGGCAAGTTCGTACGCATGGCACTGCAGTATCTGCTGCTGAAATGGAAAGATGATCCGGATCACTCCATGCCCGGGCATCCGGAATATTTCCGTGATGACAGGCTGCGCTGTACAAACGTGAAGTGCATAAGCACGCATGAGAATGTGACGCCGCTGTTTCACAGGGAGAACGGGATTCTGCGCTGCGTCTACTGCGACCATCGGGTTGAGGAATAAGCGCCGTTTCATGAATCCGGATGCCTGAATGTCCGGAAAAAGCGATTTTTATTTGCTTATTGTAAAAATTGTCATATCTTTGCAGTGTACTAATATACTAATACACTGCAAAGGTATGATAAAAATCAAAGATCTTGCATTCAGCTACGGGCAGGGCGACGTGCTGAGCAACATTACAATGACCCTTGAGCCGGGCCGCATCTACGGTCTGCTTGGAGAGAACGGAGTCGGCAAGACAACCCTTCTCACCCTTTTGTGCGGTCTCAAGAAACCACGCCTCGGCAGCATCTCGGCTGGAGACGGCCACAATCCTTATGACCGCGATCCGGAACTTCTCGCTTCCCAGTATTACCTCCCGGATGAGGTGATGCCTGTCCGCATGCGGGCGATGGACTGGGCTAAGGACTGCGGTAAATTCTGGCCTTCTTTCGATCTCGACAAGTTCGTGCAGATCATGAAGGAGTTCGAGAACGACTGCGACAAGAAGATGAACGCCATGTCTTCGGGCCAGCTCAAGAAGACATATATCGCGTTCGCTCTGGCTACCAATGCCAGACATCTCTACATGGACGAACCTACCAACGCCCTGGATATCCCGAGCAAGGCCCAGTTCCGCTCCGCGATGCTCAGGCATACGCAAGAGGATGCGGTGATCGTCATTTCCACCCATCAGGTGCGCGATCTGGAAAATATAATAGATCCTATCATCATACTCGACAATTCGGAGGTTCTGGTAAACGCATCTTTAGAGGAGATAGCGGCGAAACTGCATTTCGATTACGGCACTGCCCTTAATCCTGCCAGCCTTTATACGGAGCAGCTGCCGGGAGGCTTCATCCAGGTATATCCAAATCTCACGGGCGAGGAAAGCAAGGTTAACATAGAGGCTTTCTTCAATACCGTACACAAGCACAAAGACATCGTAAAAAATCTCTTTAGAAATGAATAAAGTATTTGACATCAAACGTTTCGGTAATGTTCTCCTGTACGATCTCCGCCGTGTTCAGGGCAATTACCTTATAAGCGGCCTGATCCTGGGCGTGCTTCCGGCCGTATTCTTCGCATTTACGATGGCATTCTCCTTCATTTTCACCGGAGAGCCTACGAAAATGTTCTCATACGGGACCATCGTGCCCGTTGCGATCGGCGCCATGATCGGCCTGCTCGTCACTTTCCCTTCCAAGGTGTACGGCGAGATAACCGACAATCGCTACGGCAGCGGCTATCTCATGCTTCCGGCCTCTACATTTGAGAAGACACTGTCCATCATCGCGGTTACATGCGTCGTGGCTCCCGTCTTCATCATAGGCCTCTTCCTGTTTTCCGACTGGATCATGAGCCTGTGCTTCGGCACCTGGTACGGAGACAGCATAATCGGCTACTACGCACAGTTCAGAAGAGCCCTTGCAGAGGAAACGTCCGGAGTGCTCAATCTCCGTCTCGGAGGCATCCTCTATGTAGATGTATGCGAATCGATGCTGGCATTCACTCTCGGCGCCATATATTTCAAGAAATCGAAGGCGGCTAAAACAATACTCTGCCTCATGCTTGCATCTTCAATCGTCACCACGGCGCTTCTTGCCATTGTCGGATGCTATCATGCAGGCATATCGGACTTCATCGAGAACGTTTTCCGTCATGATCCCGCGACAGTGATAGACAGCGTGTCACTTTGGACCAATGTCGCTATGAACATATGGTATATATTCCTGTTCGCCCTCCTGACCGGAGGCATTTATCTCAGACTTAAAACAATGAAACACTGATGGACTTCAACGGCAGCAGACCTATCTATATACAGATAGCGGACAATATTTGCGACCGGGTCCTTTCCGGCGAACTGAAGGCCGGAGGGCGTCTGGCCTCGGTACGGGAATGGGGCGCATCGATAGGCGTGAACCCGAACACGGTCGCCCGCAGCTATGAGCTTCTTACGGAGCGCGGCGTGATATTCAACCAGCGCGGAATAGGATTCTTCGTCGCGGAAAACGCACTGGAAAAAGTGCATGATGCGGAACGCAGGCGCTTTCTTGAGGAAGAAGTTCCGGCATTTGTAAAACGCGCTGATCTATTGGGAATTAATCTGACAACATTATTTAATTGAACAGCTATGAAAAGATCGATATTATTTTACCTGACTGCGATATCCATATCCGTACTCATGTCCACAGGATGCAAGTTCGTGTCAGCCAATTCAAAAAAGTACGCCTTAGACAGGTCTGCCGGCGGTGTGGTTGCCCTGGACAAGACCAATTCCGGCATAGTGACCGATGAGTACAAGGGCATCCCTTTCAACTCTATCCATTGTCAGGGCGCATACGATGTGAGATATTCCGTAGGGGAGTGCGAAGTGCGCCTCTCGGCGCCGGACGGGCTTATTTCCCATCTGACCGTGAATATCAGGGACGGCGTCCTTTCCATAAGTCCTGACGAGGCCTGGATACGCAACTGGAAAGATGTCAAGGTCATCGTATCTTCTCCTTCCCTCGACCGCCTGGAAATCCAGGGCGCCGTGGATTTTGAAGCCGAGCAAGTGATAGCCGGTTCCGCTTTCGAACTTTCTGTCGAGGGTGCGGGAGACGTGGATATCGACAGGCTTGACGCGCGGAACGTTTCGATCCGTGTGGCCGGAGCAGGCGATATCGATATAGAACGGATATCATGCGAGGTGATCTCGGCAGAGATGGACGGCGCCTCGGATATGGAAATCTCCGGCAAGGCAGACTCCGCCAGATTCAGGATCAACGGCGTGGGAAGCCTCGACATCCGCGGGCTCAAATGTCCGGATGTGGCATACGAAAAGAACGGTATAGCAAGAATACGCAAATAGCCAGGCAATTATATCCCAAAGGGGCGGCTAAAAAATCTTAGCCGCCCCTTTCCGTTTTTCAGGGCGGTCAACTTCGACCGTGCCGTTTCAGCCGGCGTCTTATTCCCACTCTATGGTTGCAGGAGGTTTGGATGAAATGTCGTAGCACACGCGGTTCACGCCGCGTACCTTGTTTATGATCTCGCTGCTGACCTCCGCAAGAAAATCGTGCGGCAGCTGCATCCAGTCGGCTGTCATGCCGTCGGCTGAAAAGACGGCGCGCAGCACGCATGTATATTCGTAGGTCCTTTCGTCTCCCATGACCCCTACGCTGCGTACAGGCAGCAATATCGCCCCGGCCTGCCATACGGCCTCGTACAGATTGGCGGCTCGCCTGCCGGGACAGGACGCCGAGGGCATGTCGCAGCTGCGGCCGCGCAGTTTCCTGACGAATATGTCATCGGCCTCGCGCAGCATGTCTGTCTTCTCCTGCGTCACCTCTCCGATTATGCGTATTCCTAAAGCCGGACCGGGGAACGGATGACGCCCGACAATATCCTCGCTGATGCCCATCGCGCGCGCCACTTCGCGCACCTCGTCCTTGAACAGCATGCGCAGCGGCTCCACGAGCTTCAGGCTCATCTTCTCAGGCAACCCTCCTGTATTGTGGTGGCTTTTGACGTTCGCCGCGATGCCGTCCGCTCCGCAGCTCTCTATGACGTCGGAATATATCGTGCCCTGGGCCAGCCATTTCACTCCTCCAATTTTCCGGGCCTGTGCCTCGAATGTCTCGATGAAGACCCGTCCGGCGGCCTTGCGCTTGAGTTCCGGATCGGAAATCCCTTCCAGCGCCTTCATGAATTCCTTTCCGCAGTCTATTGCCGTTATGTCAAGGCCCATGCCCTCGTATGACCTGAGCACCTCTTCCGCCTCTCCCTTGCGGAGCATGCCGTTGTCGATGAAAACGCATTTGAGATTCGGCCCTATCGCTTCTTTCAGGAGCATTGCTGTCACTGTGGAGTCAATTCCTCCGCTCAGCCCGAGTATCACCTTGTCATCGCCGAGCATTTCCCTTAGTTCCTTCACCTTGCCGCCGGCAAATGTTCCCCGGTTCCGGCATCCGCTGCATCCGCATATCTTAATGGCGAAGTTTTTAATCACTCCGTCCTGTGATACCTCAGGGTGGAACTGTACTCCGTATGTCTGTTCGCCTTTGAAGCGGTATGCGGCATTAGTGACATCCTCCGTGCTGCCCAGAAGCTCCGCTCCGTCAGGAAGGCGGGTGATCGTGTCGCCGTGCGACATCCAGACCTGCGAGGTCTCGGGAATGCCTTCTAAAAGCGGCGAATCACCCTTTGCCGTCAGCACCGCACGTCCGTATTCGCGTTTGCCGCAATCTTCCACCATGCCGCCGAAATGATATGCCAGATACTGCGCTCCGTAGCATATCCCGAGCAACGGCAGCCTGCCTTTGATTCCGTCAAGATCCGCACGGGGAGCGCCTGCGCCCCGCACCGATGCGGGACTGCCGCTCAGAATCACGCCTTTCACATCGCCGTCCATGTCCGGAATCCTGTTGAAAGGGTGTATCTCGCAGTGGACACCCAGCTCCCTTAGCCGGCGGCCGATCAGCTGCGTGAGCTGGGAACCGAAGTCGATTATAATGATTTTCTCCATGTTTCAGCCGTTACGAACAAAAAAGTCTGTAAAGGTACTCAATAATAGCGAAAGAGACATATCTTTTTTTAACTTTGTGCCGATGAAACGGTCCTTTGCAGACATAATGGCATCCATGCAGGATGATTTCAGGAAAAAGATAGGAGGCAAGATCCCTTCCTGGACGGACCTGGAAGTCCCTGACTCACTGTCATTCGAGCAGTGCAGCTCCGAAGCGGCGGCCTCGTACAAGCTGCGTTTCGTGCCGGAGCATGCTGCCGTCGCGGACCTTACCGGCGGTCTGGGCGTGGATTCGTCCGCTTTCGCGCGGCGGGCGGCGAAGCTGTACTATTTCGAGCGGAATACCCCTCTTTTCGAGGCCGCCGTACGCAATTTCGCCGCCCGCCGCGCCGCATTGTCCGCAGGGGAGCACATGGCTGTTATCGAGGCCTCGAACATCTGCGTGGGCCCTGACAGCCCGATCCCGGACTGCGACCTGATCTATATCGATCCGGCCCGCCGCGGCAGCGTAGGGCGCAAGGTCTTTCTGCTGGAGGACTGCACTCCGGATGTCACGGAACTGCTGCCGGCATTGTGGCGGCATACAGGCCGGGTGCTTCTCAAACTTTCCCCTATGGCGGACATATCCATGGTCATGCGGCGTCTCGGGCCGTGGACGAAGGAGATTCATGTCGTGGAGCTGGGCGGGGAAGTCAAGGAGCTGCTCGTCTATATGGAAAAGGGCTTTGAAGGCACGCCTCTTTTCGTAGCGACGGATACCGTGCGGTCTTTCTCCTTTACTATGGAGCAGGAAAGGGATGCGCAGGCCTCTTTCGCCTGCCCGCAGCCAGGACAGTATCTTTTCGTGCCTTCGCGGGCCATGCTCAAGGCAGGTGCGTACGACTGCATCGGACTTCCGCGGCTTGGCCGGCACAGCCACCTGTACGTGTGCGACGCTATTCCCGGTGCGCGCCCGAACGCTGAAGCGGCGCAGGAATCTCCGGAACGCTCCCGGGAAAATTCCCCCGAAGACACATCCGGAAATGCCTCTGAAACCCATTCTGAAAATCCTCACGGTACGCCGCTGGGACGGCTCTATGCTGTGGAACGGGTCCTTCCTTTCGGTTCCGCGTCCGTCAGGACGCTTGCCGGGACATTCCCGAATGCGGATGTCAGCTGCCACGACCTTCCGCTTCGCAGCGAAGAACTCTCAAAACGGCTTAAATGCCGTCCCGGCGGCCCCGTACATATATTCGCCTCTCCGTCTCCGCAGGGCAATGTAATGGTAATTTGCAGGAAACAGCTTTGAAAACAGAAGATTACATACAATGAAAGTAAAGATAGAAGAATCCTGGGCAAAAGCCCTCGCTCCTGAATTTGAAAAGCCATATTTTCAGGAACTTGCCGCATCCCTGCATGCGGAAAAGGCAGCCGGCAAGAGAATATACCCTCCGGGACCGCAGATATTCAGGGCCTTTGACCTCTGCCCTGTGGAAGATGTCAAGGTCGTGATACTCGGGCAGGACCCGTACCACGGCGCGGGCCAGGCTATGGGTCTGAGTTTCAGCGTGCCCTCTGGAGTACCCGCCCCTCCGTCTCTGAAAAACATTTTCAGGGAGATAGAAACCGACTGCGGAATCCGCATGAGCGGCAATACGGACCTCACTCCGTGGGCGCGCCAGGGCGTCCTGCTCCTGAACGCCATCCTGACGGTCGAGGCCAATATGGCCGCCTCCCACAGCCGTTTAGGCTGGGAGACATTCACGGATGCCGTAATCAGCTACCTTAACGGCAACCGCAGGGACATCGTGTTCATGCTCTGGGGAAGTTTCGCAAGAAGCAAGGCACGCTTCATCGACCCGTACCGCCACTGCGTCCTGCAGGCCGCGCACCCCTCTCCTCTGGCAAGAGGCGCATTTTTCGGATGCAGGCACTTCTCAAAAGCGAATGAATTCTTAACTTTGCACGGAATGACTCCCGTCGACTGGCGGCTTTAGCGGCGGGAATGACCATAAATCAATATCAGATGAAGAGAATCGCACTGTTTCCAGGCTCGTTCGACCCGTTCACGCTGGGACATCTCAATATACTTGACAGGGCCCTCACCATGTTCGATGAGGTGATCGTCGCCGTAGGCGTGAACCAGGACAAGAGGGGCATGTTTGACGATGACAGGAAACTGGATATAATAGCACAGGCCACTATGGGCCGGAAAGGCGTCATAATCGACAAGTACGACTGCCTTACCATAGATTACTGCCGGCAGAAAGGCATCAGGCATATCATCAGGGGAGTGCGCAATTTCATCGACTTCGACAACGAGAAGTCGATCGCCGACGCGAACCGCAAGCTCGCTCCGGATATCGAGACAATAATAATACCTACGGCCCAGGAATACGCTCATATATCGTCCACTGCCGTGCGCGACCTTATCAAGCACGGGGGCGACACCTCCCTTTTCCTGCCGGAAAGCGTCAAGCTGCAATCTTTGGTGTGAAACGCTGCGGGACCATATCGTTTATGCGCGCCGCAGTGCTGTGCATGTCCGTTCTGCTGTGTATTCCGGCAGAACGGGCTGGCGCGCAGATCGCCGGCAAGCTGGACAGTTATCTGTCGGCAATAGACGGCATGACGCCGGAAGCCGCCTGCGCGGAGGTGGATTTCATTATCTCCAGCGTTCAGGACGATGAACTGAGGAATCAGGTGGCTGCCGCCTGTTACAATCATTTCCGAGATTCAAGGCTCATGGGCAGCGAGAATGTCGCGGTATATATCTATGACAACTGGTTCGCGGATTTCAAGACCCTTTTTCCCAGCGTAGAGGAATTCGAGGAGGCCGGGCTGTATGCCTTCGTGAACCGCTCCTCGCTTATCGGCGCGCAGGCTCCGGAACTGGTCCTTCAGGACAGCAGGGGAGAGGAGGTCAGACTGCCTGCGGAAGGCAGGAAATCCGTGATATTCTTCTATAGCGCCACCTGCCCGAAATGCCTGTATACAGCCCTTCAGCTGCGCGACCTTGTCAATCGTGCGGGACTGTACAGGAAAAAGAGAATCAAGGGTCTGAAACTCAATGTCTACACAGTCTATACAGGCGATGACGAAGCTCAGTGGGCGGATTTCCGCGAGCATAATCTTGATTTCGCAAAGCGTTGCGGAATAAAGACTTACAACCTTACAGGCGGCGATGCCGACTATGTCTCCGCATATGGCGTGATACAGACTCCTCGGCTTTTCCTCATCGGTGCGGACGGTACCGTCATTGGAAGAAATCTGGATGTTCCCTCACTTTTTCTTCTGCTGAAATAGGCGTTCCAGCGGCCTCTGCCGCATATTGTTGAAAACTTGTTGAAAACTCCTTCCCCAAGACTGCGCAAAATCCTTTCCTTTTGCATATCTTTGCTGTCCGGAAACAGACTCTATGCGTATTCCGGATTTTATTCTTGTAAACTTTATATACAAACGTTATGGATGTACGCAAAACAAACGGTTCGCTTGAGGAATACGATCAGGTAAAGCTCCGCAGGGGCATTCACGACACTTTCAGGCAGGCCGGTGAATATTGTGACGACAATGTGGTCACGATGCTCATCAACAATCTTTATATCTACGACGGCATTACAAGCCGCGAGATCAGACGTCAGGTGGAAGAGAGCCTGATGAGTATCAACAAAAAGGTGGCCCACACCTATATCGAGACTTTCGACGCCGACATCGACCTCCGCAAGAAGCGCGATTTCATAAAGGATTACATAGCCGCCTCCAATGCGGCTACCGGCTCGAAGTTCGATGCAAACGCCAATGTCACGAGCAAGAATATCGTGACCCTCGGCAACGAGCTGTACAAGGAGAACAACATCAAGCAGAACCGCTACATCATGTGCGACAAGATCAAGTCGCTCTATGACAGGGATCTCGCGGCCCAGTACCTCGCCGACCTCAACAGCCATGTCCTCTACAAGCATGACGAAAGCGGCACCCCGGGCTATCCTTACTGCGTCGCCATAACGATGTATCCTTTCCTTGTAAGCGGACTCCGCGAGCTGGGTGGCGTGTCAGTGGCCCCTACCGACCTGAAATCATTCTGCGGCGAGTTCATCAATCTCGTCTACAGCATATCATCGCAGTTCATGGGAGCGGTGGCCACACCGGAGTTCCTCATGTACCTGGACTACTTCATCCGCAAGGACTACGGCGACGATTATATAGAGCATCTGGATGACGTCGTGGAGAACAACCGCAAGCAGCGCACCCTCGAGAAAGTAATCGACAACTGTTTCCAGCAGGTCGTGCACTCGATGAACATGCCTGCGGGCAACCGCGGCTACCAGACCGTATTCTGGAATATCGGCTACTTCGACAAGCCGTATTTCGAAGGCGTATTCGGCGAGTTCCGTTTCCCTGACGGCACGGCTCCTGTATGGGAGACCCTGAGCTGGCTGCAAAAGCATTTCATGCAGTGGTTCAACGAGGAGCGTCTGCACTACACCCTCACTTTCCCTGTGGAGACAATGGCTCTTCTTACCGACGGCGACGATTTCGCAGACAAGGATTACGCGGATTTCACCGCCGAAATGTGGAGCAAGGGCCACAGCTTTTTCTGCTACCTGAGCAACAGCCCTGACTCTCTGTCGAGCTGCTGCCGCCTGCGCAACTCAATAAAGGATCTCGAGGATCCGGCCCACAATGTGACCACGCACCAGTATTCAATGGGTACGGCATCGGTGGCCACCGGTTCGAAATCCGTGATGACAATAAACCTGAACCGTCTGATCCAGGATGCCACACGCCGCTACTACCGCGAGAAAAAAGGTATTCAGCTCACGGCAGGCGCGCCTATCCCCGGTTCGCCGGCAATCGACAAGAAAGTCCTCTACGAGGATTATATCGCCAACGATATCCGCGTCATGACCGAGCGCGTGCACAAGTACCAGATCGCTTTCAACGATATCATAACGGACTTCCTCAAGGCGGACATGCTGGATGTTTACCGCGCAGGTTTCATTGACATGAAGAAGCAGTACCTCACCGTAGGCGTCAACGGCCTTACCGAGGCCGCCGAGTTCCTCGGGCTGGAAGTGTCTCCGAATGAGGACTACAAGGCGTTCGTCAATACCGTGCTCGAGACGATCAATATCTGCAACCGCCAGGACCGCACTCCTGAAGCTATGTTCAACACCGAGTTCGTGCCTGCGGAGAATCTTGCCGCCAAGAACTACAAGTGGGACAAGAAAGACGGATATTTCGTATCTGCTAAGCATAACCTTTACAGCTCTTACTTCTATAATCCGGAGAACCCCGATACATCGGTTATCGACAAGTTCAAGCTTCACGGCGAGGAATATGTCAGGTATCTGGACGGCGGATCCGCCCTCCACATGAATCTCGAGGAGCATCTGAGCAAGGACCAGTACCGCGCCCTTATGAACACGGCGGCCCATTACGGCACCAACTATTTCACTTTCAACGTGCGCAACACAGTATGCAACGAGTGCGGCTTCATAAGCAAGGATACATTGAAGGTCTGCCCTAAATGCGGCAGCGAGAACCTCGATTACCTTACCCGCGTGATCGGCTATCTGAAGAGAATCTCCTCGTTTGCCGAGGCCCGTCAGCAGGAAGCGGCGGTACGCCATTACAGCGGCGCTCCGCAGGCTACGGAAGACAAGCTGTTCTAAAGGAATATTCTTGAAGCATGCTCAAATACGTACCGTCCCTCACGGATATAGTGCTTGAGGAAATACCCGGAAAAGTCACGCTTGCCGTGGAGATTTCCTCATGCACAGGCAACTGCACCGGATGTCATTCGCCTTTTTTGCGCGATGACATCGGTGACGAGCTCACCCCGGAGACAATCGACAGGCTGATAGCGGATAATTTCGGCATCAACTGCTTCTGCTTTTTCGGAGAAGGCAACGACCCTCAGGCGCTGCGCTCCCTGGCGCGCCATCTGCGCAGCGCCCACCCTGGCCTGTCGACAGCCGTATACAGCGGCCGCAGCAGTGTCGAGGACGATATGTTCGATCTTTTCGATTATGTGAAGACAGGCCCTTATATCCCTTCGAGGGGGCCTCTTAACGACAGGAACACGAACCAGAGGCTGTATTTTCACAGGGAGGATATCACATCCCGTTTCTGGAGGAAATAGGCGGCTATTTCCTGCGTTCCATACGCACCCAGAGACGCCACATCAGCCAGCCCCATGCAAGGAACAGCATAATGCAGGCCCAGGTCGGAACTCCGCCCCGGGCTTCTTCTTGTGCGGCGGCATCGGCCGCTCCGGTGAACCGTTCGAAATCCGGTATGTCGGCGTAATAATATGCGCCCGCTCCGAAATCGAGTTCCGGTATCAGCCCGATGCCGCCTGCCATGATATGGATGCAGCACGCCACGGCCGCCGTCGCGACAGCCACGTTTGCCGCCCTGCCGTATTTTTTCACAGCAACAATCAGCTCAGTACCGGAACAGGGAACAATACGCCGCTCAGAAGCAGCCATACCGCAAGGAATGTGAGTAGTATGTTGAATATCTGTCCGGTGATGTACAGCCACATTATCTTGCCTCCCTGCATCTGCCGGCGGATCGTCTTGAAGTTGGTCTCCAGGCCTATGCAGAGGAACGCCAGCACGAAGCACCAGTTCTTGTACTGGTCAAGCACCTTGTTTATCGCGTTCACGCTGCCGTCTCCTGCCAGAGGAAGCACTATGAACGAGGCTATGAGTGACGCGGCGAAGAATCCGATGATGAACTTCGGGAAGCGTGTCCAGATCTCAGACGGACCTACGGCCCTTCCCTGTGTCTTGTCCACATGCAGGGCGAAGAAAAGCGCGACGAAGAATGCGATGAAGCCGATGAGTATGTTCTGGATGCTCTTTACCAGGACCGCGGCTGTCTGGGCCTCGCCTCCGAGAGCGGTGCCGGCAACGACCACGGCTCCTGTGCTGTCGACGGTGCCTCCGATGAGCGCTCCGCCCATGATCGGCGATATGTCAAGCGCCTTGATGAGGTAAGGCTCTCCCACCATCATGAGAATCGTGAATATGATGGATATGCTCACTACCATAGAAAGGTCTTCTTTCTTGCATTTGGATGCGGCTCCGGTAGCGATGGCCGCCGATGTTCCGCATACGGATGTTGCCGCCGCCATGGTTATCACCATAGGCTTGTTGTCTATTTTCAGGACCTTCGTGCCGAACCACCACATGAACAGGATCACTACAGGGGTCACTATCCATGCGATGCCGAGCCCGTAGAGCCCGAATTTCGCTATGCTGCTGAAAAGGACGCTGAAACCCATTATGACAAGGCCGGTCTTGATATAGAACTCGGTCTTTATCGCCGGTTTGAGAAATTCCGGAGTGCCGGCGGTATTGGATATCAGGAGTCCTGCCGCAAGAGCCCAGAACGCCCATTCCAGATACCGGTTGAGGGTGTATTCGGCGCTGATCATCCTTACCGCGACGGCAATGACGAAGATGCAGAGGAAAGCAGGCAAGAATGTTTTGGGACTTTCTCCCCTGAGCTTGACCGCAATAGTGAAGGCCGCGCCGAGGATGACGACCGTCATCAGCAGATGGTTCCAGAACTTTATGCCTGCGAACTGCTGTCCCAGAGCCGCCAGGGAACTGCCGCCCTCGCCGAAGCTCCAGGTGCTGAATTTAAGGGCGGAAAAGTCGAAATAGCCGGTCAGTACGGCGAAACATGCGATAGCGATGACAGCAAAGCCTATCCATACCGCCATCCAGTCTTCCGACAATAGTTTTTGTCTGATGTTTTTCATATTTTTCAGTTTTTGGAATCTTTTCAAAGTCTCTTCTTGGATTTGACTATGGCAAAAATAAGAAATTTTAGGAAAAAAGAAGCTATATTTGCAAAATGTGTAAAATCATCGGGACTGTGGATAAAAACCTCGAATATATCAAGAAGTCGCGCAAGGTCTATTTCGTAGCCATGAAGGAGGAGCTCGATGCGGCAAGCACCTCTTCCGAGGTCGTTTACACCGGCGTCGGAAAGGCCAGGGCCACGCGCGGCCTGCTCGGCTGGATACGGGCCCATATCGATGAAGTGGAAAGAGGGGAGGCCCCTCTTATAATATCTCTCGGTACAGCGGGATCCGGCAGGCACGAGCGCGGCAGCATCGTCCTTGCGGAGGATTTCGTGAACAACGGGGATGTCTTCATCCGGGAACGTCTGCATTTCGACGTGCTTCCGAAGCATCCGGGCCATGTATGCGCTTCTTCCGATTTTTTCGTGTCCCAGCACAATTTCAGCGAGGAGCATGTCAGGCAGATGAGGGAGGAGTACGACTGTCTGGATATGGAGAGTTTCGCGCTTGCCAACGTATGCAGCGTGTACGGTCTCCGCTTCATGGCTGTCAAGTGCATAAGCGACGGGGCGGACGATACGGTGGAGAGCTTCGATGAGATGCTTCCCGTTTTCCGGGCGAAGCTGAACGGGCTGGTTTCGCAGCTGGACTGACCGACTTGCGGGTTCAACCGGGCCTGACGGCCTCATGGGATTTGGACGGTTCCCATAAATTTATTACATTTACAAAAAATACGTCAGATGAAAGGAATCGTTCTCGCAGGCGGCAGCGGCACAAGGCTTTATCCCATAACCAAGGCGATCAGCAAACAGCTGATGCCCGTATATGACAAGCCTATGGTATATTATCCGATAAGCGTCCTCATGCTTGCCGGCATCCGTGATATTCTCATTATTTCCACACCATTCGACCTTCCGGGCTTCAAAAGGCTTCTGGGCGACGGCAGCGATTACGGCGTCCGTTTCGAATATGCGGAGCAGCCGTCTCCGGACGGGCTCGCGCAGGCATTCGTGATAGGACGGGATTTCGTGGGCGGTGACAGCGTCTGCATGGTCCTCGGCGACAATATCTTCCATGGCGCGGGCTTCTCAGAAATGGTAAGGGAGGCGGTGCGCACGGCGGAAGAGGAGCACAAGGCCACAGTATTCGGGTACAGGGTGTCCGATCCCGAGCGTTACGGCGTCGCGGAGATCGACAAGGACGGCAACTGCCTCAGCATAGAGGAGAAGCCGGCGCATCCGAAGAGCAATTACGCGGTGACGGGCCTGTATTTCTATCCGAACAAGGTGCTGGACGTGGCGGCGGAGATACAGCCTTCGGAGCGCGGCGAATACGAAATTACATCGGTGAACCGGAAATTCCTCGAGGACGGCGAGCTTAAGGTGCAGACTCTCGGCCACGGTTTCGCGTGGCTGGATACCGGCACGCACGATTCGCTCAGCGAGGCTTCCGCATATATAGAGGTTCTGGAGAAGAGGCAGGGCCTGAAGGTCGCATGTCTGGAAGGGATAGCGTACCGCAAGGGGTGGATTACGGAAGAGCGTCTGCGCGAGATAGCGCAGCCTATGATAAAGAACCAGTACGGGCAGTATCTGCTTAAACTCATAGAGGAGACAGGGGAAAGCGGCGCTCCCGGTATGGAGTGACGGCCGGATATTGCGATGGATTCTGAACGGTGATGCAGCAATGAAAGTGATAAGAACCGGGGTCGAAGGACCCGTGATCATAGAACCGCGCATTTTCAGCGATGAGCGCGGCTATTTTTTCGAGAGCTTCAGCCAGAGGGACTTCTCGTCCATGGTCGCTGACGTGAAGTTCGTACAGGACAATGAAAGCATGTCGGCGTTCGGAGTCATGCGCGGCCTGCATTTCCAGCGGCCCCCGTATGCGCAGGCGAAACTCGTGCGCTGCGTGAAAGGGCGCGTGCTGGATGTCGCCGTCGACATACGCAAAGGCTCGCCTACATACGGCCGGCACGTGGCGGTGGAACTTACGGAGGATAACCACCGGCAGTTCTTCATTCCCAAAGGTTTCGCCCACGGTTTCGCCGTCCTCAGCCCCGTGGCGGTGTTCCAGTACAAATGCGATGAGTTCTATCATCCCGAGGCGGACGGCGGCATCAGCATTCTGGACGGCAGTCTCGGCATAGACTGGGGGCTGTCTTCCGCGGACGCCATATTGTCCGCAAAGGATATGGGACATCCTCTGTTAAAAGATCTTGATTCTCCGTTCACGTTATGAAAATATTGGTTACAGGCGCCAACGGCCAGCTCGGCAGGCATATCAGGATGGCCGCGGCAGGAAGCTGCGGCGGCGATGAATTCGTCTTCGCCGATATCACGGCCCCGGAGGGCATGAAGACCGAGATACTGGATATTACCGATTCCGTCAAGGTGCGCTCTTTTGTCGGCGCGCATGGCATAGACGTCATAGTGAACTGCGCCGCATATACGGATGTCAATGCGGCAGAGAGCGACGAGGCCGCGGCCAGACGCCTGAACGGCGACGCTCCCGCTTGCCTGGCCGCGGCTATGGCGGAGACAGGAGGCCTCATGGTGCATATAAGCACGGATTATGTGTTCGGCGGCGAGCCTTACAATACTCCGTGCAGCGAGGACATGGAGGGCACGCCTACCGGAGTGTACGGTTCTACCAAGCTGCTCGGAGAGCGTAATGTCATGGCCGCGGGATGTGATTATGTCATCATACGTACCTCGTGGCTTTACAGCGAATTCGGCAGGAACTTCTGCAAGACCATGCTGGACCTCACGGCTTCGAAGGAATCGCTGAAAGTGGTTTTCGACCAGGCCGGCACCCCTACTTTCGCAGGCGATCTTGCCGCTGCGGTAATGGCCGTGCTGGCTGACTACGCGGCACATGGCAAAGGGCGGCCTTACGCCAGGACTGGCATTTACCATTACAGCAACGAAGGGGTATGCAGCTGGTATGACTTCGCGAAGATGATACAGGAGTATTCGGGACATACGCGCTGCGACATACAGCCGTGCCACAGCGGGGAGTTCCCTTCCGCGGTGCGCCGTCCTTCATACAGCGTGCTGGACAAGACAAAGATAAAGGAAACTTTCGGGATCAGGATTCCATACTGGACGGACAGCCTGCGCAAGGCGGTGGACCTTCTCGTTAAATGACAGGTATATGAAAACAATAGTGATAACGGGCGGTGCGGGCTTCATAGGAAGCCATGTGGTACGCCTTTTCGTGAACAGATATCCGGATTACAGGATCATCTGTCTGGACAAGCTCACCTATGCCGGCAATCTCGCCAATCTGAAGGATTTGGAGAATATGCCGAATTACAGCTTCGTGAAGATGGATATATGCGATTTTGAGGCTTTTCATTCCCTTATGCGGAAAGAGCATGTGGACGGCATTATCCATCTTGCAGCGGAGAGTCACGTGGACCGCTCTATAAAGGACCCGTTCACTTTCGCGCGCACCAATGTGCTGGGCACCCTCTCGCTGCTGCAGGCCGCCAGGCTGTACTGGGAGTCCCTGCCTGAGAAATATGAAGGCAAACGCTTTTACCATATCAGCACCGACGAGGTATACGGTGCTCTGGAACTCACGCATCCGGAGGGTATAGAGCCTCCGTTCTCATCCGCAGGACAGACTCCCGGACGCCATGAGGCATACGGTACGGATTTCTTTTACGAGACCACGAAATACAATCCCCACAGTCCTTATTCGGCCAGCAAGGCAAGCTCCGACCATTTCGTGCGCGCCTTCCACGATACGTACGGAATGCCGACAATCGTCACGAACTGTTCCAACAACTACGGCCCGTACCAGTTTCCTGAAAAGCTGATTCCTCTGTTCATCAACAATATACGTCACCGCAGGCCTCTGCCTGTGTACGGAAAGGGCGAGAACGTGCGGGACTGGCTGTATGTCGAGGACCATGCGCGCGCTATCGACCTGATCTTCCACAAGGGCAGGGTGGCGCAGACATACAATATAGGCGGATTCAACGAGTGGAAGAACATAGACATAGTAAGGGTGCTGATAAATACCGCGGACCGTCTTCTCGGACGTGCCGAGGGTGAGGATATGGACCTTATCACATACGTGGAGGACCGTGCGGGACATGACATGCGCTATGCCATAGATTCCACGAAACTTCAGAAAGAACTGGGCTGGGAGCCGTCCCTGCAGTTCGAGGAGGGCATAGAGAAGACCGTCCGCTGGTATCTGGAGAATGGGGAGTGGATGGACGCCGTCACTTCCGGAGAATATGAGAAATATTACGAATCGATGTATAAAAACAGATAATCAATTATGCCAAAGAAAGTATTCGTTTCAGGATGCTACGACCTTCTGCATTCCGGCCATGTGGAGTTTTTTCGCCAGGCTTCCGCTTACGGAGACCTCTATGTCGGGATAGGCTCGGACGCCACTATAAGGGAGTACAAGCACCATAATCCAATGTTTCCGGAGCAGGAGCGCCTGTTCATGGTGAAGAGCGTGAGATATGTCAAGGACGCATATATCAACAGCGGAAGCGGAGTCATGGACTTCGTTCCGACCATGGAAATGGTGAAGCCGGACTGTTTCGTCGTGAACGCCGAGGGCGGCAGCGATGACAAAAGGCGTATATGTTCGGAGATGGGAGTCGAATATATCGAACTGCAACGCACTCCGCACGAAGGGCTGGAGGCCCGCAGCAGCTCTTCCCTCAAGGCTGAGATGTCCAAGGCCGCGGAAGCGAATGCGGACGGCGCGTCAGGCTGTCTGATACCGACCCGTCTCGATCTTGCCGGTACGTGGATAGACCAGCCTTATGTGTCGCAGTATTTTCCGGGCTGGGCGATAACCATATCCCTCGAACCGACTTTCGAGATACGCGACAGATGCGGCCTCAGCACAAGCACGCGCAACCTTATAAAGAAGATATGGCCCGTAAAGTTGCCGAATATGGATCCCGAGATGCTTGCCCGGCTGGTATTCTGTTTCGAGAACCATCCGGAGCGCGAGAGCGGGCATATCTCTGGCGCCCAGGATTCGATAGGAATATGCGTTCCGGGGCTTGCCCGCCACTGGTACAACAATCATTTCTGGCCTGACAGGATCGAAATATGCAGGGATGAGATGACCCTGCGTTTTCTTGAAGATCATCTTGTGATGGTTCCGCTCGAGCCGCGCCGCGCCGGATGCAGCGTCGTGGACGGCAAGGACGTCACTCCTGAGAAGGTGCGCAATCTTGCCGCCGCGGCAGACCGCTGCTGGAGAGCGATACTTGACAGGGACCTCGGTTCTTTCGCGCAGGCTTTCCAGGCTTCTTTCAATGCGCAGATCTCGATGTTTCCGGGCATGGTGAGCCCTACGGCTTACGGAAAGCCGTGCCCGCAGGCGAGCGTGGAGCCTGCGATCGCGAAATACGGCGCGATGAAGGATGTTCTGGCATACAAGCTCGCCGGCGCCGGCGGAGGCGGATATATGGGGCTGGTCGTCCGGGATGCCGCGGCATTTCTCTCGGAACATCCCGAGGCAATAGAGCTTCACATAAGAAGATAAAATGGTTGGCTTGACAAAATTTTTGTCAAGCCAAATTTTTATTTAAAATTTTTGTCAAGCCGGAAATATTGCTTACCTTTGCGGCCGTTATGAAAAATCAGCGTTTGTTGGATGAAATAAAGAAGGCCATGATTCATAATGGCCTCAGCCAAAGGGAACTGGCTGCACGTCTTGGCAAGGATGAGACCGTCATTTCCCGCTGGTTCGCCGGCAAGGTCGGCATATCATCAGGCAGCCTTTCACTCATAGAGAAGGCCTTGAATGTGAAATTACAGAAAGAAAAAGATATGAAAACAGCACTTATTACCGGCGTGACCGGCCAGGACGGCAGCTATCTTGCAGAATTCCTGCTTGGCAAAGGCTATGACGTACACGGCATCATACGCCGCAGCTCTGTCGATTACCGCGAGCGTATCGCCCACCTTGAGGGACAGCCGAACTTTCATCTTCATTATGCTGATCTCGGCGATTCGATGTCCATTGTCAAGGTGGTGGGCGCGGTTCGCCCGGACGAAATATACAATCTTGCAGCCCAGAGCCATGTCCAGGTGTCATTCGATTCTCCTGAATTTACTGCGGATATAGACGCTACCGGCGTTCTCCGCGTGCTGGAGGCGGTCCGTGCATGCGGCCTGGAGAAGACATGCCGCATATATCAGGCGTCTACTTCGGAGCTTTACGGCAAGGTTGAAGAGGTCCCTCAGAATGAGAATACGCCTTTCCACCCGTATTCTCCTTATGGCGTGGCCAAACTCTACGGATTCTGGATCATCAAGGAATACCGCGAGGCTTACAACATGTTCTGCTGCTCTGGCATCCTGTTCAACCATGAATCGGAGCGCCGCGGCGAGACTTTCGTGACCCGCAAGATCACTCTCGCGGCGGCACGTATCGCCCAGGGACTTCAGGACAAGCTTTATCTTGGCAATCTCAGTTCCCTGAGGGACTGGGGCTATGCGAAAGACTATGTGGAGTGCATGTGGCTCATACTTCAGAACGACAAGCCGGAGGACTTCGTGATCGCCACCGGCGTGCAGCACACCGTGCGCGAGTTCGCTCAGCTGGCTTTCCATTATGCCGGCATCGAACTGGAATGGAAAGGCGAGGGGGCGGATGAGAAGGGCATATGCGTCAGTGTCAATCCTGCGGTCGCCGGACTTCAGTCCGCCGCTCTCGTCGGCGAGACCCTTGTGGAGGTATCTCCGGACTTCTACCGTCCTACCGACGTCGTGAATCTCTGGGGAGACCCTACCAAGGCCAGGGCCAAGCTCGGCTGGAATCCTTCGAAGACAAGCTTTGAGGAACTGGTGAAGATTATGGTGGATTCCGATATGATGAAGGTTGCCGGAGAGGGCGTTGCAAAGAAAGTGCGTACAAACCTTGCGGAGTATCTGGAGAAAGGCATTGTCAAGTAATGGAAAAGAACGCGAAAATATATGTCGCCGGACACCGCGGCATGGTAGGCAGCGCCATAGTGCGCGAACTGCGACGTCAGGGCTACGGAAACATCGTGACCCGCACGCATAAGGAACTGGACCTGACACGCCAGGACCAGGTGGAGGCCTTTTTCGAGGCGGAGAAGCCGGAATATGTGTTTCTGGCCGCTGCGAAAGTGGGCGGCATCATAGCCAACCAGAGCGCCCTTGCCGATTTCATGTACGAGAATATGATACTGGAAATGAACGTCATACATTCGGCATGGAAGAATGGATGCAGAAAGCTCGAGTTCCTTGGATCTTCATGCATATATCCGCGCATGGCCCCGCAGCCTATGTCTGAAAGCTGCCTGCTCACATCTGAACTGGAGAAGACCAACGAGGCGTATGCGCTTGCAAAGATCAGCGGCCTGAAATATTGCGAGTATCTGAACCGGCAGTACGGCACGGATTACATATCTGTCATGCCTACCAACCTCTACGGCCCCAACGATAACTATCATCCAGAACACAGCCATGTCCTGCCGGCGCTCATACGCCGCTTCCATGAGGCTAAGGCGGCCGGTCTGAAAGAGGTGACATGCTGGGGTGACGGCAGTCCTCTTCGGGAGTTCCTGTATGTCGACGACCTTGCGAATCTGTGCGTTTTCCTTATGAACAATTATTCCGGCAACGAGACCGTGAACGCGGGCACCGGCAAGGAAATCACGATCAAGGCCCTTACGGAGCTCGTGGCTGAAATCGTCGGCTTCGACGGTGAGATCAAATGGGATACGTCGCGTCCGAACGGCACTCCGCGCAAGCTCCTGGATGTTTCCAAGGCGAAGGAGCTCGGATGGACGTACAGGACGGAGCTGAGGGACGGCATACGCCTGAGTTATGACGATTTTCTGAACAATCCGGTGCGCGCGGAAAGATAAATTGCCGTATATAGCCGAAAACCATTATATTTGCGCACATGAACCGGAAGTTAGCGCAAAAAATTCTTGAATGTGCGGGGTGGAAGACAATAGGCACCGTGCCGCCGGAGCAGCATGTGGTGATACTTGAAGCCCCGCACACCAGCATATGGGATTTTGTAATAGGATACCTGTATTACGAATCGGTCGGCGGCCACCTGCGCACCATGGTGAAAAAGGAACTGTTCGTATGGCCGCTGTCTCCTGTCCTTAAATGGCTCGGATGTTTCCCTATCGACCGCAAGAGCCCTTCACGCACCATACTCAGCATCGTGCATGAGATGGAATCCAACAAAAGCGAGAAATATCACATGGTTATGTGTCCTGAGGGCACGCGCAAGCCTGTACCGAGGTGGAAGCCTGGCTTCCATATCATCGCCAGGGGTGCAGGTGTTCCGGTGTATCTGTCCTTGATAGATTACGGCCGCAAGGAGGTGGGCATTTTCGGCAGGTTCGAGATTACCTCCGATATGCGCGGCGACATAGCACGCCTTCAGGAGACATACGAGGCCAGGAACATCACTGCCCTGCACAGGAAAAACTATCTTACCAGATAGACGGTCTCGCCGGGTTTCGCGAAATGAAAGTTCTCGCGGGCGAATTTCTCAAGGGTGTCGCGTTCGGTGGCAAGCTCCCTGATACGGGCGTCCATTTCCATGATCTCGATCTGGTATCTGCGTATCGTCTTCTCCTGGGCGCGTATCTCGGCGCGCGTCTTGAACCATGTGATGAGGTTGTTTCCCGGATAAAACAGCAGCAATGCCGCAAGAACGGCGGTGATGACTATGTATCCTCCCGCCTTGCCGCGCATAATTTCCCTGAAAGATTTTTTCTTTTTCGCCGCCATGCCGCAAAGATAGAAAAAATTATTATCTTTGTTATCTGTATCGGCTAAGAAATGGCTAAGAATTTTTAAATAAAAATATATATGAAACCTACTCTTCTCGTTCTTGCTGCCGGCATGGGCAGCCGTTATGGCGGACTTAAACAGATGGATGGCGTGGGCCCTTGCGGCGAGACCATCATCGACTACTCGATTTATGATGCAGTCGAGGCCGGATTCGGAAAAGTCGTCTATGTGGTCCGTGAGTATTTCAAAGACCAGATGGAGGCCGCCTGTAAAGAGAAATACGGCAATGTGAAATGTGCCGACGGCACGCCTCTGCAGTTTGAATTCGTGACCCAGGAGCTCACCAGTATTCCGGAGCGCTTCACCCTCAATCCGGAGCGTGTGAAACCGTGGGGTACGGCCCATGCGGTGCTTATGGCGAAAGATGTGATCAGCGAGCCTTTCGCGGTCATCAACGGCGATGACTTCTACGGCAAGGAATCGTTCAGGATCCTCGGCGACTGGCTGCGTGCCCATGAGAACACCTCAGGCAAGTTCTGTCTTGTAGGCTTCCAGCTGGACCATACGCTCAGCGAGAGCGGCGGCGTTTCGCGCGGAATATGCGAGCGTGACGCTGACAATATGCTCACGAAAGTGGAGGAATGCCACGAGATCCGCAAGGCGGCGGACGGCAAATGCTACGGCAACAATTCGGTGACGGGCGCCGTACATCAGGAGTTTGACGCCAAGGCTCCCGTATCCATGAACATGTGGGGTTTCACTCCGGACTATTTCGGCAAATCCTATGAGCTTTTCGACGCTTTCCTTCAGGAGAACATCTCGGAACTCAAGAAGGAATTCTACATTCCTTTCGCTGTCGACCACATGATAAAGACCGGCGAGGGCACATGCGAGGTCCTTCTTACCCCGTCACACTGGTTCGGAGTCACGTTCAAGGAGGACCGTCCTGCGGTGGTGGCCAAATTCAAGGAGCTCGCCGACAATGGCGTATATCCTTCTCCGCTTTATAAGAAACAGTCATGAGACACAACTCGGAATACCGCCGCCGCGCTTTGGCCGCATTGAGAAAAGAATGGCTTCCGGCGGTGCTGGGCACGGCGGTATATATGCTTCTTATGAGCATGGTCGCTTCGGCCGACGGCTTCATGGTAAGAAGTCTGGGCATAGCGGGCGGCGGGCTCATCCCCCTGTTCCTGCTCATAATGCCTGCCGGATACGGATATGCCAACGCTATAAGGGCATATTATCTGCACGGCGACCGTGAGGTGGCGGCGAATATCTTCAGGATGCCCCTGAAATTCTATGCCGATGTCGTATGGACAGGCTTCTACATGTATGTCAAGCTCTTCCTCTGGACTCTGGTGCTTGTCGTTCCGGGAGTGGTGAAGGCGCTGTCGTACTCCATGACATACTATGTGCTCTGCGATGAACCCAAGCTGAGCGCCGGCGAGGCCATCGCCAAGAGCGCACGCATGATGAAAGGACGCAAGAAAGATCTCCTTTTCCTGGATATGAGCTTTATAGGCTGGTTCATCCTCTCGTTCCTTACCGCAGGCATCGGCTTCTTCTGGACCCTTCCTTATTACTGGGCCGCCAAGGCTGCCTTCTATGAGGACCTGAAACATGAACTTGCCGAAAAGGACAGGTTCTGAACGGTAAGCCTAAACCTGACATATTCTGCGTATCCGGCACAGCTATATAAGGGCCTGTCCACCCACGGACTGGTATAGGGGGAGGGCCGGAGTGAGCAAAGCGGACGGAGTCCCGAATGTAGCTGCGCCGGATACGGACTTGTGATTATTTTCTCGCGATAGCTTTCTCGTACATCTCAATCAGCTGGTCGATGGACTTGCTGATCGCGTACTTTTCCACAGAGGCCCTGTATAGCGGCCTCATGTGTTCGTGCTCGTCCGGATTCTCTATCCACCAGTCGATCTTGGCCGCAAGCTCCTTCGGACGTTTCGCCTTGAAGGTGCTGCGCTCGTCGAGAGCGAACTGGCTCGTGCCGCTCAGAGGAGAACGCGCGATTACCGGAACCGAGCCCTGGCGCAGGGCCTCGACGCATGAAAGGCCTTCCACTTCCACCGTCGCGCAGTGGACATACAGATAAGCCGTTGATGACAGCCTGTTAAGTTCGTCTATGGTGTAGAATCCGAATATTGGCTTCGACTTTATAAGCCCCCTGCTGTAGAGGTCGTCGGCCACATATTTTATGCGCTGCTCCTCAGGGCCGGCACCTGCGAAATGAAGCTGGATCCTGTCCGAATATCTGGAATACTCCATCGCGTGAAGCAGGGTGTACTGGTCCTTCTCGTTCGAGAGACGGCCTATGCAGGTTATGAGGTAAGGGTCCGTCCGGCACGGAACGTCGGCAACGCTGCCGCTGAGCGTCAGGCCGTTCGATATCGTATGCAGCTCAGCCTTGTATCTGAACCGCCTGAGCCTGTCTGCGACGCATTCAGTAGGACACTGGATGTCAGAGCAATAGTCGAAGACCGTCTTTTTCCATATCCACATCATGCCGTGGTTGAGAAAGCGGCTCCATGCCATCTTTATGTTGCAGAAGATGTTTTCCGGAAAGATATGCAGAGTTCCCACGATAGGGATTCCCATGCGGCTCGCTTCCCGGACCACACGGCGCTGCAGGCCGAAAGGCTCCTCGATATGCACAATGTCGGCCCATTCGAGGGCCTCCCTTATCACCTTGGAGTCCGGCTTCGCGAAACAGTAGTTCTGGGCCGATATCAGAGGCTGGAATATTGGGAAAATGAACTCGTCCAGAGCGTATTCAGGCTGCGGACGGTCCGTGTCCTGACTTGCCATGGACAGGGTACGGACTTCGATACCCCTGTCTTTCAGGTGCTTTATGGTAGTGCGCGCCGAGGCGTCGAGACCGTTCCCCTTTGCGTTTATATTGTTGATTACTAATAATACTTTCATAGTTCTGACTGTACGTAGCTACGGACAAACAGGCAAATATACGAACAATATGCCTATGCGTCAAGTGCCTGATTCAAATGTGCCGCTGCCGATCCTCACCATGGTGGCGCCGTGCCTTACGGCTATGTGGTAATCTCCGCTCATCCCGATGGACAGCTCGCTGAATCCGGAAGGTGCGCTGCCGCTGTTCCTGATGCCGTTGAACAGCTCTTCCATTGCAGCGAAGTCCGCCTCGATGCGCTCTTCGCTGTCGCAGTGCGTCGCCATTCCCATAAGCCCGCGGAAACGCAGGTGCGGATAATCACGATATGCGGCGTTCATGAAAAAAGAGGCCGTTTCCTCGGGAGTGAAGCCCTGTTTGCTCTGCTCGGCCGCCACGTGGACTTCCATCAGGATGTCTGCAGTGATGCCTGCGCCCTTGCAGTATTTTTCCATGGCTTCCATGAGACGGACCGAATCCACGCTCTGGATAAGGGAACAGTACGGGAGCACCAGTTTCAGCTTGTTGGTCTGCAGGTGGCCTATGAAATGCCATTGTATGTCCCCGGGCAGTACCGCGGCCTTTCTTGCCAGTTCGGCCGGACGGCTCTCCGCAAAAACCCTCATGCCGGCATCGTATGCCTCCTGAAGCTCATGCTCAGGACGGTACTTGCTCACCACGACATATTCCACTCCCTGCGGAATGCCTGCCTTTATGCGCCGTATGTTTGCCTCGATGCCCATTTTCGATGTCTTTGCTTTGCAAAGTTAAGAAACTTAGTTAAATTTGTAGGAAAGGTCGGATAAAATTTATGACTGACAGGATACTCGATATACTCCGCGAGGAGATAGTTCCGGCAGAGGGCTGTACGGAACCTGCGGCGCTCGCATACGCCGCCAGCCTCGTGACCCGTGCCATGGGAGGACGTCTGGCCGAAAGGATGAATGTCTCCCTGTCCGGCAATATGGTGAAGAATGTCAAAAGCGTGCATATTCCCAATTCGGGCGGAAAGACCGGCATAGAGTATGCGGTGGCTATGGGAGCGGTTCTGGGCGATTGCGAACGCAAGCTCATGGTGATATCGGATGTCGACCGCAGCCGCATGGACGAGGTCCGCGATTATGCTGGAAAGGGATGTATCTCTGTGGCTCTTGAGAAAGACGCGCCAAAACTTTACATACGCATCGACGCGTGCTGCGGCGATGATACAGCCGTGGTGGAGATAAAGGATTTCCATACGAATGTCACGCGTATGGAGCTTAACGGCGCAAGCCTGATTTCTTCCGGCGACGGCGGCTGCAACGAGCAGGGGATCCGGACGGACGCTCCGCTCACGGACAGGAGTTTCCTTACGATAGACCTGATATGCCGCGAGGCCTCCTCAATCGACCTCGCCCTTATAGAACCGCTTTTCAGCAAGGTGATAGAATACAACTGCGCCATCGCCGCGGAGGGCCTTTCCCGCGAATACGGAATCGCCATAGGCAAGACCATTTACGAGGGAATGGAGTCCGGCGAATACGGCAACGACATAAAGAACAACCTCGCGTGCTATGCCGCTGCGGGCAGTGACGCCCGCATGAACGGATGCCCTCTGCCCGTGATGACGACCAGCGGCAGCGGCAACCAGGGCATGACATGCTCCCTGCCGGTGATACGTTTCTGTCGCTTCAAGGGGCTGGACCGCGAGACGATGATCCGCGGTCTGTTCGTGTCCCATCTTATAACGGTGCATATCAAGGAGGTGATAGGGCGGCTTTCGGCATATTGCGGCGCAATGGCGGCGAGTGCCGGAGTAAGCGGAGCCCTTGCGTATATCGACGGCCTCGATACCAGACAGGTCAAGATGGCAGTGGAGACGACGCTCGCCACAGTGTCCGGCGTGATATGCGACGGGGCCAAGAGCTCCTGCGCCACCAAGATCGCTACGGGCGTATCGTCTGCCGTGGACGCGTATTTCGCAGCCAGGAAGGGACGGGGATTCAATGACGGAGAGGGTATAGTGGGCAGCGACATAGAATCCACGATCACGCATGTCGGAACGCTCGGCTGCGACGGAATGCGCGTGACCGATGACGTGATCCTGGACATAATGCTCAAAGGATGATTGCATGATATGATGCCCGGAAACGGGAATGACGGTTCATGGACTATATGACGGAAGAATTGGAAAACAGGGTAGCCAGGGCGGTGGACAATTTCATGCAGGGCTACGGATGCTGCCAGAGTGTCGTGGCCGCGTTCGCCGACCTGTACGGCATGCCGGAGGACATGGCGCTCAGGGCGGCGGCAGGTTTCGGCGGCGGTGTGGGCCGTCTGCGCATGATGTGCGGGGCCGTTTCGGGAATGGTCATGCTCGCGGGACTTGATTGCGGGCAGACGGACGGGGCTGACAGGCAGGGAAAAGCCGCATGCTACCGGACCGTGCAGGAACTTTTGGCCAGGTCCAAAGAGCAGAACGGCTCCCTGATATGTGCCGAGATACTCGGGCTGAGCGGCGTAAAGGCCACATGCAGCTACCGGCCCTCAGAACGGACCGCCATGTATTACAAGACGCGCCCATGCGCTGCAAAGGTGGAGAGCGCCGCAAGGATATTCGCGGAATACCTGAGCGGAAAATCGCTTCCGCGGAATATTGACAATAAAAAATGAGAACCTGAAATGGCACTGCTTGCAAGACTGCTTTTGAAGATGCTGCCGAAGGCACCCGGAATGCTGACTTATTCGGACCAGCTGCTGATGTATGACAACCTGGACGTACCTATCGACGAGGCCTATACTTCCGATATCAAGGAATTCCTGGGCCTGCTGCCGATGAAGCTCAGCTTTACCGCCGTAATACTTTGCGTGGAAGGCGAAGTCGCGCTCAGGTGCAACATGAAGGATGTCACCCTGACGAAGAATTCGCTGGCGATCATTCCTCCGGGCACCAAGGCGGAGTATCTCGACCTGCGCAAGGACTGCAAGGTAATCGTGCTCGTGACGCCAAGCCAGAAATTCGCTCCGCCGGCCAGCTTTCACAACAATATATATACTCCGGACAATTTCACTTCGCCGATATTCGTGGAAATGGAGGAAGGCGAGGTCAGGCGCAGCGTCAGCATCTACCGCCTGCTGAGAATGCAGCTGAAAGAGGATGAGAAAGACGTCAATGCGGATCTCGTGAGCGCCTATATCCTGCTTCTGGCGGGCGTGGTGGCCGTGGCTCTCCAGAGATGGAAGCTGCGCAACAGGAAGACGGCAAGCAATAAAGAGCAGATATACAGCGAATTCCTGAACAACCTTTCCGAACACTACCGCGAACATCGTGACGTGGCGTTTTATGCCTCGCTGGCCGGCCTGTCGCCGAAATATTTCGCTACGGTGATTTTCGACGCCAGCGGCAACCATCCTCTGGACCTCATAAGGGAGCAGGTTATTATGGATGCACATAACCTGCTGAAAAAGGGCATGCCGATATCGGAGGTATGCGCTATCCTGAATTTTTCCTCGCAGTCCCAGTTCACCAATTATTTCAAGACCGCCATGGGGGTCCCTCCCGGAGAGTTCGTCAAGAACAACAAGGCTCCGTTCGACCGTTAGGCGGAAAGGCGGCGGATCTGGCAAAATCGGAGGATTGAGGCCCTTATAATTGGAATTTTTCACAAAATCACGCTTTTTTCGCAAAAAACAGTTGTTGTTTTCAAGAAAAGTTGTAGATTTATAATGTGAAAGGACAGCTAAGGATAATGTTCTTTTTAGGGTTAAACTTATAAAATAAATAATGGACGGCTATCGCAGTGATGCGGGAGCCGTTTTCCTTGTTTTTACCGTAAGCTTAAAGAAAATTTTACATATATGTTAAGACAGATTTCCGTTTCAGCCGCTCTTCTGTGTGCGACGGCGCTTTTTGCAAGGGACGTCATCAGGGTAGCTCCCGGCAATGACGACATGACTGCCGTGATACAGCAGGCGATAATGCAGGCAGGATCCCGCGGCGGAAGTCCCGTGGTGATTGAACTTGAAGACGCGGACTATAATATAAGCCGCGGGAAGTCATCCGTACGGCTATATCATGTTTCAAATACTTCTTCCGAGACGGAGAATCCTTGTCAGGACAAGCATATCGGACTGTGGCTCAAAGGACTAAGGAATGTTACGCTGGACGGCAGGGGAGCGCGTCTGGTGACGCACGGCGAGATGACGGCGTTCGTGATCGACAGCTGCGAGAACATCACGCTGAGAAACTTTACAGTGACCGCCGCAGATCCGACTGTCCCGGAAATGACAGTGACGGCAGTAGAGGGAAACTCAATGTACGTGAAAGTGAATCCGGACCAGAAATATAAGATCGGGGACGGCAGGCTGGCATTTTACGGACACGGGTGGACTTTGGACGGGGGTATCGCACAGATATATGACCCGGAACGTGACGTTACCTGGAGAAGCTGGTCTCCGCTTGCATTGCGGCATGTCGCTGAAGAGACCGGGCCGGGAATGCTGAAACTGACATACTCCACGGCCCCTCAGGCGGTGCCGGGAATGGTGTTCCAGATGCGCGATGGAATACGTGACGAGGTCTGCGGCCTTATACAGTACAGCCGGAACGTGACTATGGAAAATATGCATCTGGCTTTTCTCGGCAATTTCGGAATCGTCGGACAGGTTTCCGAGGATATCACTCTCCGTAACATGATTTTCGCTCCGGAGGAGGACAGCGGAAGGACATGCGCCGGCTTTGCTGATTTCGTGCAGATGTCAGGTTGCAGCGGCAGGGTGCTGATCGAGGATTCCCGTTTCTGCGGAGCGCAGGATGATCCTATAAATATACATGGTACTCATCTGGCCGTAACAGGCTTTCCGTCTCCACGTGAGGTGAGACTGAGATATATGCATCATCAGACATACGGATTCCAATCCTTTATGCCAGGGGATGAGATAGAATTCATAGACCCTCATACGCTGATCCCTGCATCCCGTTCCAGGGTCGTGCGGGCCAGGATGGATTCAGCCCGCGTGACTGTCCTGACACTGGACAGAGATGTGCTGTCTTCCGTTATTGAAATGGCGGAGGCGGTTGTGGAGAACGTAAGCCGTACCCCTGAGGTCATTGTCCGCAACTGCCATTTCTCGAGGGTGCCTACGCGCGGCCTGCTTGTCTCTACAAGGCGCAAGGTGCTTATAGAAAGAAACACGTTCTTCAGGATGCGGATGAGCGGCATCCTGATTGCAGACGATGCGCGGAGCTGGTACGAGTCCGGCATGGTGAGGGACGTGACGGTGCGTGACAATGATTTTGTCGGATGCGGAAGTCCGGTGATAATGATCGCTCCGGAAAATGACGTGGACGGCGGCTGCGTGCACAGTAACATATCCATAATGGACAACCGCTTCGTCCTTTCAGGAGGAAAAGCCGTATATGCGCGTTCTGTGGACGGGCTTGAGATTTCGGGAAACAGACTGGCGCCTGACAGCGGAAACCTCTGCGGGGAATGCCGTGACCGTCATGGCGAGGAAAGGCTGTCTCATGTGGACTGGCAGCCTCTTGCGGCACAGCATGCGGATATAGCCGCGTGCCGGAATGTATCGGCGGATTTCTAATCTTTCAGGAAAGCTCCGACTACACGCTCCGCATCGGCGTATGCAGAGGCGAGATTATCGTTTACAAGGATGTAATCCACCTTGTCTTGGGCGAATTCAAGCTCCTGCTCCGCTTTGGCGAGCCTGCGCTCTATGGCCTCCGGACTGTCAGTCGCGCGGCCTGTGAGCCTCTGGCGGAGAACCTCCACCGACGGGGCCTTCACCAGTATGGACAGTGCCTGGCTGCCGAAATATTTCTTCAGATTGTATGCCCCTTCGACATCAACGTCGAAAATGATGACCTTGCCCTCGCCCCAAAGCCTCTCGACCTCTCTTTTAAGCGTGCCGTAGTATGAGCCGGCGTAGACCTCCTGCCACTCGATGAAAGCGTCCTGCCCGATAAGCGACCTGAATTCTTCCGCGGAAAGGAAATGATATGCCTCTCCGTCCTTCTCCTGGCCGCGCGGGGCGCGCGAAGTTGCGGACACCGAGAACGCCAGCTGAGGGTAAAGTTTAAGGCAGTGCGCCACGATAGTACTTTTGCCCGAACCTGACGGGGCGGAAAATATCACCACTTTTTTGCTCATACGTATTGAAGATTTCTGCAAAATTAGCTAAATTTGTCTGTTATTTGAAATTATTTAATTCATTTATCATTATGAGTGTTTCTTATAAAGATCTTGGCCTTGTAAACACAAAAGAGATGTTTGCAAAGGCAGTCGCAGGCGGCTATGCCATTCCTGCTTTCAACTTCAACAACATGGAGCAGCTTCAGGCTATCGTTATGGCCGCTGCGGAGACAAAATCTCCTGTTATTCTCCAGGTTTCCAAAGGAGCGCGCAAATATGCTAACGCGACCCTTCTCCGCTACATGGCGGAGGGTGCTGTGGCATACGCGAAAGAGCTCGGCTGGGAGAATCCTCAGATCTGTCTTCACCTCGACCACGGCGATTCTTTCGAGACCTGCAAGAGCTGTATCGACACAGGCTTCTCATCAGTGATGATCGACGGCTCTCATCTTCCTTACGAGGAGAACATCGCCCTTACAAAACAGGTTGTGGATTATGCGCATGCGCATGACGTTACAGTTGAGGCCGAGCTCGGCGTCCTCGCCGGTGTCGAGGATGAGGTTTCCGCTGCAGAGTCGCACTATACAAAACCTGAGGAGGTGATCGACTTCGCTACCCGTACAGGCTGCGACTCGCTCGCTATCTCGATCGGTACTTCTCACGGTGCATACAAGTTCACTCCTGAGCAGTGCACACGCGACCCTAAGACAGGCAAGCTCGTTCCTCCTCCTCTCGCATTCAACATCCTTCACGAGATCGAGGCGAAACTTCCCGGTTTCCCTATCGTTCTTCACGGTTCTTCATCAGTTCCTCAGGACGAGGTCGACACTATCAACCAGTTCGGCGGCAAGCTTCCTGATGCCGTAGGCATTCCGGAGGAGCAGCTCCGCGAGGCTTCGAAGAGCGCCGTATGCAAGATCAACATCGATTCAGACTCACGTCTTGCAATGACAGCCGCTATCCGCAAGCACTTCGCCGAGAATCCTGGCCACTTCGATCCTCGCCAGTACCTTACTCCTGCCCGCGAGAACATGAAGAAGATGTACACCCACAAGATCGTCAACGTTCTCGGTTCAGACGGCAAGGCTGCATAGCCAAAGCCGTTCCGAAATGGTTTATATAACGATGAGCCATCCCATCCCGTTGGGGTGGCTCATTGTTGACTTAAAGGACAGCCTCACGATATGTACAAGGAAAAATATCCGTCCAGACTTCTGGAAAACGCCGTGGATGCCATAGGCAGCCTGCCCGGTATCGGGCAGCGCAGCGCGCTGCGCCTGGCGCTTCATCTGCTCAAGCAGCCGTCCGAGAACGTGCATCACTTTACCGAGGCTGTCAACATGCTGCGCGACAATGTATGTTACTGCAGCGAATGCCGCATGATATCGGACGAACCGCTTTGCTCCATCTGCGCGGACCGCACGCGCGACCATTCCACGATCTGCATAGTGGAAAGCGTGAACGATGTCATGAGCATAGAGAATACCGGCCAGTATCACGGAGTGTATCATGTGCTCGGGGGCATCATTTCGCCGATCAACGGCATAGGCCCGTCCGACCTGAACATTCCGGAGCTGCGCTCCCGCCTCGAACGTCTGTCGAAAGAATTTCCGTCCGGCGGTGCCGCTGACGGGGAAGAAGGCCCTGCCGTCGAGGTCATACTGGCGTTGCCAGGCGATGTGGAAGGGGAGACGACGGCGTTCTATCTGTACCGTCAGATAGCTCCGTTCGGAGTAAAGGTGACGGCGATAGCCAGGGGTCTCGGCTTCGGCGACGGCCTGCAATATGCGGACGCCCTGACTCTCGGACGTTCGATAGCCGGACGCCAGCCCTTTTCCGTAAAGTAACTCCTGTCATGCGGCACGGAAGCCGCGTTGCCCTGTTGGCAGGCAGGCTCGCTCGCCACTTATAATAACCATAGAGTGCTGTTCCCACACTTATTTTCCGGAGATGTATTCCAGCGTCTCGCTTATTATCCGTTCCATTGTCCTTTCGCTGTCGAGAATTTCCAGAGGGAATGCGAAAGCCGCCACCCTGTATGTGCCGAAATCCGCTCTTACGGCAGCGGAAAATTTTGTGTCAGGGTAGTCCATGTAGACCTCGGATCCAAGGCGGTAGGTGCTGAGGGCGTCAGGATTCTCCACGCAGTATGAGGCCGTGCATGGTTTTACCGGAAAGAAAACGCTTTCATTTCCGCTGCCGTGCATCCGCAGTTCGCCCGTGCGTGTGCCGTGCTCCCTGCGGAGCCCGAAGCCGAGGCTGTCGCGCACGAATGTCCTGACGGATGTCCCTGCCTCCTCCGCCTCGCGTGCTATGTATGCGCCGCTTATCATGATACCGCAGCCGTTTGAGACCGCGTTTCTCAGGATTTTCATCATGCTCTCCGAATATATGCCGCCGCGTTTCGGACTCCTTGCTCCGGTCTGCACGACGCATTCTTTTCCGCATATTATGTCCGCGGCCCTGATTCCCTGTCCGAAATCACCGTCGCATCCGGCGGCCTCGGCGCTGCAGCTGTCGAATGCGTAGCCCGCTCCGTATATGGCGCGTCCGTGCATGTACGGATAATCGAATGTGTTGCCTCCTATCACCACGTCCATATAATCCTCGTAGCATGCCCCGAATCCGTTGCGGTTGTCGGCATCGTATTTCTTGCTCCTGTTGAACTCGTACTGTTCCCCTACATAGGCCCAGTCCCTGAGATACGGCACGCCGCTGTCATTGGCTGTGTCGAAACCTGCGTAATAGGCGGTGTCGAACCATTTCGGACCGCTGACCCTGTGGAACGCATTCACGACGGTGACCTTCTGCGGCGTGCCGTCTTCTTCCATGCGCGCCTCATGCGGCACGCCGGCACAGAGTGTCTCGGAATTGAAAGACAGCCCTCCATGGTTTCCTGCGGCCACGCGGTAAGAGTAGATATGCCCCTCCTGTACAGGCAGGTGCACTTCATACCAGCCGTCTTCACTGCACGCCGGAGTGAATTTCTTTCCTGTGTCCCAGCCGCCCTCATCGATGCGAGTATATACCATGAAATATTCAGGCTTCGCCGTAGGCTCCAGCGTGTCCGCGTTCTCCCGCCATCTGAGTTCCGCCCGTTTTGCCGGAAGCCGTGTGTCCAGACGTACGCCGAATGCCTTTACCGGAAGAGGCTGCACGGCGTATTCGCAGCCGTAGTGCATGCTGAGGTATTTCAATATGGCCTTGTAAACTGCCCTCGACGCATAGAAGCGGAATACTGGGTCCAGACCGTATTTCATATCCTCGAAATTCTGGTGCGACAGAAGTTCGAGAAGTACCGACGGGGTTCCGCAGGTGCGTGATTCGCTGTACGACCTGTTCCATACGTCACGTATCGTCCACAGGCTGTCCCATTGCCTGCCGAGATCATTTTCGATCTGGCTTACCAGAAGTTCCGTGAGTTCCCTGCTGGTGGCTCTCGGACGCCCGTTCGGCAGGCAGCACGACCCGTCGCAGCGCAGGGTGTAGATTCCGAGCGTCCCCACTATCGAGGCGTCGGGGCGCGAACCGGCGTCCGTGTGCCATGCGAACGACATGTCAACGGGAATGTTCAGGCCTTTCTGCCTGGGATTGGCCCAGGATCCGCCGCTTATGTATTTTACCCATGCCCCGCGGCTCATCAGATCGTCGCGGTAGTCGTTCATGGATTCGTTCTGGCTCCACACTTTTGCGGGTATGCCGCTCCACTGCATATAATACCGCGCTCCCTCGGCGAACGCAGGAAGCCCTGATAGTTTGTATTCCGTACTGTCCCTGATGCCGCGGGCTATCTTTCCCATTCCTCCTCCTATCTTTACGGCATCGGCCGTCACTGTCCCGTCCACGGAGCTGCGGCTGCTCAGGCTCACGAGTTTTTGCTCTCCCTCCGCAAACTCGAACGTGCCGAGATATATCCATGTGCCCGATCCCATTCTCTGGTTTACCCTTATTTCCACAGGTCCGCCTGAGGTATGCACCGTATAGCGTGCGTCGGAGGTGCTTTTCGCCACTGTCCTGTAGGATACGTATACGGCGTATTCATCCCTTTCAGGTATGCTGCCATGCCAGCGGACGCTGCCCTCGCTGCCTTTTTTTACAACCGTCCTGCTCTGAAGGCATGTGCCGGTCTCGAAGGGATTGTCCTCGTCGGCGTAGACCTCTTTCAGGTCCGCGAATCCCGGCGCAATGCTTTTCCATGTCCCAGTTGTCTCCACATGTCCGTGCTCTCTGGAAAGTATGCCGGAGGACGGGCCGTCATTGTCGATTATCAGCTCGAAACCGTGCCAGTCACGTTCCCTGGGAAGCAGGACGCTGGCCCCGGCGTTTTCCAGCATCGGCACCAGGAAAGGCACAAGGAAACTCTGTGTGAAAAGATCTTCCGTCGTCTGGAACAGGCTCGGACGCTGCCACTGCCATTCCAGCGTATTGAAGTCGAAATAGCGTCCGTGGCTCTGCCACATGGCGATATGACGTCCGTTCATGCCCTTGGGTGCGTCGATGCCGCGCTTTACCAGCTGCGCTCCGCGCAGGTCCTTGACCCTGTATCTGCTGGGCTGCGGCCTGCCGCTGTTTCCGGCATGCAGCATTTTGTCCCGGTTCTTCTGATACTGTGTAAGCTGCGGGCATAGCGTGGTGCTGTCCATCGGCTGCATGGGATTCTGGGCCATGGCCGCGGATACGCATAATATTGAAAGCAGTGCGGAAAGGCGTATTCTCATGGCGTGACGTCTACAGGGCCTGCATGTCATTCAGTTTCTTGTAATAGCCGTCGAGGGCAAGGAGCTGTTCGTGAGTGCCCCTTTCCACGATCCGGCCCTCATGCATGACGGCGATCTCGTCGGCGTTCCTTATGGTCGACAGGCGGTGTGCTATGGCGATCGTGGTGCGCGTGGAGGTCAGGCGGTCCAGCGCCTCCTGCACAAGGCGCTCGCTCTCGGTGTCGAGCGCTGATGTGGCCTCGTCCAGAATCAGGATGTCGGGGTTTTTGAGTATGGCGCGTGCGATGCTTATGCGTTGGCGCTGGCCGCCGCTGAGTTTGCCGCCCCTGTCTCCGATGTTTGTCTGATATCCCTCCGGCATTTCCATGATGAAGTCGTGGGCGTTGGCGATGCGCGCGGCATTCTCCACCCGCTCTTTGGTCGCCCCGTCCACTCCGAACGCTATGTTGTTGAAAATGGTGTCGTTGAAAAGTATGGCCTCCTGGTTCACGTTGCCTATGATGGAGCGCAGGCTGTGTATCTTCAGGTCACGTATGTCGGTGCCGTCGATCTTTATGCTGCCCGAACTGACATCATGAAAGCGGGGAATAAGGTCCACGAGCGTGGATTTTCCCGAGCCTGACTGTCCGACGAGGGCAATCGTCTTGCCTTTGGGGATAGTCAGCGACACCTCGTGCAGGATCTCGCGTGACTCATCATAGCTGAAGCATACGTTCTCGAGCGTTATCCCGTCTTTCAGGGAATCTATGCAGGCTGCGTCTTTCTTTTCGGTGACGTTGTTCTCCGCGCAGAGGATCTTGTCTATGCGTTCTACTGAGGCGAGGCCTCTCGGGATCGTGTATCCGGCGCGGGTCAGGTCTTTCAGCGGCTGCAGCACGCTGTAGAGTATCACCATATAGAAAATGAAGGTAGGGGCGTCGAACGTGCTACGCCCGTCCAGGATAAGGGTGCCTCCGAACCACAGCACCACCATTACCATTATCGTTCCAAGTCCCTCGCTGACAGGGTGCGCGGCGCTCTGGCGCACTGCCACCTTGTTTGTCGCGCGGCGGAAATCGTCTGCCGTCTTGTCGAACCTGGCTTTCATCTTCTTTTCGGCGATGAAAGCCTTTATGATGCGCAGGCCTCCCAGCGTCTCGTCGAACTGGCTTATGGTGTCGCTCCATTTGTTCTGCGCGTCCAGGGAATCCCTTTTCAGCGTCTTGCCGAGCGCGCTTATGGCCCATGCCATAGCCGGCACGACAAGCAGGGTGAACAGGGTAAGCTCCCAGCTTATGAATATCAGCATGCCGAAATACACCATTATAAGTATCGGGTTCTTTATCAGCATGTCCAGCACGCTCGTGACGGAGTTTTCCACCTCGGCCACGTCACCGCTCATCCTTGCGATGATGTCACCCTTTCGCTCGGAGGAGAAGAATCCCAGCGGCAGGCCGAGCACCTTGTTGTACATCTGCACCCTTATGTCACGCACTATGCCCGTGCGCAGCGGCACCATGATGGCGGACGAGCCGAAATAGCAGCTGCATTTTATCGCGGTCATCACTCCGAGGAACACTCCGAGCATCATCAACGTGAACGGCGCTCCCTTGTCATCTATCATCAGGGTGACGTAATAATAAAGGTTGTTGATTATCTTTTCCTTTATTCCGGTGTCAGCCGCGTCCCATTCAATGAAAGAGTACACATTGCTGTCCGTCTTGAACAGGATGTTCAGAATCGGGATCAGGAGCGAGAATGAGAAGATGTTGAATACCGCTGACAGCAGATTCAGGGCTACGGAGCCGAACAGATAACCTTTATATGGAGCCACGAAACGGGCCAATACTTTCCAGAATTCTTTCATAACATACAAAGTTAGTGAATTTAATTCGTATATTTGTGTACGGACGAATATTTGAGAGACTATGCTGTTCAATATTTCCGGCTTTCTGCTTCGCTCCCTGCTTTTTCTCATAGGCAGGCTGCCTCTGCGTTTCCACCGTTTCAATGCGGTGTGGATAGCTTTTCTGCTGGAAAATGTATTCAGATACCGCACCGGCATCTGCCTTGACAACATTACCAAGGCTTTCCCGGAAAAAAGCGCCGGAGAATGTCTGGAGATACGGCACCGCTTCTATCTGCACATGTCGCGTCTTTTCCTCGAGGCAATATGGTTCGGCTCGTGCACGGACCCGCGCAGGCTGCGCCGCTCGCATATAGTGGAGATGGAGAATCCGGAAGTCCTGCAACATGCGTATGACACCGCTCCCGGCGTCGTGGTGATGAGTTCCCATACAGGCAACTGGGAGCTTTTCGGCGGATTCGCCAATTATGACTATAAAGGAGTGCTGGACATACCGGAGAATGATTTCTGCTGCGTGTACCGCAGGATGTCGGACAGGGTGATGGATGCCGTATTCGCCCGTATTCGCATAGCTCCGGTAAAGGACAAGAAGAATTTCACCGGATATCAGGAATCCAAGAACGTGCTGAGGTACATGTTCAGGCATAGGAATGAAAAGAAAGTCTACAACTTCATCACGGACCAGCGCCCTTATTTCGATATTCTAAATGCTCCTGTCATAGAATTCATGAACAGGCCGTGCCGCTACATGGACGCCTCGGCCCGCGCCGCAGCGAAATTCTCCTATGCGGTTCTGTACCTGAGCATGAAGGAGAAGCCTGAGGGCGGATATACATGGAAATTAACGCCGATATGCGATAACGCGTCGGAGATGACGGCCGGAGAGATATGCGGACGCTATTACCGGCTGCTTGAGGCTGACCTGAGGGAACAGCCGTACAATTATCTTTGGACGCACCACCGCTGGTGGCTCGGCTAATGGACTTTAACTGCATCAAAAACCCGACTTATGAAAAAAATCGCTGCTCTGACAATGGTCCGGAACGATGATTTCTACCTGCGCAAGTGGGTGGAATATTACGGCTCGCAGCTTGGAAAGGAGAACCTTTACATATATTTCGACGGCACCGACCAGACAATCGCCCCTTTCTGCGAGGGGACAAACGCGTTCCTGCATGAGAAGATAGGGACTCAGGTCGTGGCGGCAGAGAAAGGCAGGCTGAAATTCCTTTCCGGAATGACGGCGCAGCTGCTTGGCAGCGGCTACGACATAGTGATAGGCGTGGATGCGGACGAGTTCATAATCGTGGACCCAAAGTGCGGGCTTTCGCTTCCGGAGTTCCTTTCGAGGCAGGAAATAGGTACGTCCATAAGCGCCCTCGGCCTTGATTTCGGGCAGAAACTGGGCGAGGAGGCGGATATTACCGGCGACCTTCCGTTCCTGAACCAGCGCCATTACGCGCAGATCGGGACCCGTTATACGAAACCCTCGGTTGTGGCGCGCCCGTGCGTATGGGGAAGCGGCTTCCACAGGGTCAAGGGCTGCAATTTCCATATAGCGAAGGACCTGTACCTGTTCCATTTCGGCTATTTTGACAAAAAGAGGCTCGAGGACCGCTTCTCGGACAAGGACCGCCTCAGCCAGGGATGGGGCAAACACATGGCCAAGCGTTCGCGCACCATACGCTATGCTACGGAATTGCCCGCCCGCGATTTTGACAAATGGACAAAGTTCGCCCGGATATGCCAGACGCTCTGCCGTCCGCCGTATGCCCTGAACAAGCCTGCTATGTTCGGATTCAGGATAGTTGTCAGGATTCCTGACAGGTTCAAAGACCTGGTCTGACCCGCGACAGCATCATTTCTATGATCCTGCTGTCCTTTTCCTCATTGAACTTGCGCGCCCACATGTGAGGCACGGAGCACAGAAGCCCGTAATCCTGCTCGATAAATGTCCATGGATGGCGTATGCTGCTGCCGCGGGTCCAGTCGATGAAGCGCATGTTGGCCGTACTTGGCTCTTTGTTGCTCTCGCTCTCCGTGCCGATGTACAGCCTTTCCCTGAATTCCGAGTTCCACAGCAGGGTCGCAAGGAAAATCTCGTCTATCATGCAGGTGTGGCGGAACACTTTTTCCAGCCATTCGTTCTGCGACAGGACATATCTCGCGCATCCGTCGGTGATGCTGAACCATTGGGAGCCGAAGCGGAAATCTATGCCCCTGTTCATCTGTATGCCGAGGGCCTTGAGTATGGCCTTGACCGCTCCGTTAGGGATATTCGTATAAAAAGCGCGCGCCCCCTCCGGAAAGAGGGTGTAGTATTGTACGCGCATCTTCGTGTGCCCGGGCATCTTCCACAGATGCAGGAATTCCTTTCCGCTGTTCTGCCGGAAGAAAGCGTGTATCTCATCCTGGCTTTTGATCGGCATGTCCATGCCCGACAGCAGGTGATAGTATGCGTAACTTCCTGTCTGCGTGCTTTTGCGCAGGAGTTCAAGCTCCGCCCTCATGATGCTTACGCCTCCCCAGTTCACCTTTATCCTGCGGTCCGTGAAGTACAGGCCTGATTCCTTGCAGCATCCGCTGAAAAAGTCAGGGCCGAATTTGGCTCCGGCGTCTATGTGGATGAATATGTCGTTGCGCCCGTCGTCCAGGGCCGCCAGCAGTTTTTTTATCTGGTCCGGATTCTTGTGAGCCAGAATGATATACGCATGTCTGTCCATAGACTGCAAATATACTATATTTTCGCTATCTTTGCAGACTATTTTTGTAAGACCGAATAAGACCGACAAAACCGACATGCGAGTTCTTGTTATATTTCATGCTTATTACGCCGATTATATCCGGTATTATCTGGACAGGCTTAAGAATATCAGCGGATGCAGCTGGGATCTGACCGTCACCTGCTGCGGCCTGCCTGATGACGCCAGAAAGGAAATCCAGGAGCTGAAGGAAGACACCCGGTTCATGGAGGTTCCGAACGTGGGCTATGATGTGTGGCCTTTCATCCATGCCGTCAAGAACACGGATCTGTCGGAATACGACTTCGTGATAAAGCTTCACACCAAGAACCGCGACTCTCAGGCAAGAACACGCGTCAACGGGAGAAACTATGACGGACGGCAGTGGCGCGACATCATGGTCAATGTCCTTATCGGCAGCCCGGCTGCTTTCGGCAGGGTGCTGGAGGCCTTTGGAAAAAAGGATACCGGTATCGTCTATGCGATGGAGACGGACGTCATCTCGAACGGAGCTACCGTCGAGGACTCCACGATGCTCTCCGACGAGCTGGAGCGTCTGGGCATCAGTCCGGCGGACAGGCATTTCTGCGCGGGGACGATGTTCGCTGTGCGTGCTTCCGCCCTCGGATATCTCAAGGACCCGAAGATCGGTATCAGGCTGTTTGAACCTACTGGAAAATCCCACGCAAGCGGCACCTACGCGCATGTGTATGAAAGAATTTTCACAATCGCCGTCAGCGCCATGGGATACAGGCGCGTGCTGATAGCGGGAAGCCTTGCCAGCCGCATACGCCTTACCGTAAAGAACTGTGTCCAGCCCGCTCTCGAATGGCTGTTCAGCATCGACCATTACGGTGACAATTATGACAAATGCCTCACTCTTTTCGGAATCAGGATACCAATAAAGAAAAATAGATGATATGCCTCGTGTCAGCATCATAATTCCCGCGTACAATGCGGGGCGCTATCTGGCTCAGACGCTGGATTCGGTCATGGACCAGACTTTCCATGACTGGGAATGCATAGTCGTGAATGACGGCAGCAAGGACGATACCGCCGGAATCGCGGCTATGTATTGCGGCAGGGATGCGCGTTTCCGTCTTATGGAGCGTGAGAACGGCGGCATCGCCGCAGCGCGCAATACCGCCGTGGCGGCCGCGAAGGGCGAGTTCCTGCTGCCGCTGGATGCGGACGACCTTATCGCTCCCTCATATATAGAAAAGGCCGTCGCCGTTTTCGATGCACGTCCGGATGTGCGTCTGGTGTACTGCCGTGCAAGGTTTTTCGGCGCGGTGGAAAAGGAATGGCCGCTGCCGGAATACAGCTATGACCGTCTTGTCCATACTAACTGCATCTTCTGCACAAGCCTTTTCCGCCGCGCTGACGCCGAAGCGGCAGGCCTTTATGACGAGAGTTTCCGCAACGGTTATGAAGACTGGGATTTTCTGCTGCGCTTCCTGAAAAAAGACAGCGTGACGGTGCGCATAGACGAGGAACTTTTCTTTTACCGCCAGCATGCCGGGACCAGTTCCCTGACCGAATGCAAGCGCAACGAAAAGCCTGTCCTGGAGCGTATAGCGCGAAAATATCCGGAAATCTACGGCCCGTACCGCGAAAATATCATACATGATATACGCAAAAGGAAAGGACGTGAGGAGAGGATGGCGCGAAGACGCGCAGGCTTCTTAAGCGGACTCAGGACCGTCCTGTCTTTTTTCCGCCGTAAATGAAACGGCGGAAGATCTTCCTGATCCCGCTGTGGCGCGAGTACATTTTCGCGGCAAACCGTGTGATCGGCGGCACGAACTCTTTCATGACCGCCTTTCTTTCAGCATGTTCCATGTCCTTGAACCTGCCGTCGGAACTTATGCCGTCCGTATAGAAAACGGAAACCGCGGTGTCTATGTGAATGAAAGTCTTCCCCTGCCTCATCCATGTCCACCAGCCTTTCCAGTCGGATACGATTGTCAGCCCCTCGTCATACGGATTGTCCAGCAGAAGGCTGCGGCGTATGAATGAGGATGGGTGGCAGATCCCGAGGTGGACCATGTCGAACACGTTTATCACGGGCGCGGTGATGCGCAGCTCGCGCCGGTCTCCCCAGTCGATTATGCAGTTGCCGTAGTAAATGTCCCCGGCTCCTGTAATGAAAGCGGCCGCTTCCCTCAGCGCTCCGGGTCCTGCAAGCTCGTCGCCGGAATTTATGAACAGCACATAATCGCCTCCGGCATGTCCTACACCCTTGTTCATGGCCGGATATCGTCCGCCGTCAGGTTCGGAACAGCTGAAGCTGAGGTGTCTTGAAGCGACAGGGTCCGCTGCCAGCGATTCTATGAAATCACTGCTGCCGTCCTTGCTTCCGCCGTCTATTATAAGCCATTCGAAATCTTCGAAGTCCTGTGCCAGAATGCTGGCCGATGTGCGCCTGAGACCCTGAAGGTCATTGTAATTTATGGTTATGACCGAGATTTTCATGCTACATGACTTTTTCCATGAACCTGCATATCAGGATGACGCGCTTGCGGAACACTTCATAATCGAGGCTTTCCGCAGTGTCGCCGGGCTTGTTGGTAAGGGGAGTGATACCCGAGGTGAAATACATGACAGGGACGCCTCCCGATATAAAATATTTCCTGTCTCCCAGCTTGTAGAATGTATCTGTGAAATTCGCGCTGCCGTAGTAGCTCTTGCACAGATCGAGGTTCAGGCCGTAATGCCTGTTGCAGCGGTCCAGTGCCGCTCTCGCGGATGCGGTGGCGAGACTGTGCTCCCCTATGGCTATCAGATAGTCGGGTCTGTCCGCGTGTACGGGGGACAGGCTGCTGCCTATCTGGTCCAGGTCTATCATCATTGATATGTTCTCCGGCCTGATGCGTCTGCCTGTGAACGGGTCCGTGAGCGCGCCGCGGCGTATGGCCTTCCACATGGCCTTCGCACCCTCCCGGCCGTCCATGTAGCTGTCGAACGCCACGAAAATTATATTGCTGCCGTAGGTATAGCCGGCCTTGAGCTGTCCGCTGAAGAAATCCGATATGGCTATCATGGCTGCCGTTCCGGAAGCATTGGCGTCAGCGCCGGGATAAAGCACGCCCTGTATCACTCCCAGGCCGTCATAGTGCGCTCCCACGATTATATATCTGCCGCTGCCGTTTCCGGGCGCGCAGCGCATTATGCCTATGATGTTGGCTCCCGTGTCCGTGCTGTCTGTCACCATGAACTGCTGTTTCATGCTGCCGCCAGGGCCCTTGCAACCGTTTGCCGCAAGCTGTCTGCCTATGTAGAAGCCCATGTCGCTGTGGCCGGGCGTGCCTCGCTCCCGCCCCTGCCTGAGGCTGTCTGTCATGAACGAGACCTCCTGATGCAGCAAGGCCGTGTCAGGATAATTTGCGATGCTGATGCCTTCAGGCGCGCGCCAGTCGCTCTGGGCGGACACCTGCCGGCAGACTGCAAGCAATAAAAGGGAATATATAAGATATTTTCGGGCCATTTTTTGTTATCTTTGCAAAGATATGCATTTTACTCTGAAAAATATCCTTAAATATGCTTCCGCCGTGTTTTTCCTGTCTGCGGCCGGGGCGCTGTCATGTCATGCGCAGTGGGACAAGGACGTGTTCTCGTGGCGCGGACGCAAGGCTCTGTCCGAGGGTAAATATGCAGGCGCCATAGAGAATTTCAATGTCCTTGCCAAGCTGGACACCACGGATTACTGGACTTTCTTTTTCAGGGGCGTGGCAAAATACAACCTGGGGGACCTGCGCGGCGCCCAGGCGGACTTCAATACCTCGGTGAGGCTGAACCCGGTGTTCACCAAAGGCTATCATTACCGTGCGATCATAGAGAGCCGCACAGGCAATATGGAGGCCGCGTTCGCCGATTACGACCGTGCGATCTCGCTTCGTCCCGGCGACGAGGGCCTGTATTATTCAAGGGGCGTGACTTATTTCCTGAACCAGCAGTTCGACAAGGCGGTGGAGGATTTCAACCGCTATATCAGAAAACAGCCTAAGGACCCTTCCGTCTATCTCAACCGCGGCGCGTCTTTCCTGTTTCTCAAGGATACGGCAGCGGCATTCAATGATTACAACAAGGCCATACGGATAGACCGTTTCGATGCGGAGGGCTATATACGCAGGGGGCGTCTTTATGCCGCCTGCGGCGATATCGACGAGGGTATCGCCGATCTTGACAGGGCTATCGGCCTTAGCGCGGACAACTCTTTCGCCTTGTTCAACCGCGCGCTGATGCTGTATGAGAAGCATGACTACAGAGGGGCGATGTCCGATCTGAACAGGGTGCTGGAACTGGAGCCGGGAAATGCTCTGGCCCTGTATAACCGCGGCCTTATCAATGCGCAGCTGGGAGAATACCGCTCCGCCCTTGAGGATCTGGACCGTGTCGCGGCCATAAATCCGGAGAATGTGCTGGTATATTTCAACCGCGCCTCACTGTTTATCGAGATGGGACGCTACCAGGATGCGCTGGAGGATTATGACAGGGCCATCGCCCTGTATCCTGACTTTTCCAAGGCATATATGAACAGGTCTTATGTGAAGAGCCTCATGGGACGGCACAAGAGTTCGCGTGACGATTATGAGACTGCCCGCCGCAAGGTTCAGGAGTATCGCGCAAGGAACAGCACGGATGCCGGCTCTTTTGCCGACACCACTAAAAAATACAATTCGCTTATCGCGCTGGATGCGGATTTCGCCAAGAAGAACTTCAATGACGAGCTGCTGCAGCACAGGGACGTGGATGTAAGGCTGCGCCCTATGTACAGGCTCGTGCGGGCGAATTCTGCCGGCGGCATGGTGGCCCTGCAGAACAATTACGAGAATCCGGTCGTGGACAGGTTTGCAGCGACCTCACCGCTTCCCGTGCGGATCGCCCGGGAGACTGAACCGTCAGGAGGCGGAGCACAGGCTGCGCCGGCATCCCTTGCCAGCGCGCGTGAGGCGTTCCTGACCGCTCTGTACGCATGCGAGAACAAGCAGTTCAACGCCGCGCTGTCAGCCTATGACATCGCTGTGGACAAGTCGGCCGGTGCGCGCGGCGTAGAGGCCGCATACAGGGCGCTCTACCTCATGAACAGGGGAGTCCTCAAAGCGGAGATGATAGACTTCATCGCTTCCATAGAGAACAGCGTGCAGGTGCTCAGCATGGATGAGAACGGCAATACGCGTGCGCGTGTGAAGGACAGGGTGAACCAGCAATACGACTATTCTGAGGCCCTGTCGGACCTGAAGGAGGCCGCTCAGGCGGCTCCGGGCGTCGCGTATATACTTTACGACCTGGGCAACCTGTATTGCCTGAGCTCGGATATGATACAGGCCATACAGGCGTATACGGAGGCTATCGCGGTATGGCCGTATATGGGCGATGCCTATTATAACCGCGCTCTTGTGCAGATATATCTGAAAGACAAGGAAAAGGGATGCAGCGATCTTTCGGTTGCCGGAGAGCTTAGCGTCAAGGAGGCGTACGCTGTGATAAGGAAATATTGCGAGGAGAAATAGGGAGGACGGACGCATGAGATTCATGAGCTTTACGAGCGGAAGCTGCGGAAACTGCTGCTATCTGGGCACTGAACCGGACAGCACCGGGCGCAGGCACGCCCTTATTATAGATGCCGGCGCTTCGATGAGGAGGGTCAGGCGCATCATGGCGGACAACAGGATTTCACTTGATGAGGTGGACGGGATTCTCGTTACCCACGATCATCTGGATCATATACGTTTCCTGGGCACTTTCTGCAAGTATATGCATCCGGCGGTATATACGACAGCAAAGATACATGGCGCTCTTGCGGCGCATACTTTTACGCGCGATCACATTTCCGCATGCCGCAGGGTGCTGGAGGAAGACGGGTGGAACACTATCAACGACTGGTTCGTGATAAAATATTTCGCTGTGCCGCATGACGCCACGCAGACCGTCGGCTACGCGGTGCGCTGCTATGAGAACGGCGGGGCTTTGTCCGGCTCAGGCGCATGCACCCACAGATTCGTCCTGATGACGGATATGGATCATGTGACCGACGAGGCCATGGCTTTGGCATCGGAATCCGATACGGTCGTGATAGAGAGCAATTACGACTATGACATGCTGGTCAACGGACCTTATACGGCCGAACTCAAGCGGCGGATCCTGAACGAGGGCCACATGTGCAATTCGGATACCGCCGTGGCGATAAGGCAATTCTATCATCCGGGCCTGCGCAATCTTTTCCTGTGCCATCTGTCAGGCAACAACAATACGCCCGAACTGGCATACGCCTGCGCGGCTGCCGCCCTGGCCGATACCGGAGCGGAATGCGGGACAATCAACCTGCGCACGCTTCCTCGCGGCGTACCGTCCCCGCTGATAAACCTGTAGGACAAAAAAAGTGACCGGGATTTCCCGGTCACTCTTTTTTATAGTATTGTCGTATGGAGATTACTCCTCTACCTTCGGACCTGCAGCTACGAGAGCTTTGCCTGCCTCGTTGGTAGTGTACTTGGTGAAGTTCTTTGCGAAACGTGCGGCAAGATCTTTTGCCTTTGTCTCCCACTCCTCAGCTGAAGCGTAAGTGTCGCGAGGGTCGAGGATAGCAGGGTTCACGTTAGGAAGGGATGTAGGAACCTCGAAGTTGAAGATAGGAATAACCTTTGTCTCCGCCTCAAGGATAGAACCGTCGAGGATAGCGT